>DFEW01000084.1:0-5992 GCA_002369195.1 Christensenella sp. UBA3792
CCGACTGCCTTGAACGCTTCGACGAGCTTCTCTGCTTCTTCCTTGGAGATGCCTTCCTTGACGGCCTTGGGCGCGTTGTCGACAACTTCCTTTGCTTCCTTGAGGCCGAGACCGGTCTGCTCGCGGACGACCTTGATGACCTTGATCTTTTCCGCACCGATGTCCTTGAGGATGACATCGAACTCGGTCTTCTCTTCCACTTCCTCAGCAGCTGCTGCTGCGGGGCCTGCGACTGCAACCGCGGTTGCTGCTGCGCTTACGCCGAACTCCTCTTCGAGAGCCTTAACGAGTTCGGAAAGTTCCAAAACGGACATTGCCTTGATATCGGCGATCAGTTGTTCCTTATTCATGATAAATCTCCTTTAAAAATTGTATTTTTGTTTGGTACGGCTATGCCGTTTTGGTCGTTATGCTTCCGCATTTTCCGCGGCGGGCGCGGCTTCGGAACCGTTCTTCTTCGCGATCTGGTCGAGCACGATTGCAAGACCGGAGATCGGGGACATCATGCTGCCGAGCAGGCGAGCGATGAGCACTTCGCGGCTGGGAAGATCTGCAATCGCTTCCACTTCCGCGGGCGTCGAGACTGTGCCTTCGACGATACCGCCCTTGAACTCGCACTTCTTGGACTTCTTGATGAAGTTCTTGAGAATTCTTGCCGGAGCGACCGCATCATCGTAACCGAATGCGAACGCGTTGGTTCCGTGCAGCATATCGTCTGCACCGCTGAGTCCGAGCTCGTCTAAAGCGCGGCGCACGCAGTGGTTCTTCAAAACGACATACTCGACGTTTTCCTTGCGTAGTTCGGCACGAAGCGCAGTATCCTCGGCAACGGTCAGTCCGCGATAATCGAACAGAATGACGGACTTGGCCTTCTTGACCTTCTCCGCGACTTCCGCGACCTTTGCGGCCTTCATTTCGAGAATCTTTGCATTTGCCATGGTTGCACCTCCTTATAAGATAAAAGCCCTCCGTCGCAGAACGGAGGACTCGAAAACAAAAGGTGCTTTCTTGTCTACCTCGGCAGGATTTACACGCAATGCGACACCGGCTGTCTTTGGCGACGGAACTTTACCGTGGGATATTCTAACCGCTTTCCCCCGTTTTGTCAAGCGTTTTTTGCAAGATTTTTCGGAGTTTTTTTGCAAAGCTACCGGATGAATCCGAGATAGAAATCCAGCGCGTTGTAGAGCATATCGCCGGAGCAGACGTGCACGCTCGCATCGGTGCCGAAAATCGTCGCATCCTCATAGAGATCGCGGGCTCCCGTCAGCACCAGGATTGGTACGATTTCGTAGCCGTCGCCGAAAATGACGTCAAGGTACTGGCAGTACTTGGCGCACTGGTCGACCTCCTCCTGCTCGATCTTGTTCTTCATTTTGAACTCGAGCGAGAACGCATAGCGCTTCGTGACAAGCAGAACATCCGCGTAGATGCGGATATGCTTCGATTTTTTGATGCGCAGTTCGAAGGCGATTTCCCAGTCGTCGCTGAGCTTTTGCGGATAGCCGAACTCCCGAAGGTCGGAAAAGAGCGTTCGCATCGTCTGTCGCGCGTCGGTAAACGAGTGGATCAGACCGCGCGTATCGTTGAGACTGCGTCCGATGTTCTCGCAGCCGAGCTTCAGCACTTCGAGCCAGCGCGCCTCGTCCATCGCAAGGAACTCCCTGACCGACGAATAGTAGCCGGAGAACTCCGCCAACCCGTAGTGCGGACGCGTCTGCGGAATCTGCCCGTGCCACAGGTATTCCTCGTCCTGCCAGCAAAGCTCGCGCATGAACGGCGACGCGTATAGAAAGTGGTTCACCGTTGCGCTGTCCACGCGCAGAACATGCGCGATGTCCTTCGCCTTGATGCCGTCCTCACTTTGGCAGATACACATATAAATCTTTCGTTCGATCGGATCGATGCCTGACATACCCTTCTCCTTCGTGCAGCATTGTACCACAGGATCGCTGCCGCCGCAAGCGCAAATGCGGCTTTGTACATCCGAAATATTGAACAAGATATAGGATTTTGCTTGCACTTCGGTACAAGATATAGTACAATAAAGAAAAAGCGCCGGAGGCATATATGCGCGTATTTTGCACAGAGGAGTTTCACCGTTCGGGCGGCGGCGGAACCTTTTATCTTTCCAAGGCCGAGGACCTTCTTGCCGACCTGATCGAACAGTATGCGGGAAAGGTCCGGCTCATCTACCTGGACCCGCCGTTTTGCACCGGCGAGTCGTTCAAGATGCGCATCGGCAAGGGCAAGCAGGCGCAGACCGTCGTGCTCTACGAGGACAAGCTCGATGAGCAGAGCTACCTTGCGTGGCTCAAAACGATTCTTTTGGGCTGCCACCGGCTTTTGGATGCGCGCGGATCAATCTATCTGCACCTCGATTACCGCATGTCGCACAAGGCGCGGCTGCTCCTGGACGAGATTTTCGGCGAAGCGAACTTCATGAACGAAATCATCTGGGCATATCGTTCCGGCGGACGCGCAACTCGCTGCTATCCGAGAAAGCACGATACGATTCTCTTCTACCGCAAGAGCAAAAAGGTGCTGTTCAACATCGCCGCGGTCGGCACGCCGCGCGGACCGGAGCGCCGCAATCACATGAAGCGCTTCATCGACGACGACGGACGCATCGGCTTTTCGATCCGCTCGAACGGCAAGACCTACACCTATTACGAGGACTCCCTCATCTATCCGTCCGACGTTTGGTCGGACATCGAGCATCTGCAGCAAAAGGACCGCGAACGCACCGGATTCTTGACGCAGAAGCCGGAAGCGCTGCTTCGGCGCATCATTTCCGCCTCCTCCGAGCCCGGCGATCTCGTCGTCGACCTGTTCTCCGGCAGCGGCACGACCGCCGCGGTCGCAACGAAGCTCGACCGGCGGTTCATCGCCGTGGATCAGAGCGCGGTCGCCTGCGCGCTGCTGCGCAAGCGTCAGCTCGGCGTAACGAGCGAACCGACGCTGACCGACGGTGCCCCGCATCCGCTGACGATCCGCTATCCGGTCGACCGCACCCCCTGCCGCATCGGTGCGGAGATCATCCTCAAGGGCGACAAGCGGTATGTGCAGTTGAAGAAAACGCAATTTTCCGGCAAGGACGCAGCGCCGATCTACGCCGCAACCGGCTACGTGGACGGCGCAACCTTCTGCGCGGTGCAGGCAAACTGCGCGCCGAAGCTCCCGATCCTGCTCCCGCTCGCCACGGACCGCACGCCGGTGCTGCATGTGGTCGGCGTACACGGCGAACAGGCGTTCTTCACGCTCGAATAATTTCACGCAAAAAAAGATTCTCCGTCAACGGCGGAGAATCTTTTTAAGTTCTATGCTTATTCCTGCGAGTCCGCTGCGGATACGGTCGGTTCCTCTTCAGGTGCTGCCGGCTGTTCTTCCGGCGCATCATCCGTTTCGAGCATATGACCGCACTTCGCACAGAATCTGGCTTCGCCGATGATGTACGGATTGCCGCAGCGCGGGCAGAAACGCGTGTTTTCCGTAATCGCAACCTTAGCGGTGCGTTTTACTTCGCGAACGCGCACGGGTTTGGGCGTGGGGTGTTCGATTTCCTCATAGTAGCCCGCATGAACGAGGCCGGATACCATCGCGCACAGTGCGAGCAACACGCCGAACACCAGCCAGCCGATGCCGAAGTAGCCGAGCGTAACCCACATCGGCGCGTCGATCGCGAACTGGAACAGTGCCGTGCTGCCGATGATCGAGCCGAACGCCAATGTGCAGATCGCAGCAATGATGAGATCGTTCAGGAACATTCTGCCGCGATAGCCCTTGGTCTTCTGCGAGGAGATCTTGAGCGCATCGAGCGGATCGACATCCGGATTATCGAGTAGGATGTACGGCACGAGACGATATTCGTAAATCTTGATCAGCGCGAACACGAAGCCCGCGATCGGGATCAGACCCCAGATGAAGATCCACAGATACTTCCATGCCATGCCCTTTAGCACGCGCACGAATGTTTCTTTATCCTTGAATACATCGAGCATATCCTTTGCCGCAATACCGGTTTCGCCGCGCAGCACGCGCAGGTACATCCAGTTCAGCGAGGTGTACATCAAAATGCCGATCACCAAACCCGCTGCCGGAATGCCGAAGAACAGAACGCAGCCGAGATACATCAGAAGCGTCACGAACATGGACAAGCCGAACACGCGAAGCGGTTTTTTGAACAGCGCCTTGAGCGCGCGGCCGATCATTTGAAATACCATTTCCCTTCCCCCTTAAAAGCAGTTTGATTCTTTGTATATTTTACTTCCGTTTTCGACCGATGTCAACCGGAAATGAAAAAGCGATCCGTTTTCGGATCGCTTCTGTCTCATTTGAAGATGTCCTTGAGCGGACGCTTTTTGTTTTTCTGCACGACCGGCTTGCCCTCGAGCGCCGCAAGCTGTTCGAGGATCGCGCGTTCCTGCAAAGAAACCTTCCTGGGAACCTCGACGTTGACCGTAACGAACATGTCGCCCTTGCCCTGCTGCTGCAGCTTCTGCACGCCTTGATCGCGCAGGCGGAACGTGGTCCCGATCTGCGTGCCCTGCGGCACGGTGTACTTGATCTGACCCGTCAGCGTCGGCACCGTAATCTCGCCGCCGAGCACCGCCGTGGTATACGGGATGTTCATATTGAGCAGCAAGTCGCTGCCGCGGCGCACGAACTGCGCATGCGGGCGTACGGAAATCGTGACGTACAGGTTGCCGCGCGGACCGCCCTTATAGCCGGCGTCGCCCTCGTTGCGCATGTTGATCGTCTGACCGTCGTCAATGCCCGCCGGAATCTTAAGCGAGAGCCGCTTGAGCCGTCTGACGCGTCCCTTGCCGCGGCATTCCGCGCACGGCTCGGATATGATCTTGCCCGTTCCGCGGCAGGCGGAGCAGGGACGGTTGATCGTCGTCGTGCCGAACAGCGTGTTCTGCTGAATGCGCACCTGACCCGTGCCCTTGCACGTCTGGCAGCGCTGCGGCTGCGTCCCGGGCTTTGCGCCGGAACCGCCGCACACGTCGCAGACCTCCTCGCGCGTGACGCCGAGCTCCTTCTCCGTGCCGAACGCCGCCTCTTCGAACGACAGCGTCAGGTTGTAGCGGATGTCGTCGCCGGTCATCGGAGCGTTGCGGTTCTGCGTCTGCGCGCCGAAGCCGCCGAAGATCGTGCTGAAGATATCGCCGAACCCGTCGAATCCGGTTGCGCCGGTGAACGGGTTGCCGCCGCCCATCGTGGGATCGAACGCCGCGTGACCAAACTGGTCGTACTTCTCGCGCTTTTCTGGATCGGACAGCACCTCGTACGCCTCGTTCAGCTCCTTAAACTCGGCTTCCTTCGCCGCGTCGCCGGGATGCAGATCGGGGTGACAGGTCTTTGCTTTTTTGCGAAACGCGCTTTTGATGTCCGCGTCCGAGGCGTCCTTCGCTACGCCGAGCACCTCATAATAATCTCGTTTACTCTCCACGTCCTTACCTCACAATCGGGCGAGAAGGAAGCTCGCCCGATCCGTTCCCTATCAAGTTTGTGTTCAGTCGACCACCGTGTAGTCCGCGTCGACGACGTCATCCTTCGGCGGCTGCTGTGCGTTGTTCGGATTCGGCTCCGCGCCCGGCTGCTGCTGCGCCTGCTGCTGATAGATCTTACCGAAGACTTCGTAGCTGACGTTCGTGCACTTCTCGGTTTCTTCCTTGATGCGCGCGTCGTCGGTGCCTTCCAGCGCTTTCTTGAGGTCCGCGACCGCCGCTTCGACCTTGGACTTGTCGCCCGCGTCGATCTTGTCGCCGAGCTCGCGCAGCGTCTTTTCGGTCGTATAGACGAGCTGATCCGCATGGTTGCGCGTTTCCGCCGCTTCCTTGCGCTGCTTATCCTCCGCCGCGTAGCGCTCCGCTTCCGCGACCGCCTTCTTGATCTCGTCCTCGTTCAGGTTCGTGGACGCCGTGATCGTGACCTGCTGCTGGTTGCCCGTGCCGAGGTCCTTTGCGGAGACGTGCACGATGCCGTT
>DFEW01000084.1:6060-6239 GCA_002369195.1 Christensenella sp. UBA3792
GCATCGATGTCGAAGGTGACTTCGATCTGCGGTACGCCGCGGGGTGCGGGCGCGATGCCCGCAAGCTGGAATCTGCCGAGACTCTTGTTGTACTGTGCCATCTCGCGCTCGCCCTGCAGAACGTGGACTTCGACGCTCGTCTGTCCGTCCGCCGCCGTCGAGAAGATCTGGCTCTTCTT
>DFEW01000084.1:6296-6887 GCA_002369195.1 Christensenella sp. UBA3792
CTGGCTCTTCTTGGTCGGGATCGTCGTGTTGCGCTCAATCAGACGGGTGAACACGCCGCCGACGGTCTCGATGCCGAGCGAAAGAGGCGTGACGTCGAGGAGCAGGATGTCCTTGACTTCGCCGCCGAGCACGCCGCCCTGGATCGCTGCGCCGATCGCGACGCATTCATCGGGGTTGATGCCCTTGAACGGCTCTTTGCCGGTGATGTTCTTGACCATTTCCTGCACGGCGGGGATACGGGACGAACCGCCGACGAGGATGACCTTGTTAATGTCGCTGTTGCTGAGGCCCGCATCCTGCATGGCCTTCTGGACGCAGACGCGCGTCTTGTCGACGAGGTCCGCGGTCAGCTCGTTGAACTTTGCGCGGGTGATCGTGCAGTCGAGATGCAGCGGACCGTTGCTGCCCTGCGTGATGAACGGGATGTTCACGTTGCTCTGGGTCATGCCGGAAAGCTCGATCTTTGCCTTCTCCGCCGCTTCCTTCAGACGCTGCAGCGCCATCTTGTCCTTGCGAAGGTCGATGCCGTTGTTGCGGAGGAAGTCCGACGCGATATAGTCGATCAGGCGCTGGTCGAAGTCGTCGCCGCC
>DFEW01000028.1 GCA_002369195.1 Christensenella sp. UBA3792
TTCCTGCTACCGAGTCCGTAGTGGTCTTTCACCACCAAGTTGTCGCCCATGCCGGGCGCACCAGAATGAAAAAAGCGGTCCGTCGACCGCTTTTTTGGTGACCCATCGGGAATTCGAATCCCGGACACCTTGATTAAAAGTCAAGTGCTCTACCGACTGAGCTAACGGGTCATGGCTGGGGTGGCGCGATTTGAACGCACGAATGACGGAGTCAAAGTCCGTTGCCTTACCGCTTGGCTACACCCCAGTGATGCTTTGAAGCCGGGCCGTACGACCCGGCTTCCGAGCAATGGGGTGGATAGTGGGACTCGAACCCACGACCTCCAGAGCCACAATCTGGCATTCTAGCCAACTGAACTATATCCACCACGTACGCTCAAGATCGGAGCACATCCCCGATGGGAATCCGCCGGGGATGCGCAATGGCGCGCCTGCAGGGATTCGAACCCGGGACCTACGGCTTAGAAGGCCGTTGCTCTATCCTGCTGAGCTACAGACGCATCGCAGTTCCGAATTCATATTTTAGCAGATGAATTCGAATCTGTCAATGTTTTTTCAGCAATTCATTTGCCGCAGCATTTTTTATATTTCTTGCCGCTGCCGCAGGGGCACGGATCGTTTCTGCCGACCGTCGGCGGTGCCACGTAAATCTTCTCCGCGCGGTACCGTTTGGTCAGTTCCTTGCGCTGCTCCGCGGTACGCACGTTCTCCCATTCGGGTAGATCAAAGAGCCAGTCCGCCTTTGCGTTGTGCATGTTGATGTACAGACGGTCGAAATCGAAATCCAGCGCGATCTCGCTGTCCTCGGTCAGCGATTCCAGATCGAGCTCGCCGTTTTTGAAGCTCGTGTTTGCGCCGTCCAAAAAGCCGGTAAACGTGACCGGATCCATATCGAATTGCTGCGCAACCTCGGAAAGCTTTCCGGAAAAGACGGTCTCGTGGTTGGCGAGAATCTTCTTGTAGTTCTGCTTCTCCGCCTCGAAATAGGTGTTCCAAAATGCGTCGTATGCTTCGCGCGTCTGCTGCGACTGCGCGACCTGCTGCCAAGTTTCGTATAAGCTCATCCCTCTGTCTCCTTTCAAAGCGGCTTTGATTGTAACAAATAATGTTCCTTTAGGCAAGCATTATTTTGTATGGTCTCGATGATTTTTCGATTCCACAGGAGCAATGCCCCCTCTCCCGTGTCCGTATAGTACTTTCTGCGGAAGCCCTGCTGAATGAAATCGAACTGCGCGTACATGTTCTGCGCAACGGTGTTCGTCTCGCGCACTTCGAGCGTCATCATTTCCGCACCGAACGACACCGCATGCTCCATCGCCGCAAGCAGAAGCTGCTTGCCGTATCCGTTTCCGCGGTGATCCGGATGGATCGCAATGTTCGTGATATGCGCTTCCTCGAACAGCACCCACATGCCGCAGTAGCCGATCACGCCCTCGTCCGTCTCCGCAACGACATAGTGCGCGACACGGTTTTTGAGCTCTCCGGCAAGCGAATGCTTCGACCACGGCGTGCGGAAGGACAGCGTTTCGATCTGATAGACCGCGTCAAGGTCGGTCTTTGTCATGGGACGGACGGTGATCATGCGTTCCACATCCGTTCCGCCTGCGAAAGCTTCAGATACATCGGCGCGATCTCCCTTTCACCCTCGCGCCGCGCGGCAAGTTTCGCCACATCCGCCGCAGAGGGCATTTTCCGGTCGTTTGTTCCGGTACCGACCATTCGGCATGGCCTTGGCAGATTCGCCGTAAAATCGGCAATCACGCACGCACAGGGCGCAACGAGCGTCTCCCCTTTCCGGTACAGAGCGCCGTAGCCGTTGCCGTTTCGCGCATCGATCAGCGCGCAAACCGTTTCATTCGCATACGGGTTTGCAAGGGTTTCAAGCGCATCGACTGCGATCACCGGCTTATTGTGCGCGGCGCCGAGCGCGTTCGCCATGCACACGCCGATGCGCACGCCGGTAAACGACCCGGGACCCGCATCCGCCGCAAACGCGTCCATATCGGCCGTGCAAAGTCCGTGCGCCGCAAGCAGTGATTCCGCCGCAGGCAGCACCGATTCGGCATGCCGCCGGTTCGTATCGATCACGCTCTCAAATACTGCACCGTCGAGATACAGCGCGACGGAAGCGACCGTATCCGTGGTTTCAAATGCAAGAATCTTCATTGAACAGTTCCTCCATGCGTTCGCCGCGCGGCTCCAGCGTGACCGTGCGCGCATCCATACCGGAGCCGACGATCGTCACGTCCAGACGGTCCTTCGGAAGCGCGGTTTCGACAAGGTTTGCCCACTCCATCAGAATCAGGCCGTGCTCTCCAAGATAGTCCGAAAAGCCGATCGCATACAGCTCGTCTGCGTCAGAAAGTCGGTATGCGTCGAAGTGATACAGCTTCGGTTCGGTCGGGTACTCGCAGACGATCGTGAACGTCGGGCTTGAAACATGCGCGATGCCGAACGCCTGTGCGACGCCGCGTGCAAACACCGTTTTCCCGGCGCCGAGGTCGCCGTACAGCGCAATAAACCCGTGCCGGTCGAGCTTGCCTGCGACGCGCGTTCCGAGCGCGAGCATTTCGTCCTCGGTCATAATCTTGCGCCGGATCGTCATCAGAACAGCCTCCGCGCGAGAAGGTCCGCCGCAAAATCGGCATAGCAGTCGTTTTCGATCGCGGTACGCGCATCTTCCATCAGACGCAGCGAGAAGCGCAGATTGTGCATCGAAACGAGCTGTGCGGACAGGATTTCATCCGCCTTGATCAGATGCCGGATATACGCTCTGGTAAAGTTGCGGCAGGCGTAGCAGTCGCACTCCTCCTCGATCGGCGAAAAGTCGCGTTCGAATGTCTTGTTGCGCAGCATCAGCCGACCGTTTCTTGTCAGCGCGAGCCCGTTGCGCGCGGAACGCGTCTGCAGCACGCAGTCAAAGAGATCGACGCCCCGTAAAACACCTTCGAGCAGGCAGTCCGGACTTCCGACGCCCATCAGATAGCGCGGCTTGTCCTCCGGCATATAGGGACGGATCGTGTCGAGCATTTCATACATGACCGGCTTCGGCTCGCCGACCGACAGACCGCCGATTCCGTAGCCGATGAAGTCCATCGACGCAAGCGTCTTTGCGCTTTCGATGCGAAGATCGGGATACACGCTTCCCTGCACAATGCCGAACAGCGCCTGATCCTCGCGCGTATGCGCGTTCTTGCAGCGCTCCGCCCAGCGGTGCGTGCGATCCATTGCGCGGACGGCGTAGGCATGATCCTTGTGTGGGTCTGCGCATTCGTCGAAGCACATCGCGATATCCGCGCCGAGCGCCTGTTCGATCTCCATCACCTTTTCCGGCGTAAAGAAGTGCTTGCTGCCATCGATGTGCGAGCGGAACAGCACGCCGTCCTCGCGGATGTCGTTGATCCCCGCAAGACTGAACACCTGAAATCCGCCGCTGTCCGTCAGGATCGGCTTGTCCCAGTGCATGAACCGATGCAGTCCGCCCGCCTCCCTGACGAGTTCGTGACCCGGTCTCAAGTACAGGTGATACGTATTGCTCAGGATGATCTGTGCCTTTACATCATCCAGGTCGCGAGGCGTCATCGCCTTGACGGTCGCCTGCGTACCGACCGGCATATAGGCGGGTGTTTCGATCACGCCGTGCGGCGTATAAAACCGTCCGCGGCGTGCACCGGTATGTTTATCGACATGTAACAGTTCAAAATGAAACGGTTGCTGCATAATTACCTCTTATTCAATGAACATGGCGTCGCCGAACGAGAAGAAGCGATAGCGCGCTTCGACCGCATGGCGATAGACCGCAAGCATCTCCTCGCGCGAACAGAGCGCGGAAACGAGCATCAAAAGCGTCGATTCGGGCAGATGGAAGTTCGTGATCAGCGCATCGACTGCCTTGAACCGATAGCCGGGTGTGATAAAGATGTTCGTCTCGCCGATGCCTGAATGTACGACGCCGGCTTCATCCGTCACGCTTTCGAGCGTGCGCGTCGTAGTTGTGCCGACGCAAACAATCCGTCCGCCGTTCTTCCGCACGCGGTTGATCGTCTCCGCCGCTTCTTCCGTTACCTCGTAATGCTCGCTGTGCATATGATGGTCCTCGACGTTTTCGACCGAGACCGGGCGGAACGTGCCGAGCCCGACATGCAGCAGCACATCGACAATCGGAATCCCCTTATCGCGGATCGCATCCAGCAGTTCCGGCGTAAAGTGCAAACCCGCTGTCGGCGCAGCCGCGGAGCCGAGCGTTTGCGCATAGACCGTTTGATACCGTTCCTTATCCGAAAGCCGTTCGGTGATGTACGGTGGCAGCGGCATCTGTCCCGCGCGGTCGAGCACTTCTTCGAAGATCCCTTCGTACAACAGGCGAACGCGCTTTCCGCCGTCAAGCGCGAGATCGCCGCGCACCTCGACCGAAAGCTCGTCATTGACACGATAAATTAGCCCCTGCTTTGCGCGCTTTGCGGGCTTGCAAAGGCATTCCCACTCGTCGCCCTCGATCCGCCGCAGCAGCAAAAACTCCATCGAGCCGCCCGTCTCTTCGCGCGTACCGATGATGCGCGCCGGAATGACGCGCGTATTGTTGCGAACCAGCACGTCGGTCGGGCGCAGGTGGTTCAGAAGATCGGTGAACACGCCGTCCTCGATTTGCTTTGTATCTCGATGGTATGTCAAAAGGCGCGACGCGCTGCGCACGCTTGCCGGTGTCTGCGCAATCAGCTCCTTCGGAAGATCATAGTAAAAATCGCTTGTTTTCAATCTTGTGCCTCTCCGTCCAAAATCAATTCATTATACATAGAGCACCGAAAGAAATCAAGCGGAATCTGCGCGATTGTGTGCATTTGGAACTCGTGTTCGGAAAAAGGCATTGACATTCGCTTTTTGATTTGTTATAATGCGCATTGCGCGAGGAGATGTGTCCGAGTGGCTTAAGGAGGCGGTCTTGAAAACCGTTGACGTGAAAGCGTCCGTGGGTTCAAATCCTACCATCTCCGCCATTTTCTCGAAATCGCACGCGGAAATACCCAAGTGGCTATAAGGGGCTCCCCTGCTAAGGGAGTAGACCGGGGTGACCGGTGCGTGGGTTCAAATCCCACTTTCCGCGCCACGTCGTCGCAAGTCTCACAGGCTTGCGACGATTTTTTTGCTTCACAAAAAACGCATCGCGGCGCATAAGTTCAACTTGCTCCTCCTCTCCGCAAAAGGTCACGCTCGGATTTTCTGCTCACTTGTAAACGCGCTCGCGACGAAAATCTCTCTCTACCAACCTTTTGCGGGCAGTTCGTTATCAACACTCGTACCGCAAAAAGTCCCGATTGGATCGGGACTTTTTCATTTTCCGTTTAATAGCGGAACAGCGCCTGGTATTCGTCAATCGTGTTAGCGGCTTCTCGGATCACATCCGAAAGCTTCAGCGCGATCTCCGTTCTGTTCCCCTGCCACTCCACCGTCAGCGTAAATGTATCGGTAAGATCGGCGGGCGAGTACCCGACCATACAATATGCGAGTTTCTTTTTATCTGCTCGCACATACGGTGCTTTTGACGACAGCGGATCGATTTCCCCGACATGTACCAATTCTATACCGTTGATCCACACTCTGGGCGGTTCGACTTCGTTCGAAAATTTCTGTTCCGATTCGAACATGATGCCGATCGTGCTCCACATGGAATGCGTTTGGAACACGAGATCCGTTACGCGAACGTTGCCCAGCTTCTCATCGAATTGCCAGATCCAGTCCGTCTTGTTGTACTGCGCGGACAACTCCATGCTTTCTTTGCGCCACGCCTCGTATTCCGCTTCGTCCTGCGGGACCGTCGCCTTGCCTGTTTCCCATTCATAACGGAACATAATCCCCATAAACGAGATCAGCGATTCACGCGGAAGACGTTTCTCCGTATACGGCAGATACGTGCTGTATACTTCGCCCTCCGGATTCTTTGCATCGACGTTGCCGAGATAATAGAATTCTCCCGTGCGTCCGTCTATAACCGGCCAGATTCCCTTATCGTATTGATCGTAGATGAGACCTCTCGGATACCGCTGCGGATTCGGATCGCGCAGAATCGTAAAATACAGACAATGCTCTTTTACGGCAACCTCCGCAAGGATCTCGTTCTTCACCTGATACCCGATCTGCGTCCCTTGATCCGGGATATTTTCGACGATTTGCCGGTGCTCCTGCAACGCATCGACTATTCCATGCTGCAAGGTCCGATACGCTTGCTCCGTGAACGTATAGTGCAGCGTAAACGGTTCATCATTCATTTTTCCCGTGAATATAAATTCCGCTCCCGGCCAAATCGGATTGCGGTCGACCCGGAAAAAGGCCTCTCCGCAATAGTGATCCTCCGCGTAAATCATTTGATTCGCTTCATATGCGAAGATGATCGGTTCTTTGTTGATCGATACCGCGAGATCCGTCACGCGGCACGGGTTTTCCTGTTCGGTCCGGTAAAACAGTTCCGCAGCGAACCCTTCGCTTCCGACGTAGCCGATTTGTGCAAGCTGCACAGTGCCGTCCTGTACACGGCAGAAAACGTCCTCTTTGGTTTGCATCACATCGTCGAACAGGATCAGCTGATTCGGCTGCCATCCGGACTGCGTCTCAGGGTCCAGCGGCTGCGTCACGGTTTCGATCGCCCCCTCCAATTCCGCATCGGTATTCTCCTTGAACGCCTGATTTCGAAGCATCGAAGATGCAACGGCGACCGAACCGATCATCAGAAGCGCGGCGGCAACCAGCGCGATGATCAAACGCTTCGGCAGTCGGATCGTCCTTTCGTGATGCTGCGGCAGAGCATCGATGCGCGTGCGAACCTTTTCTTTGACGGACGCGCCGTTCAGCAAAGCGCATTCCAATGCGCTGTGGTAATATTTGGATTCATTCATTTTCATTTCCTCCGATTCGACGGTCACGATCATTCATGCCGTCGCAAGCCGTTTTTAATTGTTTACGTGCGCGGAACAGGCGGCTTTTCACCGCTTCCTTTCCGACGCCCAGCGCCGCGGCGACTTCCGAAACCGACAATTCATAGCCGTAATACAGAACAAACGTCCTGTAAAGTTCTTTCGGAAGCAGCTTTGCCTGTGCAAGAATCTGCTCGGCAAGCGCACGGTCCATCACGACATCCTCAAACGGCTCCGTTTCCGGAAGCCGTTCCTCATCGGTCATATCAAACAGATGCAGCTTTCGCTGTTCGCGTTCCCGATAGTTTTTGATGATCTCGCGTTTCAGCATTTTCGTGAGAAAAGACGCCGGTGAAAGAATGTCAAAATGCCCGTACCGTTCGATACGGCGATAGAAATCGACATATACATTCTGAAGCGCATCCTCCGCATCGGTTGGATCGGACAGATGGATGATCGCATACTTCAGAAGCGGTCGGTAGGTCTTTTCGTATACCCGTTCAAAATAGCTGTTGTTCATAGCATTCTCTTTCTGTAAGCACTTACACCATTTCAGAGCAAGTCGCAACGCGATCGGTTGCAAAAAAGAACACGTTTTCGTGTTCTTCTGTATGATAATCGCTATTCGCTTGTTTGGCAAGCGTTACATACCGGAGCAGACGCCGTTGTTGTCGATCTTTCGTTCGCCCTGCGGGAGCAGTTCCGGAACAGTAACGAAGCGATATCCCGCCTTTTGCGCCTGTTCGATCAATTTCGGCAGATACGTTTCGATCTCAAAGCCGTTGTTGTGCGACAGAATGATGCTCCCGTCTGAAAGCTTGGGCAGAACGGCGTTCAGGATCGTGTCCGCGCTTCGCCCTTCCTTCCAGTCGACGGTGTCGATGTTCCATTGGATGATTTCGTAGCCCATGTCGCGCACGGTCGAAACGACGGTATCGTTGTATTCGCCGAAGGGTGCGCGGAACAGGGTGCAGCGCGTGCCGGTCAGCGCTTCGATCTGATCGTCGAGCGCGCTGAGTTCCTTTCGAATCTCCTCCGCGGAGATCCGGTTCATGTGCGGATGCGTCAGCGAGTGGTTTCCGATCACATGTCCGCGCTTTGCAATCTCCTTGACGACTTCCGGATACGCCTTCACCCAGACCCCGCACAAAAAGAAGGTTGCCTTGATGTTGTAGCGGTCGAGCGTGTCGAGAATGAATTCCGTTTTGTCCGCGCTCCATGCCGCGTCGATCGTGAGCGCAATCGTCTTTTCCTTCGTCTCTACGCGATACACCGGCACCTGCCGCGCATTGACGGGAATCGTGTTCAGTTCATAGCAGTCGACGACGGCCATCGTCGGCGCCATGTCCTCCTCTCCCTTGTCGCGGAACAGAAAGTATGCCGCTGCCGCTGCGCCGATCAGCGCGATACAGACTAAAATCGCAATCCATGTTCTTTTGTTGATAATGATCACTTGCATCCCGAAATCCTCCGAATCTTTGTAAAAGCTATGCGGCGGTTTCGGCGGATATGCAAAAGGAAAGCGCCGGTCGATCCGACGCTGGATTTTAGTATGCAATGCGGCAATAGCCGTTTTTCAAAGGAAGCGCAAACGCGTTGTCGAACACCAGATACTGCATGCTGTACAGGCGCTCGCCGCGTAAGCCGCTGTCTGTGGGGACCAGGGCGTGAACGGTCTTTCCCGCTTCTCTTTCGATGTGTTTGAGCAGCGCTGCATACCCCGCTTCGTTTTGTGCGAGCAGTTCGAAGACCATGCCGGAATCGTTCCCGCAAAGGTAACCGACCGGCGTTTTTCCGTCATAAGCGATCCACGTTTTCGCGTTGTCCGACGCGTAATCGGACAGCACGGCGGCAAATTCCGCCTCGTCGCGCAGCTGCATCCCGTCATGCGTTTCCATCGCCGCATGATAGACGGACAGCAGATCGGCAATCACCGCGCCTTCCGCAATGCGAAGCGGTGCTTGTGCGGTTGCTGCGTCCGAACTGACCCGCAGAATGTCCGCGCCGTTGCGAAAGCCGAGCGACGCGTAGAGCGTTTCTGAGACCGGATGCAGATAGCAGCAGGCAAAGCCGTTCGCCTTTGCGTTGTCGATCAGACGTGTCATGAGTTCGCGCATCAGACCGCGTCCGCGATACGCGGGCAGTGTGGAAACGCCTGCGACGAGCAGCGCTTTTTGGTCGCATCCTTCCGCGCGGATATAGGTCGGACGTCCGAGCGTCATCGCGATCAGCGCGCCGTTCTCGAACGCGCCGAACGAGTATTCGGGATGAAACCGGTGCGCAAAATACCATTGCGTAAACGCAGGTTCTTCTTCAAAGATTTCCTGCCACATCGCCTGCGCCTGCGGGCGATCTTCCGTTCGGAGCATGCGGATCGTCACAGCTGTCTCCCTCCCGCCGCGCGGGCATAGACGCTCATCGCGATGCCCACGCAGGCAAACGACGCCAAAATATTTGAACCGCCGTAGCTGATAAACGGCAGCGGAATGCCGGTGACCGGCATGGCGCCGAGGTTCATGGCGACGTTTTCAAAGATGTGCGCCGCGAGCATGACCGTGCAGCCGACTGCAAGGCAGCGGCCGAACGTATCGCGCGCGACGAGCGCGGTGTGCAGCCAATGGAACAGCAGCAGAAAGAACACGATGATCAGCATCATCGCGCCGAAGAACCCAAGTCCTTCACCGATGCCCGAAAAGATAAAATCCGAATGCCGGATCGGCACATAGCCCTGCTGAATCAGCGTTCCCTTGGTAAAGTACCCTTTGCCCCAGAAGCCACCGCTGCCGATGATCTGCTTTGCGTGCAGCACATTGAGACCCGCGCCTTCCAGATCGCGCGTGGGGTCCAAAAACACGCGGATGCGCTCCTTCTGCACGTCGGTCAGAACGACCATCCAGCTGACGATCCCGCCGACGCCCATCGCGAACAAACCGCCGATCACGTAACGCCAGCGGATGCGTACGCAGAACAGGATTCCGCCGAAGATGATCAGCATGACCATCGCGGTGCCGAAGTCGTTCTGCAGGATGACGAGCAGGAACGGCACAAAGAAGATCAGAAACAACCGGAGAAAATCGCGCAGCGCGGAGATCGGTCCTCTGCGGTCGTAAATCTCCGACGCCGCCTTCCCGAGTACGACGATCAGCACAACCTTGGTGATCTCCGACGGCTGAAATGCGCGCGTGCCGAGGTTGTACCAGCCGAGCGCGCCGCGCGTGCTTTCGCCCGCAATGACAAGCAGCGCAAGCAGAACGATGCAGACGATGTATGCGACCTTCGTGAACGGCTTGTACTTGTCGTAATCAAAGATGGCAAGCGGGATCAGTGCCGCAAGCGAGATCAGAATGTTCGCAACCTGCCGCGAAAAGAACTGAAAGTTCAGCCGATTGAAGAACGCCTCAAAGCTCGTTTCCGTGCCGTCGAATGGGTCGGACAGGACGTTCAGAAGCGAAACGAGACCGAACAGAACCAAGGCCGCTACCAATACAATCGTAATGATATCGACCCGATATGGTGCTTTGGTTCTGATCGGTCGTTTGTTCATTGATCCGATGATGTACCGTGCACGCTTTGCGGGCGCAGCGTCGGTCTCCGTCTTCTATGCAAAACCGGTTGCGCTCACCGAGCTTTTACGCATCACATTGTTGCAGTCCGCCTTGATCCGCATTGCTTCGCGGCAAAGCTTCCTGTATTCAACGCTCTTCCTCCTGAGAATTGATCTGACGGTCCAGCGCATAAAACGCATCCCGCAGTTCTTCGTTTGTGTCAAACATATCGCTGTACGCTTCAAGGAGCACCGCTCCCGAGAAGCCCTTTTGCAGCAAGGCATCCGTGATCGCGCGAAAATCCACGCTTCCCTTCGGCGGCAGGCAGTAGCGCTTTATACCGTCTGAAAGCATACAATCGCACGCATGCACCGCGATGATGTGCTCGCCGAGCGCGTCAACGAACGCAAGCGGATCGACGCCCGCGCGGATCGCCTGCTTGATGTCGAGCGTATGATACAGAGGACGCTTGATCAGCGCGTGGATGCTGCGCCCGATTTCCGGCGTCGGCATAATGCTGTAGCTGACGTTTTCCAGCGTCAGATGCATGCCGTGATCCTCCGCCATGTCGGAGAGCCGGTCGAAGATCGGCGCAAGGCGTTCGAGCTGCAGATTCTTCGCAACGCCGTTCAAAACGACCGGACCGTGCATCACGTAATGATCCGCGCCGAGCCGTTCGCCCGCCTTGAGAACCGCCTCATACCCCTTTTGCGCATCCGCGCGCTGCCGCGGGTGCGGCGTAAAAAGCAGCGGCTCAAACTGCAGACTCATCGGATGTACGGCAACGACCCTGACGCCCGCGTCGTCCGAACGCTGTTTCAGCTGTTCGATAAATGCCGGCTCGTACTCATACGAGCTGTTGAGATAATACTCGGCATATTTGACGCCCCATCTGCCGAACAGCGCCGGCGCATCCTCGAGCATCAGCTTATCGAAAAAGCTTGCTGTTGAAATCCCCGTTTTGACCATAAATACCTCTATAGCATTGTATCATTCTTTTGTCAAGATAGAAAGAGCAAATTTGTTTTTGCCACGCAAAAATATTTTTAGTTTTCAACGACTTTTCCTGTTTACAAACCGCGAAAATGAGTGTATGATATAAGCGTTAGGACGTGCGGTTTCGCACGGCAAAAGATTCCGAAAAAATCAGAAAAGGAGCTATTTTCAAATGATCGATCTGACAATGAATCGTGAGAATCTCAAGCGCTCCATCGAACGTGCGCGCGAGAAGAACATCATCATCCCGACTTTTGCACAGATGGAAGATCCGTCGAAGATCCCCGAAGCGATTCAGGACAAGCTGACGCATGTCGGTCTTTGGGACGTCAATCCGCTCAACCTGTTCCGTATCACCTGGAGAAACAACCCCGTCGAAAAGGGCGGCGACGGCAAGTACGGTGATGTCAACTATATCGAGCTTCCGAAAGAGCTCACCGGCGTCAAGGCGCGCATCGTCCTTCTGACCGGCAAATGGTTCCCCACCGGCTGCCACAAGGTCGGCGCATCCTTCGGCTGCCTCGTCCCGCGTCTCGTGACCGGTCAGTTCGATCCGACGTATCATCACGCAGTATGGCCCTCCACCGGCAACTACTGCCGCGGCGGCGCGTTCAACTCCAAGCTCCTCGCCTGCGACTCTGTAGCGATCCTTCCGGCGGAAATGTCCAAGGAACGCTTTGATTGGCTTTCGAAGATCGCGGGTCAGGTCATCGCAACCCCGGGCTGCGAGTCCAACGTCAAGGAAATCTTCGACAAGACCTGGGAACTCAAAAAGGATCCGTCCATGATGATCTTCAACCAGTTCGAAGAAATGGGCAATCCGCTCTGGCACTACAATGTGACCGGCAGAGCGATCTACGATGCGGTTGAGCAGATTCGCGGCGAAGGCGACCGTTTTGCGGGTGCGGCGTTCACCAGCGGTTCCGCAGGCACGATGAGCGCGGGCGATTTCCTGAAGGAAAAGTATCCGGGTTCGAAGCTCGCCGTCGGCGAAGCGCTCCAGTGCCCGACGCTGCTGAACAACGGCTTCGGCGGTCACCGCATCGAAGGCATCGGGGACAAGCACGTTCCGTGGATCCACAACGTCAAGAATACCGACATGGTCATCGCGATCGACGATGAAGACAGCCAGAAGCTCCTCCGTCTCTTCAACGATCCGGTCGGTCTCAAATACCTCAAAGAGGTCGTCGGCGTTCCGGCAGAGACCGTCGATCAGCTTTCGCTGCTCGGCATTTCCGGCATCGCGAACATGCTTTGCTGCATCAAGATGGCGAAATACTACGAGCTCACCGAGCACGACATTCTCGCAACCGTCGGCACCGACTCCGCGGTCATGTATCAGAGCCGTATTGCAGAGCTCGAAGAGCAGGACGGCGCCTACACCGAAGCGATGGCGGCGGCAGACTGGGCGGAGCATCTGCACGGCATCCGTACAGACACGATGGAAGAGCTCACCTACTGGAGCCGCAAGCGCATACACAACCTCAAGTACTATACCTGGGTCGAGCAGCAGGGCAAGGACGTCCACGAGCTCAATGCACAGTGGTATGACGAGCACTATTGGACCGATATGCATGCACAGGTCACCGAGATCGACGCACTCATCAACGAGTTCAACGAAGAAACCGGTCTTCTCAAGAATCTGTAAGGAACTTGCAAAAGAGCCCGCACCGCGCGGGCTCTTTTGCATTGACGAATCGCGCAATTTCATGTAGAATAACGGTATGAGTGAGAATTTGCACGCAGGGCATCGGGAACGCATTCGAAACGCATATCGGGAAAACGGCATGAACGGGTTACCGGATCATGCTGTTTTGGAGCTTCTGCTCACCTATGCGATCCCTCGCCGCGACGTCAACGGCATGGCACATCTGCTTCTGAAACGGTTCGGCTCCCTCGCCGCCGTTCTCGACGCGAAGCCGAACGAGCTCATGCAGGTCGACGGCATCGGCGAAAGCGCCGCAACCTTCCTGCATCTGGTATTCGACGTACACCGTCGGCTGAATCTGCTTTCAATGCAGAACGCGAACGGACGCACGCGTCTCGAAAATCCTCAGGACGCCTGCCGCTATGCGCTCGCGCTCGCCGCATCGGACCGAAACGAAACGCTTCGCGTGATTTCGCTCGACGCTTCCATGACCGTGCTGCACGACGACGTTCTCGCCGTCGGCACACCGACGAAGGTTGCGTTTGAACCGCGCCGCGTTGTAGAAACCGGACTGCTGCACAACGCGCGCTATCTCATTCTGACGCACAACCATCCGTCCGAGATCTTGGTTCCGTCCGGCGACGATATCGAAACCGCAAAAATGATTCAGGAGATCGCATCGAAGCTCGAAATGGATGTGCGCGATCAGCTGATCCTTTCGAAGAATGCCGCGTACAGCTATCAGTACGACCGCGTATTCCTGTTCAGCACCCCCGCTGTCTGCCACGCAATGACGCTGGACGAATACTGCGATACCATCTGCGCACCGCGCAGCAGCAAACGTTTATCATAAAGGAGTTTACCATGCGAGCAAAGTGTCAGTGTCATATGCCGGATATCGCGAACTGGACCATCATCCACATCACGGGACGCGACCGTGTGATCCGCTGCAGCGCATGCCGTCAGGTCTGGCATTCCTACGGCACATATACGAATGAACTGACCGAGAATCTCGTTTCGCCCTACGAATGGCGACGCATATTGCGCTCGCCGGACTATCATAAGGGCGAAGAAATCGAAGGCGAACCGGACAGCTATCTCGATCCGGAATTTGAAAGCAGGTTTGAGGACAAATGAAACACGAATTTCTCCGCACATTGAAGTATATCCTGATCGCCGCATCTGCAGGGATCATTCAGATCGGCAGCTTCACGCTGATGAACGAACTGATCGGCTGGGACTACTGGCTGAGCTACCTCATCGCGCTCGTGCTGTCCGTTGTTTGGAACTTCACGTTCAACCGCCGCTACACGTTCAAAAGCGCGTCAAATATCCCGAAGGCAATGGCGCTTGTCTTTGCGTATTACTGCGTCTTTACGCCACTCTCAACGCTTTTGGAGCATTATCTGACCGACAAGCTGCATTGGAACGAATACCTTGTCACCGCGATCAACATGCTACTGAACCTCGCGACCGAGTTTCCCTATCAGCGCTTCGTCGTATTCAAAAAGACGATCGACACCAACGACCTCGCCAAAAAGGACCAGGCGCAATAACCGAATCCGAAAGCAGCCGATGGCTGCTTTTTTTGTTTTGGCGCATTTACTCTTTTACAGAGCCGTCTCCGCACTGCGGCATTTTGCGGACGCTCAGTCAAATCCCTCCTTATTGTGCAGGCCAAAGAAAAAACCACCCCGTAGGGTGGTTCTTTTCTTTGGTGCGATTGGCGGGATTTGAACCCGCAAGGTTTCCCCGACGGATTTTAAGTCCGTTGTGTATGCCGTTCCACCACAATCGCATCGGTATTATTTTACACGCTTTTGCGCATTTGTCAACCGCTAAAGCGACAGGAGCCCGCCGAGCGTTCCGCCCGCAAGGATGAAGAACAGCGGATGGATTTTCGACGTTTTTTTCCAGAATGCAAAGAATGCGAATGCGGCAAACAGCCCAAGCCGCAGCAGAGACGTCCAGTCTGCAGAAAACGTGAACGTTCTGAAATTCGCCTTGACGTTGAGCGCAACGAGCAGCAGCGAAAACCCGGCTGCCGTGATCAGCCCGATCGCCGCGGGACGCAAGCTCGAAAACAAGCTCTGCACCAGATACGAAGACGCATATTTTTTGATCGCCTTTGCAACCAGAATGATGATGATCACCGACGGCGTGATCAATCCGAGCGTCGCTACGATCGAGCCGGGAACGCCTGCGACGTTATAGCCGACGTACGTTGCGGCGTTGACACCGATCGGACCGGGCGTCGATTCCGCGATCGCGATGATGTTGGCAATTTCCGCTTCGGTGACCCATCCGTACACCGCGCCCATCTCACGGATAAAGGGAACGGTCGCAAGACCGCCGCCGACCGCGAACAGACCGGCTTTGAAGAATTCGAAAAACAGGAGGCCGAGGTTTTTGAGCAGCATCAGCATCGTTTCATCCACCCCCAAGCAAGACCGACGATCGCCGCGCCGAGCACGATGAACACCGGCGACACGCCGCCGACCGCGACAAACAGGAACGCGAGCAGAAACATCACGAACGTCGTCGGATTGACGACCGTCTTTTTGAACAGCTTTAAGACCGCCGCGGAGATCAGCGCGCAAACGGCGATGCGAATGCCCGCAAACACGTGTTGCACGATCGGATACGAGGCAAAGTTCTGCAGCACCGCAGCGATGACGATGATCAGCGCCATCGGCACGAGAATCACGCCGAGTGAAGCGATGATCGCGCCGCGCACGCGCCTGACCTTATAGCCGACAAACGTTGCCGTATTGATCGCAATCACGCCCGGCGTACACTGTGCGACCGCCATATAGTCGGTCAGCTCGTCCTCGGTAATGATATGATTCTTTTCAACCAGTTCGCGAATCAGCAGCGGCAGCATCGAATAGCCGCCGCCGATCATCATCGATCCGATCTTCACAAACAGCGTGAACAGCTTCCAGAGACTCACAGCAGCCCTCCCGTATATCCTGCGATCACCGCGTAAAAGTACAGAATCCATATCCCGATGAACGCGATGCTCAGCACAAAGTCGACCCATGCGCGCCGGATCCGCACCGCCAGCACGATCACAAACGGCGCCGTCATGGTCAGATAGCGCGCCGTATCGCTCATGCGTCCGGTACACAGCACGGCGACGATCGTTAGCAGCATCAACAACACATGCGAAGAGCGGATGCGCTCGCAGCCGAGCAGAACGAGCACGCAGCCGCCGACCAGATACAGCACTTGAAATACAACGCTCGCAAGCAGCACTGAAACCGTTTCGGGACGGATCACGCGCGTGGCTTCAAACACGCGGTCGAACCAGGTGAACAGCGCGTCGCTCAGCGTGCACGGCGTAAGCCCGTACGTTTCCGCCGCGGCGCGATATAGGGCGATCGGATCGTCGAACCGTGCTTTCGAATACAGGATCACCAGCCCGATGCCGATCGGTACCAGCAAAAACGAAAGCGCGTTGAACACCTGCTTTAGGGTATACCCCTTCTCCATCTCGCGGTTCGAACGCACATTGTCGATGACGAACACCGCGTATTCGAGCAGGATCGGGAAAAACAGCAGCGCGCCGAGCGCATGCGTGAGCGTCGCAAGCAAGGCAAACGCGTTCGCAACGATATACATGCGCTTGCGCAAAAACAGCAGACAGCCGATCGAGACAAGCAAAAACAGTCCGTCCGGCACCGTGCCCATCAAAAGGCAGGATGCGGGCAGGAAGAAGAAGTACCGCACCGCGCGCCGCGCTGTTTTGCGGTCAAAGTCGAGCTGCACCAGATAGTACAGCGCCGCGCCCGCCATCGCCGTGAACAGGTACGATCCGATGAAGCGCGCGTGGTTGTAGTTGAAGCTGACCACCCAAAAGAGGTTGGACAGATACCCGTACAGCGGGAACGCGGTCTCGGCATGGTAATAGTCGAGCCAGATGCGCTGCACCTCGAAGAACGTGCCGTCGTAGCCGAACAGGCGAAAGTGCAGCACGTAGGTCAAGAGAATTTCGATCAGCCGCAGCGCCATCAGCAGCAGGATCAGCTTGCACAGTTCGCGCACGCCGCAGCGGCGGAACGTGCGGTCTCCCTCGCGATTCATATGCGGTTCGCTTCCGCCCGCAAGGAAGGACACGAGAAGGCGGATCAGCCGGAGCGTCGCCGCCGTGAACAGCAGGTAAATCAGCGTCGAAAGAACGATCGTTTCCCAATATTTGGGCATGTGCAGATACAGCGAAAGACCGTACAGCAAAGCAAGCACGGTCATCGCCAATATCGATATGCCAAGTTGTATGACGTTCTTCTTCTGCACCGTCAGCGCAGCGCTTTCGGCTTTCCGAGGATCTCCGCAAATATGATCCCCCGTACCGCGTCGTTTCCGTCGAAACGGAGCGCGCCGCTATCCTCCTTCGTCGGTTCGGCGGGTTTCGTCTCCGCTTGCTTGACCGGCTGCCGCGCCTTGTTCATATCGGCCTGAACGGAAGCGGGCGTTTGTACGGTCGTCTTCGTCTGTGTCTTCGAGGCATTCATCTGCGTCCCGAAACCCGCGCGCGGTGCAGCGGGTCTTTGTACCGGCTGTGCCTGCGCGGCAGCGGCTTTCTTTGCCTCCGCCTCCCGACGCAGGCGTTCCGCCTCCGCTTCACGCATCTTTCGTTTCGCGATCGTCGAGAACACGAAGAAGGCGCCGATGAATATCAGGAAAGGAACCAGTACGAAACCCATCGATTATTTCCCCTTCGATTCCGAAGCGGGAGCCGCGGACTTGCCGATTGCGGTACGCATCTCCGTATCGGACATGACGTTCTTCATGTTGTAGTAATCGAGCACGCCGAGTTTGCCGTCTCTGAGCGCTGCGGAAATCGCCTGCGGAACCTCTGCCTCCGCCTCGATGACGCGTGCGCGCATACGCTGCACTTCCGCGATGTTCTCCTGCTCCTGCGCAACCGCCATGGCGCGGCGCTCCTCCGCCTTCGCCTGTGCAATGCGCTTGTCCGCTTCCGCCTGATCGATCTGCAGCTGTGCGCCGACGTTTCTGCCGACGTCTACGTCCGCAATATCGATGGACAGGATCTCGAACGCGGTGCCCGCGTCAAGACCTTTCGAAAGAACGGTGCGGGAAATGGAGTCCGGATTCTCAAGAACTTCCTTATGGCTTGCCGCCGAGCCGACCGTGGTGACGATGCCCTCGCCAACACGCGCGATGATCGTTTCCTCACCTGCGCCGCCGACGAGACGATCGATGTTCGCGCGGACCGTGACTTTCGCCTTGGCGCGCAGCTCGATGCCGTCCATTGCGACCGCCGCGATGATCGGGGTCTCGATGACTTTCGGGTTGACGCTCATCTGCACGGCGTTCAGCACGTCACGGCCTGCAAGGTCGATCGCGCAGGAGCGTTCGAAATCGAGCGGGATGCCCGCGCGCTGTGCCGCGATCAGCGAGTCGACCACGCGGTTCACGCTTGCCTTGCCGTTGATCTTGCCGCCCTTTGCAAGATAATGCGCCTCAAGCTTGTTCATCGGGATCGAAAGACCTGCCTTGGTCGCCTTGATCATCGGGTTCACGATGTCGGCGGCGTTGACCTTGCGGATGCGCATACCGATGAGCTGGAACAAGCCGATCTTGACGCCGCTCGCGCTTGCGGAGATCCACAGTCCGAGCGGTACAAACGAGAAGAATATGACCAGGAACGCGATGACTGCCGCACCGATGATCCAAGGAATGAATGTTTGAAAGTGCATAAAAACCTCCTAATGAATAAGTACAAAGTAGAGTTTGATAACGCCCATGATGAGCAGAATTGCCGACGGAATCGCGATGCCGAGCGCGATCCAGCGTCTGCGAACCTCCTTTGCGGACGCTGTTTCTTCCGGCTGTGATGCCTGCGGTTCGATCATACCGCACTTGGGACACACATCCGTCGAATACAGAACGCCGCACTTTTTACAATACTTCATGCAACCGTGATCTTGGTTCCGTCCACCGCAACGACTGTGACTTCGCTGTTGCGCTCCACAAACGTTGCCTGCGTTTCCACCGAATACCGTTTGCCGTCGATGAGGATGATTCCGCTCGGACGCAGCGGTGTCACGGTCGTTCCCTTCATGCCGATGAGCGATTCAAGCGAACCGGACGACGGCTTTACCGCCTCCGTTTCGATTTTATCCTTTAATACAATCGGAGAACGGAACAGCAGTCCGCCCTTCATGGAACGCATGAACAGAACGATCATCAAGATCAGTATCGCGACGAGAACGGCTCCCACGATATACGCAGTCGTAGCGGACGCCGTCAAAAACTCGATGACGATGACCGCAATCAAACAAAGAATACCCATAATGCCCGGTACGCCGAACCCCGGCAGCATCAGCTCGATGATGAGCAGCGCCAGTCCGAATACGCAGAGAATCAGGCAAGGTACCCATAACGGTCCGAATAGTGCAACCATTTCCATGCCTCCTTTCTTGAATAAAGTATATCATAATCGCATACGGTTGAAAAGTGTTTTTTTCGCGAATTGGATTGCGGTAATTCGCCCTCCATGCTATAATAAACAGCCGGAGGAAGTATGATACGTCTGCTTGCAAAAATCTTCATTAAGGATCATCAAAACACCGCAAGGATCGACGTCCGCAGCGCATACGGCGTGCTGACAGGCAGCGTCGGCATTGCGCTGAACCTGCTGCTGTTTGCGGCGAAGTTCGTCGCAGGATGGCTCGCAAAATCGATCTCCCTGCAGGCGGATGCGTTCAACAACCTCGGCGACGCCGGCTCCTCCATCGTCTCGCTGCTCGGCTTCCGTCTCGCTGCGAAAAAGCCGGACCGCGATCACCCGTACGGGCACGGACGGTTCGAATATATCGCGGGGCTTTGCGTCTCGCTTGCGATCCTCGTCATGGCCGTTTCGCTGTTCCGCTCGTCGCTCGATTCGCTGATCCGCGGCGGCAGCAGCGCCTATGCGACGCACTTTTGGCTTTCCTGCGCGATCATGCTCGGCTCGATCCTGATCAAACTGTACCTGTTTGCGGCAAACAGACGGCTTTCGAAAACCCTCGATTCGCCCACGATGCACGCCGTATCCGTGGACAGCGTTGCGGACGCGATCGCGACGACTGCCGTTCTGGTCTGCGCCTTGCTTTCGCACTTCGTTCCCGCCGTTTCGCGTCTGCGTCTTGACGCGATCTGCGGCATCTTTGTTTCCCTGTTTATCCTGTATTCAGGCGTGAAATCGGTGCAGGAAACGATCAGCCCGCTGCTCGGCAAGCGTCCCGATCCCGCGTTCGTGCGGGAGCTGACCGAAGCCGTGCTCTCGTTTGAGGGCATCAACGGCGTGCATGACGTGATCGTGCACGACTACGGTCCCGGACGCGTATTCGTCTCCCTGCATGCGGAGGTTCCGGCGCACGGCGACATCCGCGAGGTGCACGACTTGATCGACAGCGCGGAAAAATACCTTTCCGATACCTACCATTGCACGGCGACGATTCATATGGACCCGATCGTGACCGACGATCCGCTTTCGATCGATATCAAGGATCGCATGACACAGGCGTTGTCCGAGATCGATCCGCGGCTCACGCTGCACGATTTTCGCATTGCGGCAAGTCCGACCGGCAAAACCGCCCTGTTCGACGTCGTGCTGCCCTACGACCTCAAGCTTTCCGAGGATGAACTGCGCGCGCGCATTCAGCAGGCCGCGTCGCAAATCGATCCGGACATGACGGCGATCACGGAGTTCGACCGCGGCGAGCCGGATGCGCGAAAGGAGCTTTTATGAAACCGGTACTCTGCGTCGGCGACGTCTGCGTCGATCTGATTATTCCTTATGCAGCGGCGCTCAAAGCCAAGCGCGGCGAGCCGATCGCGCGCGAAAGCACCGAAGTGCGACCATCTCACGGCGGCAGCGTCGGCAATA
Source organism: Christensenella sp. UBA3792 (assembly GCA_002369195.1). Lineage (GTDB taxonomy): Bacteria > Bacillota > Clostridia > Christensenellales > CAG-138 > UBA3792. Next base: position 20,992 of record DFEW01000028.1, read on the forward strand.
CCGCCGTATCGATCGCGCGGCTCGGCGTTCCCGTCCTGTTTGCGGGCACCTGCGGCGACGATACGTTCGGCAGATTTTTGGCGGACGGGCTTCGCACCGAAGGCGTCGACATCACCCTTTTGCGCATGGACCCGAACCTATCTACTCAGACGGTGCTGCTCGTTCTCGACGAACACGGCGAGCGGACCGCATTCGCGTGCCCCGCGCACGGCGGCTCACAGCACGCGATCGTACCGGAACAGTTCCCGGACGATCTCGTTTCCCGCATCGGCTGGCTGCACGTCAACGGCATGATGCTGCGCGAGGACCCCGCGGCAACGACGCAGCTTGCACTGATGCGCCGCTGTCACGAAGCCGGCATTCCGGTTTCGCTCGACATCAATGCGCGCATCGAATCGCGCAACGATACCCGTTTTTTCCGCAACCTTTCCGAAGCGAAGCGGTACTGCTCCGTCCTGTTTGGCTCCGCCGTCGACGAGATCCCGCTTCTGACCGATCAGCACGACGCCGAGACCGCCGCCCTGTCCCTTTCCGCCGACGGCACAAGCGTCATTTCGCGCAGCGGCGCGCAGGGCGCAGTATACTATCACCGCGGCACGCGCATCCATTCCCCTGCCTTTTCGGTCGACGTCGTCGACACCGTCGGTGCAGGCGATACCTTCGACGGCGCATTCATCGCCGCCCGTATGCGCGATCTTGCTCCAGCCGAAGCCCTTCGCGAAGCAAACGCCGCGGCTGCGATCTGCGTATCCTCGCACGGCGGCCGTTCCTGCCCGACGCTCTCCGCGCTTTCCGCATTTTTAGAACGGCATCCCGCTTAATTTCTCCGTGTTGTAAACAATCGGTCATCTATATTGACAATCCGTATTATGTGTATTAATATATTTAGTACAGTAAACGCAAAGGAGTTCTTATGTTTACGGTAGACAAGCTGTCCCGAACGCCGATCTATGAACAGCTGATCCGGCAGTTCGAATACTGCATCCTGTCCGGCGACATTCCGCCGAACGGTCTTTTGCCGTCCGTGCGGTCGCTCTCGCAGGAGCTGCAAATCAACCCGAACACGCTGCAGCGCGCGTACAACGAGATCGAGCGCAGAGGTCTGTGCTATTCGGTCGCGGGAAGCGGGCGCTACCTCACGGCGGACGCCATGCAGCGCATCCAGGCAAGCGCCGCGTATGAAACGCAGGCGTTCCGCAGGCAGGCAGCGGAGCTGATGGCGCACGGCGTACCGCAGCAAATGCTGATCAACATCATTACGGAAGTCTATCAAAACGACGGAAAGGCGGCTATGCAATGATTACTGCATCCAATCTGACAAAGCGGTTCGGCGACTTTTATGCGCTGAACCGGCTGAACTGCACGATTCCGGAGGGCTGTATCTACGGACTGGTCGGCTCGAACGGCGCGGGCAAATCGACACTTCTGCGGCTCATCAGCGGCATCTACCGTCCCGACGGCGGTTCCGTCGCGATCGACGGACAAAGCGTATTCGACAATCCCGACGTCAAAAACCGTCTCGTCTTTGTGCCGGACGAGCTGTTCTTCCTGCCGCGCTCGAACATGAAGCGCATGGCGGAACTGTACGCGAACCTGTACGAGCGCTTCTCTTTGGAGAAGTTTGAGCGCTTGACGCGCCTGTTCTCGCTGAACCCGAATCAGAACATCGCAACGTTTTCGAAGGGCATGAAGCGTCAGGCGGCAACGATTCTCGCGCTGTGCTGCAACGCGGATTACATCCTCTTTGACGAAACGTTCGACGGTCTCGATCCGGTCATGCGCAACCTCGTCAAGACGCTGCTCTATGACGACGTTCTCGAGCGCAAGGCAACCGCCGTCATCACGAGCCATTCGCTGCGCGAACTTGAGGATACCTGCGATCAGCTTGCGCTGCTGCATAAGGGCGGCATTATCTTTGAAAGCGACATCGGAAACCTGAAAACCTCGCTGTTCAAGGTGCAGGTCGCGTTTTCGGAGGAATACGACAAAACGAAGTTCGATGGTGTCAGCGTTCTGTCCTATACAAAGCACGGCAGCGTTGCCTCGCTGATCGTGCGCGGCGATCGCGAACAGACGGAAGCGAAGATCAAGGCCATGCAGCCGATTCTGTTCGAGATCCTTCCCCTGTCGCTCGAAGAGGTGTTCGTGTTCGAGATGGACGCGCTCGGCTACGAGTTCTCCGAAGTGCTCAAAGAGGAGGTGAAATGACATGAAACCGATCATCCACCGCGGTTACTTTACCGAAGTTTTCAAGCAGCTGAAAACGGCGGGTATCGTGATGTCCTGCATCCTTATGATGTTCAACATCGCCCCGCTGATCACAAACCTTTCGGTGCGGCTGAACAATCGGCTCCTTCCGGTTCCGAGTGCTTCGAGCATGGCGACCGTGATGATGCTGTTTGTGTACATCGCATCGCTCGTACTGACGTTCATCGCGTTCAACTGGCTGAACCGCCGATCGACGAGCGATTTCTACCACGCGCTGCCGATCAAGCGTTCGCGGATCTACTGGTCCACACTCCTTGCGGTCGCGCTGTGGATCGCCATTGGCGTGACCGGCTATGCGCTGGTGCATGCGTTCCTGTATCTTGTGACCGGAACGCCGTTCAACTACGTCGTCTTCCTGTGCGTGTATGCGAACATGCTGATCGGCATCATTCAGGTGGTCGGCGTCGTGTCGCTCGCCTGCGCGCTGTCCGGCACACGATTTGTGAACCTGTTTTCCGCCGTCGCGATCCTGCTCACCCCGCGCGCGCTGCTGATGATCCTCGCGCTGTTCATCAATTCGCAATCATCGTTCCTGCCGGTCACACGGATCTTCTTCCTGTTCGATCCGTCATACAACATCTTTGCGACGCCGTACATGACGCTGATCGGATCGCTCGCAGACACGCTGGGCAATTCGTATATCGCTTCTCCTGATTTTTGCAGCATACCCGCCATGCTCTACTCGCTCGTTCACGCGTGCCTGCTCACGTTTCTCGGCTGTATCGCGTTCAAGCGCAGGGCGTCGGAATCCGCGGGCATGCCGATGCGCAGCCGCTTCCTGCAGGGCGCGATCCGAACGGCGTTCGGTCTGCTGCCGCTTCTGCTTCTTGCGCTGCTGATTTTGAACGCTTCGTTCGTTCCGCTTGCAACAGCGTTCCTGATCCTGTTCTCCTTTACGGTCTACTGTCTCTATGAACTGATCTCGACCAAGAGCGCAAAACGGATGCTGCTCAGCATGCCGCTGTACACGATCTGCATCGGCATCGCGGCGCTGTATCTGTTCGTTCCGAAGCTGATCGTCAAGGCCGCTTCTCTCGTCAAGGCGGATGCGGACAGCATTGCATCGTTTGAACTGGTCACAATCGATTCATACGATCAATACTTCGATACGTCGCTCAGCGGCATACGCATCGACGATCCCGAGGCGGTTCGCATCTGCGCGGACGCCTATCAGCGCGCAATCACTTCTTCCCATTTTGATGCTGTTAAAAGGTACACCGTTCGCATCCACCGCAAAAGCGGGTCGGATCTGATTCGAAACGTTGCTTTCACCGTTGCCGATACGAACCGTCTGGCCGATCTGCTCGAACAGAACGAAGCGTATCGTGAAAAACGGGCGTCCTATCCGGACGGTACGATTTATTATCAGTCGGAGGATATGCGCTTTTCCGAAGCGCGTGAGGTCGCTGCCGTCTTCCGCGCGGAATATGAAGCGCTTTCCGAAAAAGACCGGATTGCCGTTTCTGCCCATGATAATACACCGAAACCGTCACGCAGCTGCTATCTGCTGCGCTATAGCTTAGCGGACGGAATAAACAGCGGTTACGGAACCTTCTTCGTCACCGATCTGACGCCGAAAACGGCGCAGCGCTGCGCGGAAATCCTGTCGAAGCGGTACGATGAGCATACGAAAGACGCGCTGCTGCAGGCAATGAAATGGATGGAAACCGGCGATCATCTGAACTACAGCAACGGGATCGTAACCGTAACAAAGTCGCATCCGGACAATATGAAGATCGGAAGCGATATGATCATTGATTTCGACGATCTCCATTACAATCTGAGGAAGAACGGAACCCTTCCGAAGGACGCCTGTCCGGAGCTCTATGAACTGCTGCGGATCCTCTGTGAAGCGGAGCTGAGCGACAATGCCGCGCAGTCCGTGACCGTAACGATAGGCAATATCTATGCCAATTCAGATTATTACGATACGCTCGCTTTCACGGGCATTCTGTTCGGCAACGGGCAATCCGAGCTGTATAATCTGAAGCTGAGCGACGAACAGTTCTCGCGTGTACAGGAGCTTTTCACGCAGCATATGGCTCGCATCAGGCGGGGCCTGTAAGCATCAAAAAAGGACTGCCGCAATGATCCATCATTCGGCAGTCCTTTTTTTCGTTGTTCATTTGGATTCCTTCGCGCCGCACGGCTTGCTGAATGCAAGGAAGATGAAATATGCGCCGCACAACAGCAGCAGCCCCGCGAACACATAATAGCGAACGGACGAAACGCGGTTGCCGTCCTCGATCAGCTGCGAAACCTCATACGGGGTCTTGTACGAATCGTAGATCGCCTCGCGGAACTCGCCGTCCTTGCGGTATATGTAGACGTAGCGCTTGATCTTGCTTTGCGGCGGGTTCTCGACGTCTTCGTTCATGCTGACCGCCACGTCGAAGTTGTAGGAGTCATACTCCTCCTTGCCGACGTCGTAGCGCGCATAGGTGTGCAGTCCGTCTTCCGAAACATAGTAGATCGTGTAGGTGCCGTCTTCTTCCTCGCTCGCGGCGGTCGCGTAGAACGTGACCTCACCGAGGGACGTCAGGTTATCATACGTCTGCGCGCCGTTCAGATTCAGAATGCCGACGACAGCGAACGCCGCGCATGCGACGATGCAGATTCCCGCCATGATCAGCAGCAATGCCTTTCTGTTCATAGTCCAATCCTCCGAGCGGTATGATACCGCATTCTGACCGATTCGTCAATTCTTGAGCGTAACGACCGTAACGCCCGCGTCGCCTTCGCCGTACGCGCCGAGGCGGAAGCTCTTGACGCGCGGATGCGTCTTGAGGTATGCCTGTACGCCCGCGCGCAGCGCGCCGGTGCCCTTGCCGTGGATGATGTTGAACTCTGTGCGTCCGGTGCGGATGCAGTCGTCAATGAACGCGTCGATCTCCAGGATCGCGTCGTCCACCAGGTATCCGCGCAGGTCGAGCTCGTACTTCACGGTCTTGATGTCCTGCATAATCTCGCGTGGCTTCGTGGCAGCGCGCGAAACGGCTTTTTTCTGTTCGACGGTGCGAAGGTCGTCCAGCGGCACAAACACCTTGATATGCCCCGCCTGCACCTGCACCATGCCCTTTGCATCCGGTGTTTTCAGTACCGTCGCGTCGTTGTTCAAGCTTACGACATGTACCATCTGTCCGCGCGTGACGGAGGATGGGATCTCGCCTGCCGATTCGTTCGCTTCCGGTCGATCGAGCAGCTTATTGGTCGATTCGCGCAGGGCATCGCGCGAGCTTTGGATCGCGCGTTCGAGGGCTTTGGTGTCGATATTCTTGACGTTGCGCAGGTTTCGTATCAGCTCGTCCATCTCATGCTTGGTCGAGGTCACGACGGCGCGCGCCTCCTCCCTCGCCTTTTCGCGGATCAGCGCGCGATCCTCTTTGAGTTTTCTGCGCTCGTTCTCCAGTGCTTCGCGTTCCGCTTTGATGCGCTGCAGCTCTTCGGTCAGCTCGTTTGCCTGCTGTTCCGCTTTTTTGCGCTGCTCCTCTGCGCCGGATAGCACGTCCTCGAATGCGACATCCTCGTGTTTCAAATACTGCTTTGCCTGTTCGATGATCGCATCGTCGAGACCGAGTCTTCGGCTGATTTCGAACGCATTCGACTTGCCCGGAATGCCGATATAGAGACGGTACGTCGGGCAGAGCCGGTCGACGTCAAACTCCATCGATGCGTTCTGCATGCCCTCGTGCGTCAGCGCAAACGCCTTGATCTCGCTGTAATGTGTGGTTGCAAACGTCGTTGCACCCGCCATTTGCAGGTGCGACAGGATCGCCTGCGCAAGCGCCGCGCCTTCGTTCGGGTCCGTGCCCGCGCCGAGCTCGTCCAGCAACACGAGCGTGCGTTCGTCCGCTTCTTTGAGGATCCCGACGAGGTTCGTCATGTGCGCAGAGAACGTGGACAGCGACTGTTCGATCGACTGCTCGTCGCCAATGTCAGCAAAGACCTCGCGGAACACCGCGATCCGGCTGCTTTCGTCCGCCGGAATGAACATGCCCGCGCATGCCATCAGCGTGAACAAACCGACGGTTTTCAGGGTGACCGTCTTGCCGCCGGTGTTCGGTCCGGTGACGATCAGCGTATTGTAGCCGTCACCGATCCATACCGAAATCGGCACGACCGCGTTCTTGTCGATCAGCGGATGTCTGCCGTTCTTGATCTCGATGATGCCGTCCGTATTCAGCTGCGGACAGTATGCGCGCATATCGCGCGCCATGATCGCGCGCGCGAAGATGCAGTCGAGCGTGCCGAGCAGGAGCAGACTTTGATAGAGCTCGTCCGCATACGGCGCGATGAGCGCGGTCAGTCCGGCAAGAATGCGCTCGATTTCGCGCTTTTCCTCCGCCTGCAGCTGCTTATAGGCGTTGCCCAGCTCGACGACGGCGGTCGGTTCGACGAACACCGTCTGTCCGCTGCCGCTTTGATCGTGCACGAGACCGCCGATCTGCGCACGGTGCTCCGCCTTGACAGGAATCGCATACCGCCCGTTTCGCACGGTCACGATCGGCTCCTGCAGGTATTTCTGATACGTCGGGCTCTTGATGAAGCTGTTCAGCTTTTCCTTGACGCGCTCCGCCGTGATGCGCATCTGGCGGCGGATCCGCGCCAGTTCCGGCGACGCATTGTCCGAAATCTCGTCCTCGGACAGAATGCAGCGCTCGATCTCCTCCTCGATCATTCGATGCGAGGACAGAGGGTTCGCAAGCCGGTGCAGCTCGCCCTCATCGTCGCCGCTCAGCAGCGTTTCGCGCGCTCTGCGGCTCGTTTTGAGGCATTGTTCGAGGTCCAGCAGTTCCTTCGGCGAGAGCGCATATGCGGCGCGCACGCGCTGCAGCGTCGAACGCGCGTCGGGGAACGTATCGACCGGCGAGCGTCCGATCCTGCGGTACACCGCATCGGCCTCCCACGTCTGCCGCAGCAGCATTTCGGCGCGTTCGATATCGTCGGTCGGAACGAGCGCGTCAACGAACTCGCGCCCGATGTCGGACGCCGTGTGGGTTCCGCATTGGGCGCGAATCTTATCGTATTCTAAACTCTTAAAAGCTCTTTCGTTCATGTCAGTTGATGTTGTTGAGATCGCCTACAACAACGACAATCTCAAGCGTCTGGTTGTTGCGCTCCACGGTGAACGTAATCGACTCGCCGATGGTCTTGGCACGGATCACGAGAATCATTTCGTCCTGCGTCATTTCCTTGCCGTCCAGCGCCTTGATGATGTCGCCCGCCTGAATGCCCGCGATATCCGCCGGCCCGTTCTCGGTTACGCTGTCGACATAGATGCCCGCAGGCAATCCCTCAACCTGCGCCGCTTCCTCCGAACGCGTTGCGATCTTGACGCCGATGCCCGGACGCGGTACCGCCCCGTCGCGAATCAGCTGATCGACGATGACCATGACGTTCTTGATCGGCAGTGCAAAGCCGATGCCCTCCGAATGCAGGGTGTTGCCGTACTCGTCCATGCCCGCAAGGAAGTATTTCGCGTTCGTCACGCCGATGACCTCGCCCCGCATGTTGATGAGCGGGCCGCCGCTGTTGCCGGGGTTGATCGCCGCATCCGTCTGCACAAACTCGTTCGTGAAGCCGTCGATGTTGATATTGCGCGCCGTTGCGCTGATGATGCCGAACGTCGCCGTGCCGTACAGCTCATCGGAATCGATCGGGTTGCCGATCGCCAGTACGAATTCACCGACGCGCAGCGCATCCGAATCCCCGATCGGAAGCGGCTTTAAGTCCTCGTGCTCGATCTTCAGCACCGCTACGTCGCTCATGACATCGCTGCCGATCAGCGTTGCTTCAAGTTCCTGACCGTCGTTTAGGATGACCGTAATCGCGCGCGCGCCTTCGATGACGTGCTGATTGGTGATGACATAGCCGTCCTCGGTGATGATGAAGCCGCTGCCGCTTGCAACCGGCATCAGCTCACGGTGCCGCGATGCGGGCTGATAATTCAGAATGCTGACGACTCCCGGCGCGCATGCTTCGATGATGTCGGGAAGACTATTCAGCGAGCTTTCGTCGAACGGCTGCGCCATGCGTTCCTGATACGTCGGATCGCTGCTCGGCGACGGCGTCATTGCGGGAACGATGATCGACGGAGCATCGATCGTCGGCGCGGCGGTGGGCTCCGGCGTCGCGGTCGGTTCCGCCGTCGGTTCTGCGGTCGGTTCAGCCGTCGGTTCCGCTGTCGGTTCCGCTGTCGGTGCTTGCGTCGGCTCCGGCGTCGGTTCGTCGATCGCCTTGTCCGGATCGTTCGGAAGCGGCTGTACTTCGCCGACCGGCTGCTGCGCGTTCTGCGGCAGGATTGCATTGCCCACGTCGGTGCGCATGCGCTCTGCAACCGCGTCGAGCTGCTTGAGCGCGCGGTAATCGTTCGTGACCGCAAAGAACACGCCTGCGCCGAGCAGAAGCGCGATCAGAATGCAAAGTACCAGCACGAGCACGTTGCCGCCGCGTCTTGCGCGACGCACGGACGCCGTGGTTCTGTAATCGCAGGGATACGGGATAATCTTACGAGACATTGCGTTTACCTCCGTCGGAAACTCGTTTCATGGAGCTTGCACGCTCCAGCGTAAATGTAAATTGTGTGCCGCGGCCGCGCGCGCTGCGCACCGTGATCGACTGCCCGTGCTGCTCGATGATGCGCTTAACGATCGAAAGACCGAGACCGGACCCCATCTGCGGCGCGGGCGTATGCGCCTTTTCGACCTTATAGAAGCGGTCGAACACGTGCGGCACGTCCTCCTGCGGAATGCCGATGCCGTTGTCGCGCACCGTGACATAGACCGTCTTTCGCATCGAATAGGTCGAAAGCATCAGCGCGCGGCCTTTGGGCGAATACTTGATCGCGTTGTCGATGAGGTTTCTGAGCACCTGCCCGATCTGTGCCGGATCGGCGAACACCGAGCATTGCTCCTGCGCAAAGCGCACGTCCATTTCCATTTCGTTCTCGTTGAGCCGCGCCTCGAACGTCAAAAGCGTTCTGCGGATCAGCTCGTTAATATCGAAAATCTCATAGTTGAGCTTGATCGTGCCGGACTCGATTCTCGCAAGATCGAGCAGGTCGTTGACGAGCGTGACCATGCGGCGCGTTTCGTTCAGAACGATGTCGATATATTGCGGAAAATCCTCCTCGGGGATCGTGCCGTCCTGCATCGCCTCAAGGAAGCCCTTCATCGAGGTCAGCGGCGAGCGCAGTTCGTGCGAAACGTTTGCGACGAAACTGCGGCGCGTATCCTCGAGTCCGCGCAGCTGTTCCGCCATTTCGTTTAAGCTTCTGCCGAGCTGTGCCGCCTCATCCTTGCCGTCAACCGGAATGCGTGTCGAAAAGTCGCCGCGCGAGTAGCATTGCACCGCGTGGTTCATCTCGACAAACGGATTGATGACGCGATAGGACGTATAATACGTGATAACGCCGGTAGCGATCAGCGCGAGAATGCTGATCAAAACCGTCCACAGAATCAGTTCGATCGTGCTCTTGCGGATCGGGCTGAGATCGCCGTTCACAAGAATCAGATCGCTTTCGGGCGAATCGTCGACCGTGCAGTAGTTCGTCAGCACCTGGAACGCGCCTTTTGAAAAGTAATGCTGCATCGTGTCGCCGATCTCGTTTGCGCGTGTCGCAATGCGCGCGTATGCCGTGTCCTTCAGGGATTGTTCGGCATATGCGTTCCACCGCGCGTCGGAAAAGTACGCCCGCACCGCACCGTGCGCATCGATTCGTTCGATCAGAAGATCTCCGTCCTCCGCGATCTGCGTGATGCGCGCGCTCGCGTCGGTACCGGAGCCGGAAAGGAGCGACCGTACAACCTGCGCGTAGCGATTCAACTGTGTCCCGTACTCCCCGGTCTTTTGCGCATGCACAACAATCGTCAAAACGGCGCCGACCAGCAGCACCGCCAGTGCCACCGTCAGGCACTGCATGAACATCATGCGCGAAAAGACGGTACGGAACCGAATCTTTCGCATAAGAAATCCTTAGGAATGTACGTCGAACTTATACCCGACGCCCCAAACGGTCTTGAGCTGCCACGTTTCGCGTTCGCCGAGTTTCTCGCGGATGCGCTTGACATGAACGTCGACGGTTCTGGAGTCGCCGAAAAAGTCGAATCCCCAGACCTGCTCCAGCAGCTGTTCGCGCGTGAACACGCGTCCGCTGTGCGATGCGAGGAAATATAAAAGCTCGATTTCCTTGGGCGGCATTTCGATCTGCTCGCCGTCGAGCGTGACCGAATAGTTCTCCAGCGAGATCGTCAAATCCGGCAGCGTAATCGAACGGTCGGATTCCGCGGCGGGCGCAAAGCGGCGCAGCACCGCCTTGATGCGCGCGACGAGCTCGTTCGAGTCGAACGGCTTGGCGATATAATCGTCCGCACCGAGCTCAAGTCCTCTGACGCGTTCGCCGGTGTCGCCCTTCGCCGTCAGCATGATGACCGGCGTTGCGCTCTCCTGACGGATTTCGTGCAGGATCGACCAGCCGTCCTGACCGGGCAGCATGACGTCCAGGACGACGAGCGTCGGCTTCGTGTTGCGGAACGTCTGCATCGCCTCGTAGCCGGTCGTGCAGGTCGCTACCGAAAAGCCCGCTTTCTTGAGATATAATTCAATGATGGCAAGGATGTTTCTGTCGTCATCGATGACCAAGATGGTGTTGTTGTCCATGGATACCTCCGTCATTTCGATTCTACTGTGATGCCGTGCTTCATGAGCAGTTCCGCCGTCACGCCGTCGCCTTCCCTGAGCGTACCGGAAAAGGTTCCGTCATAGACCGTTCCCTTTCCGCAGGAGGGACTGCGCGCCTTCAGGATCGCCCGCGTGCAGCCGTACAGCTGCGCAAGCCGAAGCGTTTCGTCCGCGCCGCGTTTGAACGCCTCCGTCACGTCCGCCCCCTCTTTGGTGACGACGCGCTCCCCGTCCGCCGTACGCTCCGACGGAACGCGCGGACAAGGCAGACCGCCGAGCATTTCCGGACAAACCGGTATGCCGTTTCCGTTTCTGACGAGATCGACGATCGCATCGTCCGGAACGGTTTTGCCGTCGTATCTGCAACGATATCCGGCAAGGCAGGCGCTGACTATAATCATCACATGTTACCTTTCTATAGGTAGATACATTTTAACATAAGATCTGCAATTTGTCTATACTTTGTTCATATTTTACAAGTCAACGGACGCGGGCAAGCCGCGTCCTGTACCGTTTTTGATTCAGTTTCTGACGATCTGGAACAGATAAAATTTGAGGTAATCCGTCTCAGGAACATTCCAAAGAATCGGATGATCCGGCGCCTGCTGCCGCTGCTCAATCTGCCGCAGCTGTACCCCAGCATCCGCCGCCGCGCGCACGAGCATCTTTTCGAACAGCTCCGTCTGCATGAAGTGGCTGCACGACGCGGTCGCAAGGTAGCCGCCGAGCGGCAGAAGCTTCAGCGCCGCCGAGTTGATCTCGCGATAGCCGCGCTCCGCGGCATTCACGGTCTTTCGCGACTTGGTAAACGCGGGCGGATCGAGGATGATCAGATCGTATGGCTTTTTGCCGGACGCGAGAAGCTCGGTTAAGAGATCGAATACGTCAGCCGTAACGAAATCCATGCGCTCCGAAAGCCCGTTGCGCGCGGCGTTCGCCTTCGCCATCTCGATCGCGGTCTCGGAAATATCGACCGCGGTCACATGCTCCGCCCCGCCCTTCGCCGCATTCAATGCGAACGAGCCGGTATGCGTGAAGCAATCGAGCACCTTCCGACCCTTAGCAATGCGCGCAAGCGCCTGCCGGTTGTACTTCTGATCGAGGAAAAACCCCGTTTTCTGTCCGTTTTCCACGTCGACAAGGTATTCGATGCCGTTCTCCGAAATCGTCGTAACCGCGCTTTCAGGCGTTTGTATGCCGGGCAGTTCAAACCAGCCCTTTCCCTGCTCCATACCCTCCAGGGCGCGGATCGCGACGTCGTTGCGCTCATAGATGCCCTTGATGTTCGCGCCGTCGGCATTCAGCACATCGACGAGGATCGGGAACAGGATCGGCTTGATGCGCTCGATGCCGATCGAAAGCGTCTGCGCAACGAGGATGTCGTTGAACCGGTCGACCGTCAGACCCGGAAACGCGTCGGCTTCGCCGAAGATCACGCGGCAGGCGCCGATGTCGTCTCCCATGACCGCCTTGCGATAGTCCCACGCGTACTGCACGCGGCGCCTCCAGAACGATTCGTCAAATCGGTCGTTCGCATTGCGCGAAACGAGACGGATGCGGATCTTGGAATTGCGGCTCAAAAAGCCGGTGCCGAGATACTTGCCCTTTTCGGATACCGCGTCGACGAGTGTACCGTTCTCGGCGTTTCCCTCTTCGGAGAGCACCTCCGCCTCGTAGATCCACGGATGCCCGTTCTCGACCCATCGCGTACCCTTCTGTGTGATCGTAAACTTCGGATAGTCCCGCTGTGCTTTCATATCGTTTCCTGCCTTTTAAAATGCATTTTCGATCGTAAACGTCTCGATCGATTCCTTGTCATAAAAGTTATAGTCGTCCAGATACGGCGAGTACGACGTCACTTCGAGCGTGCGGCTGACCGGATCGAACGTTAAAAGCTGGCAGTATCCAGCTACATTCTGCTCGTTCTGCAGGTTGTACATCAGCGCGCGGAACACCCTGCCGTCCGGATAGGTCTTTTCCCATCTCTGCACGCCCTTATGATGCCCGCACAAAAGAAGCCGTACGTTCGGATGGCCATCAATGACATGCTTCAAAAGATACAGACCGCTCGTTGCGCTCGGTTCGCCGTTGTTGTAGAGGAACGCGTGCGTGAGGATAACCGCCGGATAGTCCGCATAGCGTTCCAGCACTTCATTGACCCATGCGAGGCGTTTGAGATCGTCCTCCAAACCGTACTTATACCCGAACCCGACGAGCAAAAAGCCCTCCCGTTCGTACAGCTGATACCAGCATTCACCGTTTTCATACACCTGTTCTTCGCTTTTGATATCGCACAGACTGTATTTCTTGTACGGTTCGTAGCCGTGTATGACGGTATTGCGATCGCTGATGCCGGTCCCGAGATCATGGTTCCCAGCGACACAGTAGAACGGCACCTTGCCCCGAAGCGGCGCGAAAATGTCCCGCATCAGCTCCCATTCTCTGTCGAACGCATTGTTCTCCACGATATCGCCGCTGTGCAGCACGGCATAGATATTCAGCTCATCCTTCTTTTCGATCGCATAGTCTACGATCGCGGACAGCGCTTCCGAATAACCGTATACGTAATTCTGTGTATCGGGAATCACAACAAAGGTAAATGGCTGCGGTTCCGGCGTCGGCGTCGGTTCCTCCGTCGGCTCGACCGTGGGCGTCGCGCTCGGCGTGGGCACTGCTGTCGCCGACGGCACGGCAGTCGGTGTCGGCGTGCATTGCTGCGTGGGCGCTTCGGAAGCGATAGATTCGGGATTCGTTCCGCCTGTGCATGCGATCAGCAGCGCAAGCAGGAGTAAGATCGCAAAATGTCGTTTCATGGCATTCTCCCCGGACGATGTTAAAATATTATACCATACACGTATGTAAGAATCAAGAAAGATCGGGGCGTTACCGCGAAGAAGTGCAAGCACATACGATTGCAGCAGGCAGCAGTATTTACCCGGCAGGGCAAGCATTATTCAAAAAAACGCCTTTTGTCGGTAGACAAAAGACGTTTTTATTGGTGCGGGAAACAGGACTTGAACCTGCATGAAATCGCTTTCACACGGACCTGAACCGTGCGCGTCTGCCAATTCCGCCATTCCCGCGTATTGTGGTGGATGGGGATGGATTCGAACCATCGAAGTCTGTGACGGCAGATTTACAGTCTGCTCCCTTTGGCCGCTCGGGAACCCATCCACGTAATACCTATTCAGTTATCAATGTCGTGTTGGAGCCGGCGATCGGAGTCGAACCAACAACCTACTGATTACAAATCAGTTGCTCTGCCATTGAGCTACGCCGGCAGAAAAAAATGGCGACCCGAAGGGGGCTCGAACCCCTGACCTCCAGCGTGACAGGCTGGCATTCTAACCAACTGAACTACCGGGCCACTCGTTTGGTGGGCCTTCAGGGACTTGAACCCCGGACCAATCGGTTATGAGCCGACCGCTCTGACCAACTGAGCTAAAGGCCCTTGTTCCCAGAAGGAAAAAATGGTGATCCCGAGGAGATTCGAACTCCTGTAGCCGCCGTGAAAGGGCGGTGTCTTAACCACTTGACCACGGGACCACTCAACCTTGCCGCATTGGTCGGGGTGAGAGGATTTGAACCTCCGGCCCCATGCTCCCAAAGCACGTGCGCTACCGGACTGCGCTACACCCCGAAAGTCGCACGAACTTCAAGCGGCTTGATTAGCATACAACATTTCGCCCGAAATGTCAACAACAATTTTTGATTATTTTTATTTTTCTCGATTACTGGAACGCCTTGAAGAACTTGGCAAGCGGTTCGAGCACGTCGTGCATCTCCCGAATCGAATCGTTCAGCTGTTCGATGTTGATGCTCTGCAGGTTCTTCATCGCATTCGAAATCTGCTCGATGAGCGTTTCAAGCCCCTGCGTGGACGACTTGATCTGATCGATCGTCTCCGCGCCGGTCGTTGCAAACGTCTCGACCGATTCGCCGAGCACTTCAAAATCGAGCTTCTGCAGATCCTGCGCAACGGTGTTGATGTTGCTGCCCGCTTCCGTCATCACCGCGGACAGGTCGTCGATGTTCTTCGTGATCTTCCCGATGTTGACCAGCAGCATCACGCAGATCAGAACGCATGCAGCCGTCGTCAGCGCGAGGCAGATGAGCTTGATCCGATTCAGCCGGAGATTCTTCCGTTCGAGCTGTTTGAGTTCCTCGATCGAATTCTGCAGGGATTCATTCGGATTGGTTTGCATCGTTTCCATAGCTCTCTCCTTTTATCTGCCGGGGAAAGGGTATTTGCCCTCCCCCGGCGTATGGCTCGTTCAGTTCAGATCGGCACGGCGTTCCTCGAGACGCGCAAGCATCTCCTTCGCCGTTTCCAGTTTCCTGCGTTCCTCGTTGACGACCGCTTCCGGCGCTTTCTGCACGAATTTTTCGTTCGAAAGCTTGCCTTGCGCACGGGAGACTTCGCCCTTCACGCGCTCGATTTCTTTGTCGATGCGCGCGCGTTCCTCGTCGAGATCGACGAGAGACGCAAGCGGAATGTACGCTTCCGCACCGTTGCACACCAGATGCACGTCGGTCTTCTGCACATCGCCGCGCTCGCGATCGAACCGGATCTCATCCGCGCCGATCAGCTTCATCATCAGCGCGCTCAGCGCTTCGAACTTCTCCGGCTCCGGCACGACCAGCTTCGCCTTGATCTTCAGTCCCACCGGCACCTTGCGCTCCGCGCGCACGTTGCGGATCGCGCGGATCACGTCCTTCATCGTCTCCATGCACGCTTCTTCGTCAGCAAAGCGCGGCGATTCGGGCGCCTTTGGCCAATCGCAGAGCATGATCGTCTGTTCGTGATGCGGCAGGCGCAGATACAGTTCCTCGGTGATGAACGGCATGAACGGATGCAGCAGCTTCATCGACGTCGACAGCACGTACAGCAGCACGGACGAAACGCGCGCCTTCTCCTCGGGGTTGTCGCTGTACAGACTCGGCTTTGCAAGCTCGATATACCAGTCACACAGGGTGCCCCAGATGAAGTCGTAAATCTTCTCGGCGGCGAGGTTCAGCTCATACGCATCGAGGTTTGCGGTCACGTCGCGGATCGTGCGGTCGAGCTGCGCAAGGATCCACTTGTCCGCGATCGAAAGCGCCTGTTCGTCGAACGTCGGCTCCGTGTTTTCGTCGATGTTCATCAGTACGAAGCGCGCCGCGTTGTACACCTTGTTGCAGAAATTGCGCGCCGCCTCGACCTTTTCGTTGTAGAAGCGCATGTCGTTGCCCGCGGCATTGCCCGTGACGAGCGAGAAGCGCAGCGAGTCCGCGCCGTAATGCTCGATGATGTCGAGCGGGTCGATGCCGTTGCCCAGGGATTTGCTCATCTTGCGTCCGAGTCCGTCTCGCACGAGTCCGTGCACATAAACGGTCTTGAACGGCTCCTCCTTCATGACCTCCGCTGCAAACGTGATCATGCGGGAGATCCAGAACGTGATGATGTCGTAGCCGGTCACAAGCGTGTCGGTCGGATAGAAGTACTTGAGCTCCTCCGTCTCCTCCGGCCAGCCGAGCGTGGAGAACGGCCAGAGACCGGACGAGAACCACGTATCGAGCACGTCCTCATCCTGTCTGAGCTTACCGCCGCACACCGGACACTTTTCGGGCGTATGTTCCTCGCAGAACGTGCCGCCGCAGTCGTCGCAGTAGTACACCGGAATGCGGTGACCCCACCAGAGCTGACGCGAAATGCACCAGTCGCGGATGTTCTCCATCCAATGATAATAGTTCTTGTCGAACCGTTCCGGCACGAACTTGACCTTGCCGCTGCGCACCATTTCGAGCGCGGGCTCGGCAAGCGGCTTCATGTCCACAAACCACTGCTTGGACACGATCGTTTCGATCGTCGTATGGCAGCGGTAGCAGGTGCCGACGTTGTGCGTATAATCCTCGATCTTAACGAGGTTTCCGCTTTCCTTCAGGTCATTGACGATGTTCTTGCGGCATTCGAAGCGATCCTGACCGCAATACCTGCCGCCCGCCTCGTTGATGTGTCCGTCGTCGGTGAACACGCGCAGCACCGGCAGGTTGTGACGCTTGCCGACTTCGAAGTCGTTCGGATCGTGCGCAGGCGTGATCTTCACGGCGCCGGTACCGAATTCCATCTCGCAGTATTCGTCGCCGACGATCGGAATCTCGCGGTTCACCAGCGGCAGAACGACCGTCTTGCCGATGATGTCCTTATAGCGCGGGTCCTCCGGATTGACCGCGACCGCGGTATCGCCGAGCATCGTTTCGGGACGCGTCGTCGCAACGGTGATCGAATAGGACTTGTCCGGCGCATCGTAGCGCACATGCCACAGATGGCTGTCCTGGCTCTCGTACTCGACCTCCGCGTCGGACAGCGCGGTTTTGCAGTCGGGGCACCAGTTGATGATGCGGTCGCCGCGATAAATGAGCCCTTTGTCGTACAGGTTCTTGAATACGCGCAGCACGGCGCGGTTGCAGCCCTCGTCCATCGTGAAGCGTTCGCGCTCCCAATCGCACGAGGAGCCCATCTTGCGAAGCTGCTTAACGATCGTTCCGCCGTATTCGGCGCGCCATTCCCACGCGCGCTTTAAAAACGCCTCGCGTCCGATGTCGTTTTTGGTCTTGCCTTCCTTGGCAAGCGCTTCGACGATTTTGACTTCCGTCGCGATCGATGCGTGATCGGTGCCGGGCAGCCACAGCGTTTCGTAGCCGCACATGCGCTTGTAGCGGATGATCGTATCCTGCAGCGTGTTGTCGAGCGCGTGACCCATGTGCAGCTTGCCCGTGATGTTGGGCGGCGGGATCACGATCGTGAACGGCTTCTTTTCCGGATTCGGCGCGGCATGGAAGTACCCGTTCTTTTCCCACGTTTCGTACAGCGTATGCTCCACGGATGCGGGATCGTAGGTTTTCGGCATTTCGATGTTCATGTCTGTTCCTCTCATTTCAAAAAATACGCCCACTTCGTCAAAGGACGAAGTGAGCGTTCGCGGTACCACCTTTGTTAAACGGAACGAATCCGTTTCCCTCTCTGTCGATAACGGGACAACCCGGATGCGGCTATTGCGTTCACCGCATCGGCTCCAAAGCGACCTTCCGCGATTCTGAATCCGACCGTTCTTTCAGCCGTGGAACGGATCTCTGACGGACGAAGCGCGTACTCCTCTTTTTCAAAGCTTCTTTTGAGATTTTACCACATTTTTCGCGCTTGTCAAGCGTTTATTGCGCGGCCGCCCACGCGTCCATCCGCTCGTTTAAAAGATCGAACGCGCCGGGACCCCAGCTCAGGTATTCCTCATAGAACGCGACGGGATCGAACTTGTCGCCGAGCGTTTTCTTGCAGCGCTCGGTCAGATCGAACAGCTCCGCGAAGCCGATTTCATACTTGACGTAATAGATCGGCATCATGATGCAGAGATCGTAAATTCTGTCCGCATACTCGCCCATGTTCCAGCGGTTCAGATAATCCTTGACCTCCGCCTTCGACGCGCCCTGGCCGTTGACCATCAGCGAGCAGTACATGACGAATGCGTTCGAGAGCCGGTCGTTCAGCATCATAACGATCGCGTAATCCGAACCGTAGCGCTCGTTGACGCGCGCGATGTTCAGCTCGGAGTTGGTCGACCACGATTCGGCATATCCGTTCGTTTCGATAATCATCTGGAACTTCGGGATCGTGCCGAGCGAATACTGGTACGTGAACTGATACATATGTCCGGGGAAGCCCTCATGTGCGAGCGTGGACATATCGTAGTGCTGCTTATCCTTCGGGTTCGTCAGAATGATGTTGTGCTGATAGTCGTCCACAGCGGGCGTCAGATAGGCAGCCGGCGAGAACGTGTCCTGCAGTTCCTTCGGCACTTCGACGTACTTGACTTCGACGTCCGGCATCGGGGGAACGATCTTCGGCATCAGGGTCTTGAGGTACGCTTCGTCGCCGCCGATCGAACCGGTCGTAATGACCTTGCCTTCCTCCAGCTGATCGTAGCACTTGATGACGCTGTCATACATCGTGTTGTACATCGTGCCGATCACACGGTTTAAGAACGTCATCGCGTCCTGTACGGAACGGTCGTTGTTGCCGTCATGCTTCAGCTTCCAGCAGAAGTAGTCGTATGCCGCGCCGCCCTGCTCGTACGCGCCGACCGCCTTGCGGCACTTCGGACGCAGTTCCTTGAGCCCGTTGTAGAGGATCTTGTAGCCCTCGATCCATTCGTTGTTAACGAGATCGTCGTTTTGCTTGATGTACGCGGTCTTCTGCTCGTCGGTCAAAAAGTCCGCGTTCTCCATCGCTTCCTTGAACGTGCCGTGCAAAAAGCTCGATCTGCCGGTCTTGATCACGCTGTTGAGGTCCTCCAGAACCGTGTCAAGCGCTTCCTCTGTCATGAACCAGCCGCGTTCCGCGCGCTCCTGCTCGAACGCAAGCACCTGTCCCATATAGCGCGGAACATCCGCAAGCAGGGTCATATAGTGCTCGACATCCAGTTCGTCATAGAACCGGTAGAGCCCGAATTCGAGCGGCAGATTCGCCTGTAGACCGACGTACATATCGAGCGGCTCGTAGTTGTAGAACCAGTCCTTCGATTCGATCTCCGCCTCAAAGAAGCGCAGATAGTTGTCGTAAGCAAACTGCAGATGATCGCTGAGTCCGTCGCGATCGATCTCAAGCAGCTTGTCCCGCCATTCGACGCACGATTCGACCCATTCGTTGTTCGCTTCCTCGGTGAAATCGCCGAGCGAGACATCGATCGTCGATTCGTCGATCCCGAAATTTTCCGGATGACGGCAATACTGGTCGAGCGTGGTGATATCGCTCGAAACGTACCACACGAACAGTTCATCGTCGTACGCGCGGAACGCGTCGTCGAGATCACCCTGTTGAAGCGGAACTTCGGTGGGTTCCGGCGTCGGCTCCTCGGTGGGTTCCGGCGTCGGCACGTCGGTCGGCTTCGGGGTATTTGCCTGCACTTGTTGTGTCGGCGCGGGCGTCGCATTTGCGCCGTTGTTCTTCTTGCAGGCGAAGCATGCCGCGAGCATCACGAGCGCAAGCGCCAGTACGAAAAGTCGTTTCATCGGTTTCATGGTTGACCTCCTTTTGTATTCGGAACATCGTTTTCAGTATAACATATCCGTCGCAAATCCGCAACTTTCGCTATACCTCTGTAAATAAGACACCGCAAAGCGGGAAAGTGTTACAGCTATTTTGAAAAATTTTCCGTTCAAAGATACGGAACGCTTTCGGGCGACAGCGTGCTGCCGAGGCGCTTCAGCGCGGTCCTGAAATCTTCGGGAACCGGTGCGGTGAACGTCATCGTCTCCCCCGTCGCCGGATGTGCGAACGTCAGCCGGTATCCGTGCAGCGCCTGTCCCGAAAGTCCAAGCTTCGGTGCGGGCGAACCGTACACCTCATCGCCGAGTATCGGATGCTTGATGTACGCCATATGCACGCGAATCTGGTGTGTTCTTCCCGTTTCCAGTGCGACGTCCAGCAGCGTTTCCGTACCGAACCGCTCCGCAACGTGCCAATGCGTGACCGCGTGCCGCCCGTTTTCGACGACCGCCATGCGCTTGCGGTCGGTGTGATGCCGCCCGATCGGCGCGTTGACCGTGCCGGAATCCTCCTTTAGATTGCCGTGTACGAGACACACGTATTCGCGGTGCGCACTGTGATCCGCAAACTGCCGCGACAGCGCTTCATGCGCCACGTCGTTTTTGGCGACGACGAGCAGCCCGCTCGTGAACCGGTCGATGCGGTGCACGATGCCCGGACGCGGACCGTTCGCTTCGCTCAGCGTGCCGAACCGGTACAGCAGCGCGTTGACGAGCGTGCCGCTTTCGTTTCCCGGCGCGGGATGCACGACCATGCCCTTCGGCTTGTTGAGCACGGCAAGGTCATCATCCTCATATACGATATCGAGCGGAATATCCTCCGGCTCCGGCAGCGCGCCCGTATCGGCCATCGGCACAAGGATGCGCATCGAATCGCCGGCTTTCACCTCGGTATTCGGCTTGCACGGACGGTCGTTTTTCAGGACCGCGCCATCCTTAATGAGCTTGCTCAGCTTCGATCTGGACAGCTCGGTATTCTCCGCAAGGTACGCGTCAATTCTCGCCGCGTCCGTCTCCGCGATCAGCAGGATCGTTTCCGTCATCATGCGGGTTTTCTGCGTCCTCCTCTTCCTCCGGAATTCGTTCCTGAAAACGGCCGATCCGGTTCTGTTTGCGCTCCTTTGCAATACGCTCCGCCTCCTCGCGCGTCGGCAGGCGGAACAGCGCGCGGTACTCGTCCTCGAACGTCTCGAACACACCGACCTTGCGGAAGAACGCTTCGAACAGAAGCAGGGCGATCGCGATGCAGATCGCCGCGTCCGCGATGTTGAAGATCGGGAAATTGATAAACTTCGCGTAAATGAGATCGCGCACGTATCCGAACGCGATGCGGTCGAAAAGATTGCCGATCGACCCGCCGATCAGAAGTCCGACGATGACTTTGGACAGCGCGGGCAGGTTCTTGCGCGTGCGGACCGTGAAGAACAGCAGCAGCACGAGGAAGATCGCGGTCAGGGCAAGCAGCAGGCGCACCGCCCACGCATTGCCGTTGCCGATGCCCCAAAGCGCCGCGTCGTTCGGCGTAAAGCTCAGCACGATGAACTTCCCGCCGCGCGGGATCGAGTTGTTCTGCGCAACGTTTGCCTGCGCCAAAAACGTGCGCAGCGCATCGAGGTCGAACAGCGAACCGGTATAGCCGAGCTGTCCGATCACGTGCGCGTGCACGATCCAGTATTTGCTGATCTGATCGAGCGCCAGTACGATGAGCGCCGTGAGTAGTATTGCCATTTAATCCTCCGTATCGACGGCGAGTTCCTTTGCGTAAAGGTTCGCGTAGTTTTCCTTTGCCTGCAGGACCTTGTCCACGTACCGGTCCGTCTCACCGAACGGAATGTAGCGGATGTGTCCCTTGCTGTCGAGCCCATATTCGGAGATCCAAAGCTCAGCGCGGTGCGGACCGGCGTTGTACGCCGCGAGCGTGACCGCTTCGTTCTGATCGAACCGGTCGAGCTGTGCGCGCAGGTACCAGCATCCGTAGCGGATCGAAACCTCCGGATCGTACAGGCGCTCCTCCGAGAACGGCTCGCCGAGCGCCTCTGCGATTTCCGCGCCGGTCTGCGGCATGATCTGCATCAGTCCCTTTGCGCCGACGCGGCTCGTCGCGCTTTCGTTGAAGCTGCTTTCGGTATAGATGACCGCGCACACGAGCGCAGGATCGAGGTCGTACTGCGCGCTGTAGGTCTTTATCAGGTCGACGTGCTCCAGTTTGAACCGTGCCCGCAGCACGTTCGGAAGCACCCAGAACACGAGTGCCGACGTCAGAAGCAGGCAGGCCGCGATCATGGACAGCACGATCAGGACCGTCTTTTGTTTTTTCGTAATGGGTTGTTGTTCGCTCATGTCAATTCCTTCCGGATCCGCTCGATCAGCGCATCGGCCTCCGCCGCAAACGCTTCGGGCGTTCCCTCGTTTCGGATCGTAAACGTCGCGCGCATCTGCCGTTCTTCGTCGCGCATCTGCGCCGCGATCCTTGCGCGCACCGCCTGTTCGTCGGTATTGTCCCGCGCGACGACGCGCGCGATGCGTATCTCCGGATCGCACAGAATTGCAACGGTGCAGGCGCAGAACGCGTCCATGCCGGTTTCGAACAGCAGCGGCACATCCCACGCCGCAAGCGGCGCGCCGCAGTCGCCGGTGATGCGAAGCATTTCTTCAAGCACATACGGATGAATGATGCCGTTCAGCGCTTCGCGAAGGTCCCCGTTTTCGAACACGCGCGAGGCGATATAGCCGCGGTTCGCCGTACCGTCCGCATTGACTGCATCCGGACCGAACAGATCGATCGCGCTTTGAAAGCATGCCGATCCGGGCGTCAGCGCGCTTCTGGAGATCGCGTCCGCGTCGACGATCGGAATGCCGAATGCCGAAAACCGTGCGGTCAGCGTGCTCTTGCCGGAGCCGATGCCGCCCGTAATGCCGATGATGCGCGTCATTTTGTGTCGTACCAGCTTTCCCCGCACTTTGCCTCGGCGATCAGCTTCACACGGAAGTCCGCGACGCTCTCCATGCACGACTGCATCAACTTCGCGACCGCCTCCGCCTCATCTTTCGGCGTGTCGACGATCAGTTCGTCGTGAATCTGTAAAACAAGCCGCGCCTTGTAGCCGCCGTCTTTGAGCGCACGATCGACGCGCACCATGGCGATCTTGATGATATCCGCCGCGGTGCCCTGAATCGGCATGTTCATCGCGACGCGCTCGCCGAACTGGCGCACGTTATAGTTGCTCGCGTTTAGCTCCGGAAGCGGGCGGCGCCGCAAAAACAGCGTTTGCGCCCAGCCCTTTTCCTTTGCCTGCTGCACGCTGTCCTTCAGGTATGCCTCCACCATCGGATAGCGTTCGAAGTACCGCTTGATATAGCCGGACGCGACGCTCACCGGCACGCCGAGGTTTTTGGCAAGGCCGAAATCGGAGATGCCGTAGACGATGCCGAAGTTGACCGCCTTCGCCGCGCTGCGCTGTTCCTTGCTCACCTCTGTAAGCGGCACGTGAAAGACTTCCGCCGCCGTGCGCGCATGGATGTCCTCGCCGTTGTTAAACGCCGCGATAAAGCTTTCGTCGCCGCTGATATGCGCCAGCAGCCGCAGTTCGATCTGCGAATAGTCCGCGCCGACCAGCACGTTCCCTTCGCTCGGAATAAACGCCTTGCGGATCTCGCGTCCCTCGGCCGTGCGTACCGGAATGTTCTGCAGGTTCGGTTCCGTACTCGAAATGCGTCCCGTCGCGGCGACGCACTGCATGAATCGCGTATGGATGCGTCCTGCGCCGTCGCGCTGTTTCAAAAGTCCCTCGACGAACGTGCTGTCGAGCTTGGTCAGAAACCGGTAATCGAGCACATCGTTGACGATCGGATGCAGCGGCGCGATCGCTTCGAGCGTGTCCGCGTCGGTCGAAAAGCCGGTCTTGGTCTTTTTGCCGGACGGCAGCTGCAGCTTTTCGAACAGGATCCGTCCGAGCTGCTTGGTCGAAAGGATGTTGAACCGCTCGCCCGCCGCTTCATATATGCGCGCTTCGAGCGTCTGCGCCTGCTGTGAAAACCGTTCGTGCAGCGATTCGAGTACCGACGCGTCGGTCATGAACCCGATGCGCTCCATGCCGTACAGCACGTTCAAAAGCGGCAGTTCCACGTCGTTCAGAAGGGAATTGAGCCCGGCTTCCTTGATCGCGCGGTTCATGCGCGGCTGCAATACAAACAGGTGCGCCGGGCTTGCCGCATCGACCTTGAGCCACTCGCGGCAGAGCGCTTCGTAGCTTTCGACCGGACGGTTGCTCTGCAAAAGATAATCCGACAGCATCGCGTCAAACCGCAGATCGGGGAGCGCCTCCGGATCGAATCCGCAGCGGTGATACAGCTTCTTTGCGTCGAACGCAAGCAGCGGCTTGTTCGTTTTTTGCATCCATGCGCCGAGCAGGCGATACGCCTCGTCCTCGTCCATGCACACGTCGAACAGCGTTTCTCCCGCCGTCAGCACATAGGCGCGCTCCGCAGAACCTGCGAACGCGAGCGTCGGCACCGTCGTGACTGCGATCGCGGACGCATCCTTGATCGCGTCGAGCGCTGCATTCAGGTCCGCTTCGCTCGTGACCGGCACCGTTTCGACTTCGATTGCGGATTCCGCTTCCGTCTCCCCGCCGGGCAGCTTATCGGCAATGCTGTTGAGTTCCAGTTCGTACAGGTGCTTTTTGGCGCCGCCGGTGCGCGCAAAGTCGAACGCGCAGTCGTCGAGCGTTTCCGAAACCGGCGCGTCGCACGCGATCGTGCCGAGCCAGTAGGAAAAGCGCGCGTCCTCCGCACCTTCGCGCAGCCGTTCGCCGAGCTTGCCTTTGACCTCGTCCGCATGCGCAAGCACGGATTCGAGGTCGCCGTAGGTTTCGAGCAGCTTGAGCGCCGTCTTTTCGCCGACGCCCGCAATGCCCGGAATATGGTCGGACGCGTCGCCCATCAGCGCTTTGAGATCGCGCATCCGATCCGGCGTAATACCGTACTTCTCCTTCAGCGCCGCCGCGTCGACGATCGAGTTATCCTTGGTATAGTAAATCTTTGTGAAATCGGTGATCAGCTGAAACGAATCGCGGTCGCCCGTGGCGATCAGCGTTTCCATGCCTTCGCGCTCGGCCTTTTTGGCAAACGTGCCGAGCACGTCGTCGCCCTCATAGCGCGGGCATTCGATCACCGCAATGCCCATCTCCTTCAGCAGTTCGCGCACGACCGGCATCTGTTTTTTGAGGTCCTCGTCCGCGGGCTTTCTGCCGAGCTTGTAGTCCGCGTATTTTTCATGGCGAAACGTCGGCTGATGCACGTCGAACGCGACGAGCACGTGCGACGGGTCCTGTTTCAAAAGCTCGATCAGCTTGGTGAAAAAGCCCTTCAGCGCGCCGGTCGGAAAGCCGTCGCGCGTGGTGAGATTCGCCTTGAAGAATGCGTGATATGCCTGATACAGAAGACTGTTGCCGTCTACGGCAAGTAACAATCGGTTCATGCGTTCCTTTCATGGGCGCGGCACGCCCCCGAAGGAGTGTGCCGCAAAAGCTTGGGTTTATGCGCGAACGACGTCGTACACCATCGGGCGATATTCGGGCTTCTTGCCGGAATATTCGAACGCGCTGTGGAACATATCGAGCGCCGCGTCGAGCTTGCTCTCGTCGTTCACGTACATCACGCAAAGCGGTTCGTCCGCACGCACGAAATCGCCGAGGCGCTTCTTCATGACAAGACCGACCGCCGGATCGATGCTCTCCTCCTTGGTTGCACGTCCCGCGCCGAGGATCTGCGCCGCCGTACCGATGCGCTCCGCGTTCATCGAGCTGATATAGCCGGACCGCTTCGGGTACACGTTCAGCATCTTTTTCACCTTGCAAAGCTCGTCGATGCGCGCCATGTCGATGTAGGACGGATCACCGCCCTCAGCCGCGATCATCTCGCGAAGCTTTTGAAGTCCCGCGCCGCTGTGCAGCGCCGTTTCAAGCTTTTCGCGCGCTTCGACTTCGGTTTCGGCAAGCTTCGAAAGGATCATCATATGCGTGCCGAGCAGCATGCAGACCTCGTACAGCGGATCGCCCGCCGGAATTTTGCCCGAAAGCAGCTCGATCGCCTCGCGCACCTCGAGCGCGTTGCCGACCGCGAGACCGAGCGGCTGATTCATGTCGGTGATGATCGCCACGCACTCGCGTCCGACGAGCTTGCCGATCGAGGTCATCAGATGCGCAAGCTTTTCCGCCTCGTCGACCGTCGTCATGAACGCGCCTGTGCCGGTCTTGACGTCGAGCACGATCGCGTCCGTGCCGGCCGCAAGCTTTTTCGACATGATGCTCGACGCGATCAGCGGAATGCTGCGCACCGTCGCCGTCACATCGCGCAGGGCGTACATCTTCTTATCGGCGGGAACGAGGTTTCCGGTCTGTCCGATGACCGCGACGCCGATTTCGTTGACGATCTGCTTGAACCGCGCCATCGGCTGTTCGACGCATACGCCGGGGATCGATTCGAGCTTGTCAAGCGTGCCGCCCGTATGTCCGAGTCCTCTGCCGCTCATCTTGGCGACCGTGCCGCCGCACGCCGCAACGAGCGGCGCGATCACGAGCGTGGTCGTATCGCCCACGCCGCCGGTCGAATGCTTGTCAACCTTGACGCCGCGAAGCTCGGAGAGGTCCACGACCTCGCCCGAATGCATCATTGCCATCGTCAGATCGGCGGTTTCGCGATCCGTCATTCCCTGGAAGACGACCGCCATCTGAAACGCTGCCATCTGGTAATCGGGAATCGAGCCGTCCGTAAATCCGTTGACGATATAGGCGATCTCCTCCTTTGAGAGCGTGCCGCCGTTCACTTTCTTTTCGATCAAATCGACCATGCGCATGGGTTCATACCTCCTTATGGCTGATAGAAAATTATATCATATCCGTTCTGCCTTGGCAACGTCTTTTCCCGCCGCCGGCAGAACTTGCTCGGTAAACGTATCCGTCAGCGCGGATGCGTCCTCTTTGTTCCATACAACGACGCCGCGCAGAATCGCATGCTCTCGCATCAGCCGGTTTCGATCGACCGGCTGTTCGCATAAAAGGCAGGTCGGCGTCTTGTGCAGTTCGCATTCGGACAGCGCTGCTTTCGCTGCGAACCCGTTCCGATGCGCAAACAGTACGATAAAGTCCGCTTTCTGCACTGCCGTATCGAGTCCCGCTGCGTTCAAAACCGTCTCCGCGCCGTTCATGTGCGCAAAGCCGATCGAGCCGAGCGCGTCGCAAAGCGCATCCGGCTCGCCGTCGTACAGCAGTTTCAACTCGCATTCGCCAAGACGCGCATCGAGCGTCGAACGGTCGGTTTTGGCGATGCCGTCCCGCTGCTGCGCATCCGGATGCACCGGCGCGTCCGTCGCATCGAAGTACCCGACGCCGAGCGTTTCAAGCGCACAGAGCGCGTTTTGCGGGTCGATGCAGCCGTTTGCGCCGACCCAGATTCTGCGATAGCCGAGATCGAGCGCTTTTCCGATCAGCAATCCGATGCCGGCGGCGTCGCGTCCGTGCGCTTCCAGCACCGCAATCGATCCGGGCAGAATGCCGATCAGCTCCGTCTTGCGCGTGCCGTCCGGCATGGTGAGCGAAACGGTTTCGAACCGCCCGTTCCGTCCGGTAACCAACGCACGCACCGTGCCGCATCCGCCGTCCGCGATCAGCGTGCGTGATACTGCAAAGCCGTGCTGCGACGCCAAGATCGCAAGCGCACGCGCATCGTCCTGTGCGCCGTCCTCGCGCGAGTCGAACACAAGCAGCAGTCGCGTTCCCGCTTTCGCGCAAAGCGCGTTCGAAGGCAGGTTTTCAAGAACGTTCTGCCCCGCTTCGGTAAAACTGAACGAGCCGTCCTCCTCCGTCTTGCCGAGCAGCGCATACGGTCCGAAGCTTTCGAGCGAGTTCGCCTGCATAAACGGCTGATGCATGCATAAACGCACCATCAGATCGTCCATCGCGTAGAACCGCTTTGCGCAGGCGCGCGCCTGCTTGATGCCGTAAAAGCATGCGATGCAAAGATAGACCGGACCGCCGGTTGCAGGGTCAAAGGTCTGCTGCGCGTCATACAGCGTTACGCCCGTCGCGTTCGCGCGCTTGAGCGCATCCAGCGTGATTGTCCAGCAATCGCGCCGCGTCGTTTCGGAAAAGTCCGGGACCGGAAAGCGAAATCCGATCGGAAAGTACTGCCAAATCATCGATCTTCCTCCGTTTCGATTGCCTTGACGGCGGCTTCCGCCGCTTCCAGCTGGTCATACAGCGCCGTTTCCTCCGCATCGAGCGCGGAGATCGTTTCATACAGCCGTTCCATTTCGCGATACGCGTTGGTGCGCTGTGCTTCCTCCAAAGATTGTTCCGCCGCACGCCGCTGCGCCTCGTTCTGCTCGATCAGCCGTTCGATGCGGTGCATCTCCTGTTTCGCCTTCGCGCGCTCGGTGCGCGCTTCCCTGCGCTTGAGGTACGGATTGTCCGTGCGCTCGGTCTGCGCCTTGCTCTTTTCCGCCTTGCGCTCGACGATGCGCAAAAACAGATCGTCCGATTCGTCCGTCTGCTCGACGAGCCCGTTCTCGGTCAAAAGGATCACGCGGTCGGCAAGCCGCCGCACCAGATACCGGTCATGCGAAACGATCAGCACCGTGCCCTCGAACGTTTCAAGCGCGCTTTCGAGCATTTCCGCCGATGCGATATCGAGGTGGTTGGTCGGCTCGTCCAGCAGCAGCACGTTCGCGCCGGACAGCACGAGCTTCAAAAGCCGGATGCGTGCCTTCTCGCCGCCGGACAGCGAGCCGATGCGCTTTTCGATGTCGTCGTTGCGGAACAAAAACCGGCCGAGCGCGCCGCGCAGCTGATTGTAATCCATGAACGGGAACGCGTCGGACAGCTCGCCGATCACGGAGTTCGCGTCGTTGAGATCGTAGGTGTGCTGCGCGTAGTAGCCGAGGCGCACGCCCGCGCCGAGCTTGTAGGTTCCCTCGCTCGGTCGCTCGACGCCGGTCAGAATCTTCAATAGCGTCGTCTTGCCGCAGCCGTTCGCGCCGATCACGCACACGCACTCACGCGCCCACACGATCGTGTTGAGGTGCGAAAACACATGCTGTTCGCCGTACGACTTGCCGAGCTCGTGCAGAACGATCACTTCGTTGCCGGTCGGCGCAGGCGTCTGAAAGCGGAACGCGATCGACTTCTCGTCCTTCTCCGGCTCGACCATGCCCTCGCGGATGCGTTCGATCTGCTTTTCCTTCGATGCAATCGTCACGTAGTTGCGTTCCTGATTCCAGCGCTTCTGCTGCGCGATGATGCCTTCGATGCGCTTGATTTCCTTCTGCTTGCGAAGGTACACCTTTTTGAGGTACTCGCGCTCGCTCAACTTCAGCTCCATGTAGCGCGTGTAATTGCCGGCCGTGCCGCGCATCCGCCCGTTCTGCAGTTCGAGCATGCGCGTGACCGTGTCGTCCAAAAACGCGCGGTCGTGCGATACGACGAGCACCGCGCCTTTATAGAGCTTGAAATAATCCTCGAGCCACCGGATCGCCGTCACGTCCAGATTGTTCGTCGGCTCGTCCAACAGCAGCAGGTCGGCGTCCTCTAAGATTGCGCGGGCGAGCATCGCCTTGCTGATCTGTCCGCCCGAAAACGTCGTTGCGGGACGCGAAAGATCGTCCTCACAAAAGCCGAGCCCGAGCAGCGCCGAGCGCGTCATGGCGCGGAACGTCGATCCGCCGCCGCGTTCGAGCGCTTCGAGCACGACGGACTGCCGCGCGATCAGCCGGTCGCGGTTGTCCGGATCGGCTTCGAGCTTTTTCAGGATGCGCGACTCCTCGTCCTCAAGGTCGAGCAGCGGGCGGAACGCCTCCAGCGTGAAGTGATAGAGATCGACATCGTCCGACAGCTTCGGAATTTGTTCGACATAGGAGAGCTTCGCGCCCTGCCGCATACCGAACGAACCGGAATCGTACGGTTCCTTGCCCATCAGGATGCGCATCAGCGTCGACTTGCCGCAGCCGTTTACGCCGATCAGACCCACGCGTTCGCCCGGACGGATCTCGAAGGAAACGTCCGAAAACAGCGTGCGGTCCGCAAACGATTTGGTCAGATTTTCCACATGTAAGATAGACATATACAGTAGTATATCACATCTTTTCCGATTTGTTTATATAAATTTCAAGATTATGACGCAACTGATATGGTATAATATGTCCAAAGGAGTCGAATCATGGATCACAACGTACCGCGCCTGCCCGGCAAAAGCAAAAAGACTGTTCCGATGACGCTGCGCATCGTCTGCGCCGCGGGCGTCTGCGCGCTTTTGGCATGCCTCGGTCTCGTTCTGCTCCTGAAGGGCAGCGCAAAAAAGGTGTTCCATTCCGCGAACGCCGCAAGCGAGTACCTGACCGTCGAGGAGACCTCCGTGTTTGCCGAGGACCGCACCCCAGCGCCTTCGGCGGCAACGCCGCTGCCCACCCTTGCGCCGACCGCAACCCCGGAGCAGAACCGCATCGCGGTCTCGCGCTACGCGACGCTCCAGCTCGGCGACAACAACACGGCCGTATCCGAACTGCAGCAGAAGCTGATGGAGCTCGGCTACATGGACGGCGACGAGCCGGATACGCTCTACAACGAATCGACGCAGAACGCCGTCATGCTGTTTCAGCGTGCGAGCGACACGAGCATGACCGGCATCGCATCGGCGGAGCTGCAGGAGAAGCTGTATTCCGACGGTGCGCAGGAGTATCGCATCAAGCTGAACGACGACGGTCCCGACGTCAAGAGCATTCAGCGTCAGCTGTCCGAGCTCGGCTACTATACGGATCGCATCACCGGCTATTTCGGTCCGCAGACCGAGGAAGCGGTTTTGCGCTTCCAGTCCAAAAACGCGCTCGACGCGGACGGACAGATCACGCGCGACGACTTGGACCTGCTCTATTCCGACGACGCGGTCGCGCTCGCAACGCCGACGCCCGAACCGACGCCGACCCCCACTCCCAAGCCGACCGCAAAGCCAACGGCAAAGGCGACGCCGAAGCCGACCGCGAAAGCAACGCCCAAGCCGACCAAGACGCCCAAGCCCACGGCAAAGCCGACTGCGACAGCCAAAGCGACACCCAAGCCCACCGGCAAGGCGACCGCGACGCCCAAAGCCACCAAGACACCCAAGCCCACCGCGACGCCAAAGCCGACTAAGACGCCTAAGCCCACCGCGACGCCAAAGCCGACCAAGACCCCCAAGCCGACCGCCACACCCAAGCCGACCAAGACCCCCAAGCCGACCGCCACGCCCAAGCCGACGCCCAAGCCCGGCACGGACAACGCGACGTACGGCCACAGCATCAGCGAGTTCATCCGCTGCGCGGAGGATCAGCTCGGCGATCCGTACATCCTCGGCGATGAAGGACCCAACTCGTTCGACTGCTCCGGTCTCGTGTATTACTGTCTGAACAAATGCGGCATCAAGGTCGGAAGACGCAATGCCTACACGTATTCAAACAACGACAGCTGGCAGCGCATCGACTCGGTCGACGATCTCAAAAAAGGCGATCTGCTGTTCTTCAAGAGCGATTCATCCGCCAAGGTGAACCATACGGCAATCTATCTCGGCAACAAGAAGTTTATCCATGCGAGCGCCAGCAAGGGCGAAGTCGTGCACAGCTCCTTCTCCTCCTACTGGTACCGCAATTTTGTCTGCGGAAGGCGGGTCTTCTGATGTCCTGTACCATCTGTCCCAGAAACTGCAAGATCGACCGAACAGCCGCGAAGGGATTCTGCGGCTGTTCTTCCGTTCCGCTGATCGCGCGCGCCGCCCTGCACTACGACGAGGAACCGAGCATCTCCGGCAAAAGCGGCAGCGGCACGATCTTCTTTTCCGGCTGCAATCTCAAATGCATCTTCTGTCAGAACATGGTGCTGCAGGACGGCACGCTCGGCGAACCGTTTACTCCCGAACGCCTTGCGGACGTCATGCAAAAGCTTGCCGCGCTCGGCGCAAACAACATCAACCTCGTCACCCCGACGCCGCATAAGGACGCGATCATACAGGCACTGCGCCTTGCAAAGGAACGCGGGCTGTCGATCCCGATCGTGTACAACACCAACAGCTACGAAACGGTCGAGACGATCCGCGCTTACGAAGGGTTGATCGACATCTACCTGCCCGATCTCAAGTACGTCGACGCGCGGCTTTCGCAGGCATTCTCGCGCGCGGCGGACTACTTCCCCGTCGCGATCGCCGCGATCGAAGAAATGATGCGGCAGGTCGGTCCGATGGTCACGAACGAAGCGGGGCTCGCCGTGCGCGGCGTGCGCATCCGCCATCTCGTTCTTCCCGGCTGCGTGTTCGACACGCGTGAGGTCCTGCGCGAGATCAAAGAGCGCTTCGGCGCCGACTGTCCGATCTCGCTGATGAGCCAGTATACGCCGATCCCCTCCTGTACGCGCAAGCCGCTCGACCGCCCGCTCACCAAACGCGAGTACGAAGCCGCGCTCGACTGCTGTCTGTCGCTCGGCTTCACGAACGTATACACGCAGGAGCTTTCGAGCGTCGGCGCATCCTACACCCCGCCGTTCTCCGATCACGTAGACCTTTAACGCCCTGTGCAAAATCTTTTTCTATAACAAAAGCGATCCGCAGCATCTTCTCTGCAGATCGCCTGCTTTTTATTCACAACGTTATGTCAATAGGTCCGGTTCTCTGAACACGCGGTGTACGCCGTCTGTCACTTCCTCATTACCGCACGCGGAGCTTTCCGCAAAGGGAAATGTACGAGTTGTAGGGGCTGACGACCTCGGCAGCCCGCAAAAGGAGCAACACCTCATCACCGCTTCGCGGAGCTTCCCCCTCAGTGTTTTGACCCACCTTATCAGCTGTGTTCAAGTATTTCTGAAATAGTAGTCGGGGTCTGATTATATGCTTCACCATATTCGTAATAAACAACGACTCCATTTTCCAAATCAATATTGAGCTTGATGCCATTGGGAATCCTATAGTCACAACCGACAAGAACGGCACCTTTCGCTTTTTCTGCTTTACTCAGTGGTATTGTGATAGATGCACGCGCGATCTGAAGGTTCGTTGGAAACAGCTTGATACCCTCTTCTTTCAAAGTCGCATGAACCAAAACAATACTTTCTATGCTTGCGTCATAGACAAGATTTTCATAATAGTTCTCTTCCAAACAGATTTGCAGTATACCTAACATTTGGGCTGAATCTTCTTTCATCCGCTCAGCGATGACCAGATTTTCACTGTTTTCGAGAGACAGAGAAGTTGATGACGGACCCGTGAGATCAATTAGTTTAATTGGCTTCCCTTTCTCGATCTTCAAAACATAACGATTATCATAGTGATCAATCAATATCGGATCTGCATTAACGTCCAGCATCCGTACATAATCGCATGTTTTTTCCATGAAATCACTTAAGCTCTTTTGACTCACATTATTACATGCTCCTCCAAGAGATAATGAAACGATCGATAACAATATGATCATGAACAATCTTTTCATTATGAAACCCTCCTTTTCATTTATAGTAGGTTGTCGTAAAGGGGACGGTTAGAGACCACTGACACGATGTTTCGCGCTCAGCTTGCCGCTTTATCGGTTTCTCCGGGACAAGTGGTGAAATCCCAACCGTTCCGTATTTTGAGCTGGTGCAGCTGCTCGCCGAAATCCAGTGTATCAACCTTTAGGATATTCTCCGAAGCAATGGATTCAGCATTTGCATTGACAACAATGAAGTAGCTTTCCGTTTGTGCCGACTTGTTTTCTCTGTATGTCACATAATAGAGACGATTATGATTGCCATCTTCGAGCATCGCAATGGCTGATTCCGTCCCGGTTACATCGACTTTATTTCCTGTATACGCTTCCAATCCGTCACGGATAACAACCAATTTCGAATTGTGAACAACATCCATTCCGAGATAGTCTTTTGCATCTTTGGAATACTGTCTTGTTGAACACCGATCAAGATTCAGCGGTTGATTCCAATCATTTCGATTCAGGAAATCATTCATTCTTTCCGGATCAAACGAATATGTATAGTCGTAAAGCCCTGTCCTTTCCGCGTGATCGATCAGGAAGCATCTATCCTCATAAAAGTATAGTTTTTCATCGTCGCACTTCTGCATTACAAACGCTGCGACAAGCCATCCTCGAGATGCATATTCAGGCAGCGCATAATAGAATCCCTGCTTATGGAACAGAACATAATACAATGATCTCCCATAGGAATCGATCTCAACTTTTTTCTCGTCAATCACAGGCGGGTTACTTGCTACGCCGAGCTCTATTGGAATGCTGTACAAGGCAACCCGATATAAATCAGTCCTTTCTCCGAAATAGTGATTGCTTCCATTGCACCCTAAGAGCGAAAGCAACAGCATACAAGCGACAGCGATCATGCCAATTCGTTTCATAAATGAGACCTCCTTTATGAAAAATCATGAAGGTTGCACGTAAGTCAATCGATATACATCTTTATATATTGTATCATACGAACGCGGTGACGTCAATCGAAGAACCGTTCGGCTTGTCCCTTCACCTATACAGACGCCGCAAACAGGAAAAACGCTACATGGAAATAATAATATATTTTTGTAACGATGCAAAAAGGCGCGATCCGCTTTTGGGATCGCGCCGGATGGGATGGTTTCGTTATGCGAACAGCGATTCGAGGTATTCGGCGACGCCTTCGTCCTCACATGCGCCGATCACCAGGTCCGCCTTCGATTTGACGAGGTCGTTGCCGTTTGCAACGCACACGCCGGTTCCCGCCCATGTGATCATATCGAGGTCGAGCGTGTTGTCGCCGATGGCGGTGACTTCGCTTTGTTCGATGCCGAGCATTGCGGCGAGCCGTTCGAGCGCCGTGCCCTTCGTTGCGCCGACCGAGCCGAGCTCGATAAAGCCGGGCTTGGAGCCGAGCACCGAGATATGCCGCGGAAGCAGGTTCCGGATCTCGGCGGTCAGTTCCTTTTCGCATTCGACGTCGACAAAGTACAGCACCTTCGGCACGTTGTCGAGCGGGCGGTAAAGAAGATTCGGGTCCTCGAGATACGGGATGCGCAGCGTGGACGTATACCGCTCGGTAAACGCGTTCGCCTTGCGGAAGATCACCGTATCCTCCTCGTAAATCTGCGCGTGAATGTCGAACGCGTCCGCGATCGCAAACGCCGTGACGATGTCCGCGGGGCGCAGATAGTTTTCATACATGTGCTTGCCGGTTCTGCCGTCGCTGATGACCGCGCCGCCGTAGTGGATCAGCGGTCCGTACAGGGACAGCGCATCGCGGATCGCCTTCGTGCCGAGGAATCCTCTGCCGGTTGCGAGCACGACGGTCACGCCGTTCTGCTCCGCAAGGCGGATCGCACGCTTCAGGCGTTCGCTCGGCATCTTGCCGGTGCCGATCAGGGTATCGTCGATATCGAGTGCGAGCAGCTTCATGTCAGTTTCTCCGTTCGTTCGCGCTGCGGAACGCCTCATGCACCTCGCCCGCCATGTACAGCGAACCGACCGCAAGCGCCGGTCCCTTCGCCTGCATCGCCCGATGCACCGCGTCCGCGACGGTATCGAACGCCGTCGCCTTGCCGCCGAGCGAGCGGATCAGCTTCGCAAGCTCCTCCGCCTGCATCGCCCGCGGATTGTCGGGCGTCGCGGTATAGAACTCCTTCGCGATCGGGATCAGCAGCTCGATCGACTTGGACACGTCCTTATCCGCCATCATGCCCATAACGACGGTCGCTTTCTTCTTGCCGAACAGGCGGCGGTACGTCTGCACCGTGCCGTTGACGCCGTGCGGGTTGTGTCCGCCGTCGACGAAGAACGGCGGCTTTTCGCGCAGCAGTTCGAACCGCGCAGGCCACTTCGTCTCCGAAAGCCCGACGCGCACCGCCTCGTCCGAAATCACGACGCCCTTTTCGCGCAGCAGCTCGACCGCGTCGATCACCATTGCCGCGTTGTTCATCTGATACTGTCCCAAGAGCCCGATCATCAGGTGATGATATCGCTTGTACGTAAACACCTGTCCGAACAGATCGTACTGCTCGGCGACGATGCTGCTGCGGTCGCACACGTGCAGTTCGGCATGGTGCTGTTCACACGCCTGTTCGATCACCGGCAGCGCGTCCGGATGCTCGCCGTAAAACAGCACGGTGCCGTTGTCCTTGACGATGCCCGCCTTGGCCTTGGCGATCTCCTGAATCGTATTGCCGAGGATGTGCATATGGTCGAAGTCGATCGCCGTGATGATCGAAAGCAGCGGCGTATCGATCACGTTGGTCGAATCGAGCTCGCCGCCCAGTCCCACCTCGAGCACGACGTAGTCGCAGTTTTTGCGCACATAGTACAGGAACGCGACCGCCGTGATGACCTCAAACTCGGTCGGCAGACTTTCCATCGCGTCGACGGTCGGCGCGATCTCGCCGACGATTTCGGCAAGCTCGTCGTCCGCAATCGGTTCGTTGTTGAACTGAA
Source organism: Christensenella sp. UBA3792 (assembly GCA_002369195.1). GTDB lineage: Bacteria > Bacillota > Clostridia > Christensenellales > CAG-138 > UBA3792. The sequence goes on from DFEW01000028.1 coordinate 57,488, forward strand.
TGCGCTCGTTGAACCGGTCGACGAACGGGGATACGAACAATCCGGTCCGGTATCCCTGCGCGCGCAGGATGTTCGAGAGCATGGCGCAGGTCGATCCCTTGCCGTTCGTGCCCGCGACGTGGATGAATTTCAGCTTCTTCTGCGGATTGCCCAAAAGGGCGCAAAGCTCGACCGTGCGTTCGAGACCAAGCTTTGATCCGCGCCAGTAGAGGCCGTGGATGTATGCGATTGCTTCTTCGTAAGTCATTTGGAATCCCCTCCCTCGATGCCGCGCTTCGCCAGCGGCGCAAGCAGCATCACAAGAATGATATGCACAACCGTCATGACCGCGATCAGCGGCAGACGGCTCAAAAGCAGCGCCCAGTAGGACAGCCCGCCGTCAAACCTCAGCACATGCAGCCAAAGCGAGGCAAGAAACAGCGAAACGATCAGATTGGTCGGCACGATCGCCAGCGACGTCGAGAAGATGCGCTTCATATGCGGTTCGACGAAGCGATAGATCAGCCCCGGCAGAACGCCGATCAGCACGGCGTTGAGCGCAAACAGCGGGTTCCACGCGTTGCCGGAATTGCTGATGAACGTACCGGCGGTGTCCGCGATGAACGAGCACAGCCCGCCGAGCACCGGTCCGAGCGTGATCGAGCACAGGTAGATCGGCACTTCGCGGAACGTAATGCGCACGCTCGGCACGATATAAAACGTGAACGGATGAACGGACAGCAACACCGCGAGCGCCGCGAACAGAGCCGCAAACGTCAGTTGTCTTGTGGTAATTCTGCGCATCCGTATCCCTCCTTTCGACCATCCGCCCTATCATACTACAATTCCTTCCAAAACGCAAGAAAGGGACTCAAAAAGTCCCTTCCTTCTCTGAAAAAAGATCAGTCCTCCTGATTCATCCGCTTGTTGCGCAGCAGGATCAGCACGATTGCAAGAATTGCAAGCAGAATGACCACGACGATGCCCGCGATCACCGCGATCACGAGCGCACGATTCGTCTGCTGCGGCTGCGTCGGCGCGGGCGTTGCACTCGGCTGTACGGGTGCGGACGTTTCGGTCGGCACCTCCGTCACCTCCGCAACGATCAGCGGTGCATCGGTTGCTTCGGCAGACTGATCCGGCGCAACTTCGTTTTCACCGTGCGCGACCGGTCCGTCGGTATCGACCGGCGCCTCGGTCTGCGGCACCTCGGTCGCGGGCGCGGCGGTCTGGGTCGAGCCGTTCGGCGTGTTCATCGGCATGGACGTCACCGGCGGATTCGGCGTGACGATGCCGGATTCGTGCGGCGTGGGCAGGTTGGTCGGCTGCGGGAGCGTCGAGGTGTGCGGCACGGACTGACCGCCGTTGCTCGGCAGCGGCGTGGGCGTCACAGCGGGCTGCGGCGTCTGCACGGCGGGATCCATCGGCTTGAACGTTGCGCCTGCGGCCGCATCCGACGGGACTTCATACCCTTCGGTGTATACGCCGCCCGCCTGCAGCGGGTTCAGGAAGAAGCTGCCGCCGCTCTTGTTGGTCGAGCCGTCGACGCAGCTGTAGCTCAGGTTGTTGATCACGAACGCGCATGCGCCTTCCTGCTCGATGCGGAACTCGATCTGGAACAGGAAGCCCTGCACGTCGGTGCCGAACGCGTCCGCATACGCGAAGAATACCTTGCCGGATTCCTCGGTATGCATCCACAGCGGGCTCTTGCTGTTCAGCAGCGAGTTGAGGTTTTGGTCTTCGTCGCGCAGATTGATCGAACCGAGCGTCAAAAGCTCCGGATCATAGGCAAGCGTGCCCTGCAGCGAGTCGAGCAGCGTTCCCTCGGGGATGTTCGGGTAGCAGTAGAAATCGACCTTGACGATTTCGCCGACCGCGCCTTGTACCGGCTCGGACGTCAAAAGCATTTCGCCCTCCTCCGCAGCAAAGCTTGCGGTAGGCAGGCAGACCAGCAGCAATGCAGCGATGCAAAGCCATGCGAGTGTGCGTTTCATGTTCATACCTCCTGTACGGTGATTGCGGCTTATCTGCCGCCGGTGCAGCTCGATCCGAAGATCGAGTCAATCAGTTTCGAAAACCAGCCCTTTTCCGGTTCGGGCTGCGTCACAACCGGTTCGCGCGGATCGGGGATCTGCGGCAGCTTCACGTCGTCCGTTCCGGTAACGTCGCTCGACAGCAGCGCAAAGCGGTAACTGTGCGAGGTGCCGTCGGCGGAATCATAGATCGAATACCCGTCGCGCTTGATGTGGAAGCCGTACGCGCCGTCCCGAACGACGCGGAAGCGCAGGTGCAGCAACAGACCGCTGCCGCGCGATCCGAGCGCGGACGCGCAATGGTACTCGAACTTCCCCGCCGTCTGCGCGTTCTCGACGCCGATGAACGAGCCGTCCAGCACGCCGGACTCCGGCTGCTCTCCGCTCTTGACCAGCTCGACGAACTCCAGCACGTCGCTTGCGTAGGTCAACACGAAATCCATCGATTCGAACGCCACCGTTTCGGTCGGATACGCCATATCCGCAACAAAGCGCACGTCAAGCAGATCGCCGGACTGCTCGGTTTCGAGCTTTAAGGCCGTCATCGGATTCGTGTCCGCACCGGCAATGGCGAACGGCGCCGCGAGCAGCAGCGCAAGCAAACAAATCAATACGCGTTTCATGCTGTGCCTCCTGAAAAACCAGTATAGTACAAAAAATGCAATTCGTCAAATCCTTATTGACAAAGCGGCCGTTTTTTCTTATCATAGATTAGAACTGCCGCGGTCATCCGTAAACGAACGTTACCGTGCCGCGGCACCTGCCCATAAAGGAGGATGCTATGCAGATTTACAATACCATGACCCGGCGCAAGGAAACGCTCGTTCCGATCAAGGAAGGCGAAATCTCCATGTACGTCTGCGGTCCGACCGTTTACGACTATTTCCACATCGGCAACGCCCGCCCGTTCGTCGTGTTCGACACCATGCGCCGCTACCTCGAATACCGCGGCTACAAGGTCAAGTTCGTGCAGAACTTCACCGACATCGACGACAAGATGATCAACCGCGCCAACAAGGAAGGCATCACCGTCAAAGAGCTCGGCGACCGGTTCATTCAGGAATACTATCGCGACGCGGACGCGCTCGGCATCGAACGCGCCACGGTCAACCCGCGCGCGACCGAGCACATCGGCGACATCATCAAGCTCGTCAAGAAGCTGATCGAAAAGGGACACGCCTACGCAACCGACAACGGCGACGTGTACTTCTCCGTGCGCTCCGACCCCGGCTACGGCAAGCTCAAGGGGCAGGACATCGACGACATGGAGAACGGCGCGCGCATCTCCCCGACCGAGCAGAAGCGCGACCCGCTCGACTTTGCGCTGTGGAAGGCTGAAAAACCCGGCGAACCGAGCTGGCCTTCGCCCTGGGGCAAGGGTCGTCCCGGCTGGCACATCGAGTGCTCCGCAATGAGCATGAAGTACCTCGGCGAAACGTTCGACATTCACGGCGGCGGCATGGACCTTATCTTCCCGCACCACGAGAACGAGATCGCGCAGAGCGAGTGCGCATGCGGGAAACCCTTCGTCCACTACTGGATGCACAACGGCTACATCAACATCAACAACCAGAAGATGAGCAAGTCCCTCGGCAACTTCTTCACGGTGCGCGACATTGCCAAGGAATACGATCTCGAAGCGGTCCGCATGTTCCTTCTGACCGCGAACTACCGCAATCCGGTCAACTTCTCGCGCGAACTGATGGATCAGACCGTGACGAGTCTGCAGCGCCTGTACACGGCGCGCGACCGTCTGTTCGATACCGCAATCGACGAAACGGCGGACGATTCCTCCGTCGCCGAAGCGATCGACGGCTTCCGCGACCGGTTCAACGAAGCGATGGACGACGATCTCAACACCGCGGACGCGCTCGGCGTACTGTTCGACTTTGCGCGCTGGATCAATATCTTCGCGACGACGGCGCACACCAAGGCGTCGATCGATGCGGTCAAGGCGCGCTATGCGGAGCTGAACGGCGTTCTGGGACTTGTCGTGAAAGAAAAGAAGGAAGACTTCCCCGAGGAAGCGCTCGCCCTTTTGGATGCGCGCAAGGAAGCGAAAAAGGCAAAAGACTGGGCGAAAGCCGATGCGATCCGAGACGAGCTCAAAGCGATGGGATTTGCCGTCGAGGACACGCGCGAAGGCGCAAAGCTCAAGAGAATCTAACATAAAAGGAGAACACTATGGCGTATTTATTTCCGATCCTGCTGCTCGCAATGAGCGTCTATGTCTTTTACGGTGCGTTCACCGGCAAAGGCAAGCTCTATTCTCTCGAAAACATCAAGGAAGAATCGAAGGAAAAGGTGCATAAGCTCCTGCGCACGATCTACTTTGCGCTCGGCGCGCTGATGCTTCTGATGGCGGTAACGAACTTCGGACAGAGCGTGCTGTACAGCAACGCGATCGTTGAATATGAAGTGACCGACACGTACAAGACCGACTTTTCCGATGTGATCAAGGACGGCGCCGTCGAATACGAAGGCAAGACCTACTCGCTCGACGGAAAGCACACGGTCGAGGAAATGGACGCGATCCTGCGAGCGGCGATGGCGAAGCATCCCGATAAGTTCCAGGCGCAGCAGTCCGCAATGAGCTGCTTCGGCGGCGGCGTGAACAACAACGTCATGAACTACTACAAGGCGGAACAGCTCAAGGACGCGAACGGCAGAGCGGTCTACACGAGCACGATCGGCAACGTCCGTTCCGACGCGAACGACGGCTCCTTCCTCTCCAAGCTCTACGGAGCGATCTCGTCCAAGACGATGAGCATCCTCTCCTACGTCTTCATGGGCCTCGCCGTGGTCGGCGTGGCGGCGGTGTTCATCATCATCAACCGCTTCACCGACAAGGAAAAGCAGGCCAAGTCGAGAGCGCAGGCCACCGGCCAGTCGATGCCCTCCTCCGCCTTCAACTTCGACGACGAGGACAAGAGCGACAAATAAGCGTCAACCATCCAAAGGAGCCTGCGGGCTCCTTTTTTTGCGCAGAAAAAGAGAGCCGGATTTCGGCTCTCTTTCAGATTGTGTTGCTTATGCTTCGGCCTGCTCTTCGGCGTAGACGCTGACGGTCTTCTTGCCCGCATGACGGACTTCGAAACGAACGATACCGTCGATCTTTGCGAACAGCGTGTCATCCTTGCCGATGCCGACGTTGGTGCCGGGATGGAAGTGCGTTCCGCGCTGGCGAACAAGAATGTTGCCCGCGAGGACGAACTGACCGTCTGCACGCTTCGGTCCGAGACGCTTGGATTCGCTGTCTCTGCCGTTACGGGACGAACCGACGCCTTTCTTATGTGCGAACAGCTGCAGATTCATCTGAAACATGATCTAAACCTCCTTGTTCCGAAATTTGAGGGTCTTGGGATAGGACGCCTGAATGCTCCGAAGTCCCGCGAGCATCGTATCGAACACGATTGCCGCACGGTCGAGCGCATCCTGCGCCGCATCCTTGGGTAGGATACAGGTCGTTCGACCTTCCTCGATCGAAACGCCTGCGGAAATTCGACAGATTTCTGTGATCCCGAGGATCGCCGTTTGCACCACGGCGGATACCGCCGCGCACACAAGGTCTTCCCCGTATTCACCCATGTTCGCGTGTCCCGAAACGTCGAACCCGACCGGGCTGCCGTTTTCGCGGATCACGGTGACGGTGATCATGGATCAGCCGATTGCGGTGATCTCAACCTTGGTGAACGGTTGACGATGGCCGCGCTTCTTGCGAATGTTCTTCTTGGGCTTATACTTGAAGACGATAACCTTCTTGCCCTTGCCATGCTCGAGAACCTTTGCGGTTGCCTTGACGCCGTCCACAACGGGCTTACCGACCGTAACGGTTTCGCCGTCCGCGACGAGCAGAACATCCATGGTGACTTCGGTACCGACCTCTGCGTCGAGCTTCTCTACGAGAACTTCGTCGCCGACCTGGACCTTATACTGTTTACCACCGGTCTGAATGATTGCGTACATGCTTTGTGCTTCCTCCTTCTTCCCAGACTCGCTCAAATACGGAGATGCCCATCGGCATACTTAAATACCGCTCCGAAGCGGCTCACCGCATGAATATACCACAATCCCGCGGTGTTGTCAACGTTTTTTTCAAGATTTTTCGGGACTTTTTTCGCGTTCAGTGCAGCACCGTGCAAAGGCGCTTCGCCTCCTGCAGCTTCTTGTCCGGCAGCGGCCGCACGACGTACTTTTCCGGATGCATGCTGTCGTTTCCGCGCACGAAGAACGTCGCGTCGTCGACCTCCGGGAACAGCGTGCCGTTGCGCTTTTCGAGCTGCTCCATGACGGCCTTGACGTCCGGATGCACCTCGATGTACATGCGGCGGATCTTCGAACCCTTCAAAATCTGCAGCGTCTGCTTGCGCAGGCGGTTGAACACGGTATGCGGCGCAAGCACCTTTCCCTCGCCGTCGCAGCACGGGCAGTTGATCTTCAGCGTGTCGCCGATGCTTCTGCCGGTCTTTTTGCGCGTCAGCTCGACCAGTCCGAGGCGCGTAAAGCCGAACACGTGCGAACGCGTATGGTCGTCGTGCATCGCGTTTTTCAGCGTCTGCAGCACGAGCTGGCGGTTCGACTCCTTCTCCATGTCGATAAAGTCGATCACGACGATGCCGCCGATGTCGCGCAGACGCAGCTGCAGCGCGATCTCCGCCGCCGCTTCGCAGTTGGTCGCGGTGATCGTCTTTTCGAGGTTGTCCTTGCCGACGAACTTGCCGGTGTTGACGTCGATGACCGTCAGCGCTTCCGCGCGGTCGATGATCAGATAGCCGCCGCTCTTGAGCCACACCTTTCGCGCGAGCGCGCGCTCGATCTTGCTCTCCGCATCGCAGCGCTCGAACAGCGCCTCGCTGTCCTTAAAGAGGATGCGCGCCTTGAGCTTGGGCGCCATGACCGAAGCGATGTCGCGAAGCTCGTTATATGCGTTGATGTCGTTGACAAACAGCCGGTCGACGTCGCGCATCAGAAGATCGCGCACGGTGCGGAACAGCAAGCTCTGCTCCTCATGCAGCAGCTTCGGCGCCTTGACCGTCTTTGCCTTTTTCTGAATCTCCTCATAGAGGAGCTTTAAGCTGTCGATCTCCTCGACGAACGCTTCCTTGGTGCGGCCCGCCGACGCGGTGCGCACGATGATGCCCATGCCGTCCGGCTTGAGCTCCTTGATGAGCTTTCTGAGCCGCGTGCGCTCCTCTTCCTTTTCGATGCGGCGCGACACGCCGACGTATTCGACGGTCGGCATCAGCACGAGCGAGCGTCCCGCGAGCGTGATGTGCGTCGTCACACGCGCGCCTTTGGTACCGATCGGATCCTTTGCGACCTGCACGACCACGGTTTGTCCGGGCTTGAGCATGTCGCCGATCTTGCGCGTTTCGGGGATCTTTTCGAGTTCGTCGTATGCGTCGCCCGGCGTAAAGACGTCGCCCGCGTACAGGAACGCGTTCTTTTCGAGTCCGATGTCCACAAACGCCGCCTGCATGCCGGGAAGCACGTTTTGGACCTTTCCGAGATAGATGTTGCCGACGAGGCGTTCGCTGCCTTCCTGCTCCACGTAGAGCTCCACAGGCGTGCCGTCCTCGACGACCGCAACGCGCGTATTGAACGCGTTTGCGTCAACGAGAATTTCTTTATTCATAAATACCTTTCCTTACCGGAGGCGCGGCAAACGGTCGGACCCCTCGAAGCAGAGGGAAATGCGATGCGCCGTGAAAAAGCCGTTCAGGTGCAATCGGTCGAACAGCGCGCGCACGAATGTTTCCGCGCGCAGTCCGCCAGCTGCCGTCAGCGTGCCCACGACGAGCAAAGTCGCCGAAGTATCCGAAACTTCCTTGACGGAGGCCTCCAAAATGTCGGGACGAATGTCGGTCGGCTTGATACCGCTTTTCGTCTTTTTGTCGACGATCACGGGTTCGCTTCCCATGATCGAATCCAGCGCGCTGCGAACGTCCTGTTGTGCAACTGCGCCGTCAAAATGCACGGTCAGTTCGTACCGTGCCGCGCGGATCAGCTTTGAGAGCGTATCGATCGAATCGTCCGCCTCAAACGCCTCGACGACGCGCATCCCGTCCGGCAGGGCGGGATTGACGCGCTCGATGAACGCCTGCGGCTCGATCGGACGGTCGAGTTCGACCTCGAACCATTCGCCGTCGCTCGTATAGCCGGTCGCGAGTGCCGTCGCGAACGACAGCTTCGGATGCGGATTGAATCCCTTTGAATACGCAAGCGGCAGCTCTGCGCGCCGAAACGCGCGCTGCAGGGTGCGCTGTACGTCGAGATGCGACGTATAGGAGATTTCTTTATTCTTTTGAAATGCGGCAATAATCCTCACAGCGTTCTCCGAAACATCCGTTGCAGCCTTCGCGGCAGTCCTTCGTGGTGCGCGCTTCCTTTGCGCGGTTCCATTCGCGCTTCAAATACGCAGCCGTGGTCAGCGCGTCTATGATCTCCCACGGAAGCGGTTCTTCGGGATCGCGTTCCCGATACGCGTATTCGTCCATTGTCAGCCCGTTGCGTTCAAACGCCTGCGCCCACACGTCGGGCTTGAAATGCTCCGCCCACGAATCGAAGCGGCAGCCGCCCGAAAATGCGTCGACCAGTACCGGCGCAAGCCGCCGATCCCCGCGCGAGAACACCGCCTCCAGCACGGAGAGCACGGACGGATGGCAGTGCAGCTCGCCGCCGCGCACGCCCTTCATCGCGGTCTTTAAGAGTTGCTGTTTTCTGCGGATCTCCTCCTGCTCGTTCTGCCCGACCCATTGGAACGCCGTCCAGGGTTTGGGCACGAACGTTGAAACGCTGACGGTGACGCGGAAGCCCATGCCCCGCTGTTCCTTCGGCAGCCGGTAGAAGCAGGCGGACACCTTTCTGGCAAGGTCCGCGATGCCGAGGATATCCTCGTCCGTTTCGGTCGGGAGCCCGATCATGAAGTAGAGCTTCACGCCGCACCAGCCGGCGGTGAACGCGTCGGTCACCGCGCGCAGAAGGTCCTCCTCCGTCACGTTCTTGTTGATCACGTCGCGCATGCGCTGTGTGCCCGCTTCCGGCGCGAAGGTCAAGCCGCCCTTGCGCACCGTCTGCATCTTTTCGAGGTCCTCCTTGAGCAGCGAATCGATTCGCAGCGAGGGCAGCGAAACCGACACCTTCTGCTCCGCCATATCGTCGATGATGCGCGGCAGCAGCTCATGCAGTTCCGAGTAGTCGCCGGTGCTCAGAGAAAGCAGCGAGACCTCGTCGTAGCCGGTGCAGCGCACCAGATCGCGCGTTTGCTTCAGGAGCGTTTCCTTCGTGCGCTCGCGCACGGGACGGTAGATGTAGCCCGCCTGACAGAAGCGGCATCCGCGCGTACAGCCGCGCATGACTTCGACCGCGACGCGGTCATGCACGATCTGCATATGCGGCACAAGCTGCTTTCCGACGTACGGCGCTTTGTCAAGGTCGCGCACCACGCGGCGCTTCACCCGGTCGGGCGCGTTCGGGTTTTTGCGCGTATAGCGCACGTAGCGTCCGTTTTCGAACACCGGCTCATAGAACGACGGCACGTATACGCCTTCGATCTTCGAAAGCCGTTCGAGCAGCTCCGTTTTGCTGCAGCCGTCCGCCTTCGCCCGTTTCATGCAGTTGACGATCTCCGGCTCCAATTCCTCTCCGTCGCCGATCAGGATCGCGTCGAAGAACGGCGCAATCGGCTCCGGATTCACGGTGCAGGGACCGCCCGCCACGATCAGCGGATACGACGCGTCGCGCTCGGCGGCATAGAACGGAATGTCCGAAAGCCGGAGCATCGTCAAAACGTTCGTGTAGCACATCTCATAGAGCAGCGAAAAGCCGACGATGTCAAAGTCGCGAAGCGGCGATTTCGTTTCGAGCGTAAACAGCGGCTGATGCTGGTCGATCAGCTCCCGTTCCATGTCCGTCCACGGCGCATAGCAGCGTTCGCAGTACACGCCGTCCATGCTGTTCAGCACGTGATACAGAATGCGGCTGCCCTGATGCGACATGCCGATCTCATACACATCGGGAAAGCACAGCGCAAAGCGGAAGTCGTACGACTCCTTTTTGGTCATATTCCACTCGTTGCCGAGATACCGCGCCGGTTTTTCCACACGGCTTAACAGCTTGTCCAGTTGAATCGCGTCCAAAGCGCCGCCTCGCATTCTGAATTCACAATATAGCATGATATTATACCATGCAAAACACGATCGGTCAATCACAAAAAACATCTTTCAGCAATGCCGCGTAGCCGCATCGCGACGCCGCATCCAGCAGCGCATTCTCGTCCGCCTCCAGCGTACGCCCGTCCGCCTTGATGCGAAAGACCGTGAATCTTCTGTGCGAGAGCTGCTGCATCGCCTCGCCGACCGTGGCGGAGCCGTCGAGCAGAACCGTCTGCACCGCGACCGGCGCGCCGGCACGCCTTGCGCTCTGCCGTTCCAGCACCGTCTCGATCACCGACGGCGTGACGCGCTTCCATTCGATCCACGCCGACGCCAGCAGGAACGGCGCGATCAAAAACGGTGTGAACACGAGCGTGCCCTTTTGCAGGCAGTAGATGCCCAATCCCGCGAGCATCGCGGCGACGGCGGCGGTGAACGCGAATGTAATGCGCCTTGCGGTGCGCTCTCCCGTCGCCCTGCAGAGAAGCGCTTTTGCGACGCGTCCGCCGTCGAGCGGATACGCGGGCAGAAGGTTCAGCAGCGCGATCGCCGCGTTCGCGCGGATAAACGGCTCCGTGCCGGAGGCAAGCGACGGCAGCAGATGGGCAAGCATCCGTCCGCAGGATGCGATCACGAGCGAGGCGACCGGTCCCGAGAGCGCGACGATCCATTCGCTTTGCGTCTTTGCGCAGCGCGGGTCGAGATGCAGCACCGCGCCGAACGGATACAGCCCGACGCGCCGCACCGAAAAGCCGAGGTTTTTGGCGGCGATCAGGTGCGAAAGTTCGTGCAGCAGCAGCGAAAGCGCGGATACGGCGAGCGCGCGTCCTTCCCCCGCGACGATCAGCGCGGCAAAAAGCGGAAGCACGCCGATCGACAGGCGCACCTCCGCTTTCCCGATGCGAAACTTCATTCGTTCCGAAGCGACAGGTCGACGTACGCGGTCGGGTCCTGCGGCTGTCCCTGCTCGAACACGCGCAGATAGATGCTCCTGCCGGGCTGCACGGTGCCGAGCGCATCGCCCTGCGCTACGGTCGCATTCTGCCGAACGTCCACCGTCTCAAAGCCGTAATAGACGGTCTCGCAGTCGTTTTCGGACTGGATGCGCACCGTCTTGCCGAGCTGTTCATCCGTCTCGACCGACAGCACCTTCCCCGCCATGCAGGCGTTGACCGTGCCGGACAGCGCGGTAAAGCGCAAAAGCTGACCGTCACGCAGCAGTTCGATGTCGTTGCTCAACACCGGCGCGGTCCATTTCAGGACCGATCCGGCGTCCACGTAACGCAGCGTGCCGATCGCCTCCTCCCCCTGCGGGTCGGAAGCGGACGGATCGGCGACCGAGCTTGCGCTGACCACGCCCGTGTCCGGCTTTCCGACGCCGAACGCGCGCACGATGATCGCGAGCGCCAGAACGGCGGCGCACAAGCTGATCTTGATCACGATCCCGCTCGCGTCGACCTTGACCTGCGGTTTGCCCTCCGACACCGCGAACGCCGATTCGCGCTCGAACCCGTCCCGTTCGCGTTCATACTGAATCTTCATTTCGTCAAGTTTCATACCCGTTTCCCCCTTGCTGCAACAAATTACGCGAAGAAAGCGAGTTCTATGCCAAAAAGAAAAGAAGGAGCTTGTTTGCTCCTTCGTCGCTTCAGGACTTTTTGACCGGCGGCTGCGTCGCCGCAACGTACGGGTACGCCGGATCGATCTCGATCTCGTCGATCGTCCAGTTGTCGGTGTACGGCGTGGTCGGCACGGACAGGAACGCGTTGTCCTTCCACTCCGCGATGTGCAGCTGCTCGCGGATCGCCTTGGTCTGCTCGTCGTTCTTGCTGCCGGTGCGGATCTCGACCTCGGTGTCGTAGCAGATGTTGTAGTAAATCCAGCGCGCATCCGGCACGGTCAGGCGGATGCAGCCGTGCGACGCCTTGCTGCCGAGCATCGTGTACGACAGCTTCTGTACCGAGGACAGGTCGCGGCGCTTGTTGTAGAGCGTCGAATGGAAGTACGTCTTGCTGAAAATCAGCGACCAGTACTGCGCCGATTCGGGCGAGGATGCGAACTTGCCGAAGCGCACCTTGGTGGGCTTCATCTTGAACACGCCGGTGCGGGTCTCGCTGCCGACGCGGCCGCTGCCGGTCGAACAGAGCATGTAGCGCACGGGAACCGTGTATTCGCCGGTCTCCGGATCCTTCGAAAAGACCATGACGACCTGCCATGTGAGGTCGACGATGATGCGGTACGTGTCGGGCGCGGGATAGCCGATCGGCAGACGGAACGTGCTTTCGTTGTTCGGGTCCGCCTCGTTGAAGTCGTCCAGCGATCCGACCAGTTCCTCAAAGGTCATGTTGACCGTCGGCGCGTAGTAGGAGAACGGAATCTCCGTCGGCGCGGGCGTGTCGGTCGGTTCGGGGCTCGGCGTCGGTTCGGGCGTCGGGATCGGCGTGACCGGAACGGGCGTGACCGCCTCGATCACATCGATGATCTCGGGAATCTCGGTCGGAACCGGCGTCGAAGTGACCGTTGTGACCTCCGCGGCGGGCTCGTTGCTCGGAACGGGCTGCTGTGCGGGTGTGTTGCAGGCAAACACGGTCAGCGCCGTGAGCAATGCCAGTATAAAAACAAAAATGCGAGTGCTGTGTTTCATGCCTTTACCTCTGAAATTCAATATAGTCTACCACACAATCCCGCATCGGTAAACCCCTCTTTTGTGTCAGAATTGCAAAATCTTCCAGAATAAACCATGCGTTATCCCAAAATACGGGAAAAGCCGCCCGCAATCCGGACGGCTGTTTGCATCGTCTATCGCTCTGCTTTCATGCGGAGCATACCCAACTGAGCTTTTTCATGTGAACCTTCCTAATCAAAGTCCGCGTTGATACGCATCGTCCAATCGGACGATCCTCTGTCGATATCGATCGGAACGCCCATCAGCTGAAACGCGCTGTAAACATAATCTGTGCAAATCCAGAGTTCGTTTCCTGTTCTCCGATGCCGGAAATCGGCTTCGGTGTCGCCGGGACAGACCATGAAAAAGTTATATTCCGGATCATCCGGTTCGTACAACGCAGGTGCTTTCAAATCCAGGATGAGGCGAAGCGAACCGTTCTTCCGTATCTCGACCGTATCGTCCTTTACGACGGTTTCACACCCAAGGCCTTTGAACAGCGAAACGACAGGCACCATATTCGAGACTTCACTTGCCGTTGATTCCGGATCGAATTCGTCAACCGGAATCTCCGTCCCGTTGACGATCAGATGATACATGTTCCCCTCCGCCTGCTTTGCGCATCCGATCGGGAGGATCGCGCACAGCAGCAGAACGAGCAGCAGCCGTACAACCTTCATTTTTGTTTCTTCCTTTCCTATGCTTTCACTTTATAAACACGGTAGCAGGCAAAAGTGTTACAAGTTTTTTGGAAAAAAGAAAAGCCGCCCTTGCGGACGGCTGAAATTTTATTCCGTCGGAACGCCGAGGCGGCGCTTCATGGTCTTTTCGACGGCGTTCAGGATGTTTTCATAGCCCGTGCAGCGGCACAGATGTCCCGAAAGGAGCTTTCTCAGCTCGTCGCGCGTGTAGAGCTTTTTGGTTTCGAGGATCTCCACGGCGGTCATGATGAAGCCCGGCGTGCAGAAGCCGCATTGGATCGCGGTCTCCTCCATGAACGCCTGCTGAATGTCACTCAGCTCGCCGTTCGGACCGGTCAGCGATTCGAGCGTGCGGATGTTCTTGCCGTCTGCCCACGCCGCGAGATAGATGCAGGAGTTGAACGCCTCGCCGTCGATCAGCACGTTGCAGGCGCCGCACTCGCCGACCTCGCAGCCCTTTTTGACCGAGGTCAGGTGGAAATCGTTGCGCAGCATATCGGTGAGCGACGCGCGCACGTCGATCATTTGTTCGACCTTCTTGCCGTTGATGGTACAGCGTACGAGTTTATACTGGCTCATTCGATCACACCTCCCGCCAATTTGATGGATTCCAGCAGGCAGCGCTTCGCCATTTCGACCGCGATGTGCTGGCGAAACGCCTTCGAAGCACGCCACGAATCGCGCGGATTGATGTCGTTCAGCACGGCAAGCCCGAACCGGTCGATCATCTCATAGGAGATCGCCGCGCCGTTTGCTACCGCTTCCGCGCTCGGCGCGCGCATCGGGACGGGTCCCGCGACGCCGTAGGCGATCCTTGCACGCTCGATCGTCTTTTTGTCCGCCGACAGCCGGACGTTGACCGAGCAGCCGAGCGTCGCGATGTCCATCGCGTTGCGCATCGCGTACTTGATGTAGTGTCCGAAGGTGTTTTCGTAGCTCGCCTTCGGGATCAGGATCGCGGTCTGAAGCTCGCCGTCCTCGACGCGGATATCGACCTGCCCCGCCTTGATGTAAAAGTCCTTGATCGGCAGACGGCGCACACCGTTTTTGCCGGTCAGTTCGACGATCGCTTCCCACGCGTGCAGCGTCGATGCGGAGTCCGCGCTCGTGACGCCGTTGCAGGTATTGCCGCCGATTGTGCCGATGTTGCGGATCTGCGGACCGCCGACCATATCGACCGCCTCGCCGAGCACGTTGATGTACTTTTGGATGATCGGGTCGCGCGTGATGTGCGAAAAGCTCGTCAAGCTGCCGATGCGGATGTTTTCGTCCGCGTCGATCGAGACGCCGCGCAGCTCGTCCAGTCCGTAAATGCTGATCAGCTCCTTGCCCGCGCGCTTGCCCTCGCGCATCTGCACCAGCACGTCGCTGCCGCCCGCAATGATCTGCGCCTCGGGATGCTCCAAGCGAAGTTCGACCGCATGTTGCACGCTCGTCGCTTCGTACAATGCCTTCATGTCGTACATATCATTTGCCCTCCTGCCAGGAATCTTGGATCAGTCCCGCCTCGGTGAACGCCGCAAAGAGGTTGTGCGGGTTCATCGGAAGCGTATGCAGCGCGACGCCGGTGGCGTTGTAGATCGCGTTGCGGATCGCCGGCGCGCCGGAACATGCCGGCGGCTCGCCGAGCGCCTTTGTGCCGAACGCGCTGGTCGGTTCCGGATTCTCGATGAACGCGGCTTCGAGGTCCGGATGGTCCATGACCGTCGAAAGCTTGTAGTCCAAGAGGTTGTTGTTGAGCGGCTTGCCGGTCTTTTGGTCGAACAGAAGCTGCTCGCTCATGCCGTAGCCGATCGCCATCGACATACCGCCGTGCACCTGCGCTTCGGCAAGCGCCGGATTGATCAGACTGCCGCAGTCATGGACGTTGACGATGTTCTTGACCGTGACCTTGCACATCGGGATATCGACCTCGACCTCCGCGAACGTGCAGCCGAACGAGTACGCGTTGTTCTTGATCGTGAACGTGCTCTCCGCCGTGATATGCTCGCTGTCCTGCGGGTTGTACTGTGCGGTCATCGCGATCTCCTTTAAGGAGGCGAGCACCTTGCCGTCGATCTTCCGCACGACGTTGCCGTCGACGATGTCCATGTTTTCGACCGTCTGGCGGGTCATCTTGCTCGCGTATTCGAAGATCTTCTTCCGGAGGATCTCCGCGGTCTGCCGGATCGAGAATCCCGCGACGTACGTTTGCCGCGACGCGTACGCGCCGAGACCCGTCGGGGTCACGTCGGTGTCCTGGCAGGAGATCACGCGGACGTCCTTATAGCTCTTCAAGCCGATCGCTTCCGCCGCCATCTGCGCAAACGCGGTGTCGGCGCCCTGCCCGATCTCGGTCTCACCGCACTGCATGGTCACCGTGCCGTCGAGGTTTAAGAGCATGCGGTTGGACGACGTTTCCAGCGCGATCGGCCAGACCGCCGTGTTGTACCAGAACGATGCGCAGCCGATGCCGCGGCGGATCGGACCGCTGTCGTTCGCGAATTCCTTGATCTTTTGATCGTAGCCGATCAGCTCCTTGCCCTTTTCGAGGCATTCGCGGTGCGAATCGTAGTAGTTGACGTTCTTCGAGAACCCGTCCTCGAAGCCCTGCGGCATGATGTACTTGTTGCGGTATTCGACCGGGTCCATATGCACCGCATGCGCGCATTCCTCGATGTTCGAATCGTTCGCAAACGACGCCTGCGGCATGCCGTAGCCGCGCATCGCGCCCGCCGCGGGGATGTTCGTATAGACGGTATATGCGTCGCACTCGATGTTCGGGCACGGATAGAGCTGCGGGAACGAGCCCATCGCCTTCGCGACGATGCTGTGCCCGTGGGACGCGTACGCGCCCTGATTCGAATACAGATCGACCTTCCTTGCCGCCATGCTGCCGTCGGGACGGATCCAGCTGATGATGTGGAAGCGGATCGCGTGGCGCACGCGGTTGGAAACGAACGTTTCCTCTCTCGAGCAGTCGATCCGCACGAGCCGCCCGCCGACCTGCGTGGAGCACCACGCGCACAGCGGTTCATACAGCGCGTCCTGTTTGTTGCCGAAGCCGCCGCCGATATAGGGCTTGACGATCTCGATATCCGCCCACGGACGGCCGAGCGCCTGTCCGACGACGCGGCGGATGATGTGCGGGATCTGCGTCGACGAAACGACCGTGATCCTGCCGTTTTCCTCATAGGCGAAGCAGCCGTGATTCTCGATGTGGCAATGCTGCACCGTCGGCGTGTTGTACCAGCCCTCGACCTTGATGAGCCCCGGCTCCTTGATCGCCTCCGCGTAGTTGCCGTTGCGGATCGAGGTGTGCTTTAGGATGTTGTTCGGATAATTGTCGTGCAGCTGCGGCGCGCCGTCCTCCATCGCCTTCTGCGGATCGAGCACGAACGGAAGCGTCTCATATTCGACCTTCAGCGCGCGCACGCCCTGCATGGCGGCAACCTCGTCCTCCGCGATGACGACCGCAACGTCGTCGCCCCAGTAGCGCACATGCCGGTTCAAAAGCCGCCGGTCCGCAACGTCCTGATGCCCGGGGTCCATCGACCACGGATGCCCCGCCGTCGGGAAGTCGATTTCCGGCACGTCAAAGCAGGTCAGGACCTTGACGACGCCCTTGATCTGCTCGGCTTCGGAGGTATCGACCGACTTCACAAACCCGTGCGCGATCTCCGCATGCTTGATGCGGACGTACAGCGCGCCGGCGGGCATGCGGTCCTCGTAATACTTGGTCCGTCCGGTCGCCTTGTCGAATGCGTCCACGCGGATCTCGCTTTTGCCAACGATGCTCATACTGCTTCCTTTCTGTCCTTGGATTGGTGAATCTGTATGCTTATACGTATATCAAGTATAACACCGTTTGCGCGTTTCGAAAAGAGGGAAAACCCACATTTCCTTATCTTTTCCAAAGAATAACGCCGATATGTCGAAACAAGCACATGAAAAAAACGGGAAGGAATGTCCCTCCCGCTCTGCTGTTATGATGTTCTGATATTTGTCAAGCTTCAGTGCAGATAGAAATACTGTCCCTGCGGCAGCTTGCCGTTTTGATAGATATCCATCAGTTCCGCATACGCGCGTGTATTCTTCGGGATCGGCACAGCTTCCCCGGTGTCCGATATGAAGAGCCATATATTTTCCCCTTTGATACGGACGTCTGCAAACGCGTAACACAATGCATGATAGGTTGAAACGTCCCGCAGAATCAGCGTTCCGTATTCTTCCGCATCCTTGTCGATTGACTTGCTTCCGTGTTTTTCAGACTGATACAGATCGCGCAGTTCGTCGCTTGACGCTTCCGAAAGCTCCAGATCATATTCCCTGGTATCGTTGATCAGATAAACGCGGTGTTTCTCCTTGAACGGATCGGGTAAAGTGCTGTTCTCGCTGATCAAAATCAAGCTGCTGTCAAAATCGTCATGGGTATAGATTCTCAGTATGTTTTGATTCGGCTCGCATAAAAAGACCGGCTCATAATAGATTTGTCCCGAAGGAGCAAACAACCGGGAATTAACGTAACCTGCAAATGTTTCGTCGCTTGCGTCAAACAAGCCCTGACTGTCCCACATATACCAGTTTTCCGGCAGATAGCAGTATTTATTTGTTCCGTCGGTAAGTCCGTATTGCCAGGGAATAAAGATCGGCTTGGAACGATAATACTGTACCGTCTCCGTATCGTTTTGCAGCGTCCCGTTCAGATATGCATCATATTCGCGATACAGTACACTGTCCGTGTCGACTGTTATGATCGTACCGCTGATACTCTGTGCTCCGAAATCATCAAATATACCAAGCACAATCTGCCCGTTATACAGAGCAATCACCGTGTCTGACCTGTATGCAAGTCCGGGGATCTTGCTGCTGACGAGATATACATAATCCCAATCCGTCAATTCCGTGCGTGTGCATTGCACTTTTTCTCCTTTGGTATTCAGTGCAGACAGCAGCAGGCGCATTTCTTTTTCTGCGTTGTCCGACAGTGAGAGGATTCCTCTATAGCCCATACTATCACCGATCTCAAATCCGCTGTTTTTTGCTTCCGGTATCGGTAAATCACAATCGAAACGGCGATATGTCAATCTGTATACGAAATGATCGTAATCCAAATCGAACCAAATCACACGTTCCTTCGGATCGGCGGTATACACCTTATACTCTTTGTTTGCCCCCTTCAATCTGCCGATAGCCACGCCTTCAATGTTTGCAGCGCGATATTCTGTCGAACAAAGATCATATGGCATATTCGTCGAGCTGATGAGCGTTGACATATTCGCATCGGTAACGCTGAACGTATACCAATGCCCGTTCCCTGTCCACTTCGTTTCGGACGATTGATCCTTCGGATTTGTCAAGAAGCAAATTCCGACAATCGCAAGGATCATGACGGACACGATGATCGCCCATCGCAGCGGTCTTTTGTAGCGCAAAACTGATTTGACACGGTTTTTGACGTTGGTTTCTCCGAACGCAAGCGGAGTGACCGAAACGATCCTTTGTGCGCGTCCGCAGTCCAGAAGCGCTTGCGAGTAAGCGGCGATGCGGTCCTTTGGCATCCACCAGATCACGCTTTCGTCGCACGCGGTTTCGATGTCGCGGCAAAAAAGAATGTATGCAAGCCAGCACAACGGATTGAACCAATGTACCGAAAGGATCAGAAAGGCAAGCAGCTTCCACCATTGATCGCCGCGTTTGAGATGCGCCCGTTCATGCAGCAGCACGCTGTTTTGCGTCTCCTCGGAGAGGTCGGACGGCAGATAGATCTTCGGACGGAACAGCCCGAGAATAAACGGCGTGCGTACCTCGTCGCAAAGATAGATCCCGCGTTCGTCCCGCACCGCGGCGCGAACACTGCGCTTTGCACGAAAGTAGCTGATGAGCAGGAACACGAGCATGCCGGCGATACCGGCGATCCATAGAATCGAAGCAATGAATTGCACGACCTGCAAGGGATTCACGCTGTTTGCAGGATCGGGTGCAAAGTTCTCAACGATGATCGGGTTGATCGTTTCGTTGACGACCGGAATGCCCGTGTTGACCGCAGGATTCGGCATGACCGCGATGTTGCCCGGGATCGGCTCCGCGGACGGGATCAGACTCAGCACGGTTTTCAGCGAAAACGGAAGGATCAGCCGCAAGCCGACGATTGCGAACAGCAAACAATGGATCCATTTCGGCACACGTCTCAGGATCAATCGGAGCAAAAGCACAACGAGGATCAGGACGCTCGCGGAAATGGACATGTTCAGGACTCTTATGAAAATCGCTTCCATGCCTAT
>DFEW01000057.1 GCA_002369195.1 Christensenella sp. UBA3792
GAGGCGGACGTCTTTCAGTATCAGGGGCAGGAATACGACGTGATCGGACTGGAGGAAGCGACGCACTTCACCGAATCGCAGATGCAGTTTCTGACCACCTGCAACCGCTCGGTGCGCACCGACTTCTCGCCGCGCATGTACTACACCTGCAACCCCGGCGGGGTGGGACACGCGTGGGTCAAGCGGCTGTTCATCGACCGGTGCTACCGCAACAGCGAACACGCGCAGGACTACGTCTTTATACCGGCAAAGGTCACGGACAATCCGGTGCTACTAAAAAGCAATCCGCAGTACCTGGAAACGCTCAAAAACCTTCCCGAATCGCTGCGCAAGGCGTACCTTGACGGCAACTGGGATGTGCTCGAAGGGCAGTATTTTCAGGAATTCGACCGCAGCATACATGTCGTGAAGCCAACGGTACTCCCGAAGGAGTGGAAGCGCTTCCGCGCAATGGATTGGGGCTATAACGACCCGTGCTGCGTGCTGTGGTTTGCGGTGGCGCCGGAAGGAAAGCTGTTCGTGTACCGCGAGCTGTACCTGAGACGGACGCTGTCGAGCGAGATCGCAAGGCGCGTCAGAACGCTGTCCGAGGGCGAGCGCATCGCGTATACGGTCGCGTCGCCCGATGCGTGGCAGCAGCGCGGTCTTAAAGGGGCGGAAGGGACCTGCATCGCGGAGGTGTTTTCGAAGAACGGCGTGCCGCTGCTTGCCGCGGACAATGCGCGCATCCCCGGCTGGCAGCGCGTTCGCGAAATGCTCGCGATCGGCGCGGACGGCACGCCGAACCTCCGCATCTTCGAAACGTGCCCGAACCTGATCCGCACCCTGCCCGCGCTGACCTACGACGCGCACGACGCGGAGGACGTGTCCGATCTTTGCGAGGATCACGCGCCCGAAGCGCTGCGCTACGGGTTGATGTCCCGCCCCAGGGCGAGCGAAACGCCGCCGCAAAAGCGGGTTCGGCACTACGATCCGCTTTCGACGGCGCCGCAGACGGAAAGCGGGTTCTGCGGGATTTAGGCGCAAGCAACAAGCATGAAAGGAAACGAAAGATGAAACGCAGAAGAAACGAAACTGACCGGCAGCTGGCGGAGCGCGCGATGACGCTGTTCAACGAATTCCGCAACGCCTATGCCGGAGAATGGCGCAGGCAGGAGCATTGCGAGCGCATGTATCGCGGCGAGCACTGGTACGACGTGCCCGTCACCGATCCGAACGAGCCGCGTCCGGTCACGCCGATCCTGCAGTCGACGATCGAGAACATCACGGCGGATCTGATGGAGCAGGTGCCGGAGGCGGTCATTACGCCCGAGAACGCAACCGATGCCTATATCGCACGCGTGGTCGAGGCGGTCGTGCGGCGCAACCACGACGCGGCGTCGTACCCCGTGGAATACCGCAAGCTGATCCATGATCTGCTCGTCGGCGGCTACTGCGTGCAGGAGGTCGGTTACGACGGAACGCTGAACGCGGGGCTGGGCGGCGCGTACCTGAGGCGCGTCGACATCCGCAACATTCTGATCGACCCGATGGTGACCGATCTGCAGGAGGGACGAGCGGTCTTTAAGCTGGCGCTGCGCTCGAAGGAGTGGATCGAAGCGCACTATCCCGACACTGCCGCGCTGATCGACGAGCATCCCGTCGACGCGGCGGAGCTGATGACCGACGAGATCCTGTCGCCGGATCCCAAGGAAGCGCGCCTGCTGCTCGAATACTGGTGGCGCGAATACGACGCGAAGAGCGAGACGCACCGCGTGCACATGGCGATTCTGTGCGGCGGCACGGTGCTGGAGGACAGCCGGGACGTCAAGCCGGAGGGCTATTTTGATCACGGTCGGTACCCGTTCGTACTGACAACGCTGTACCCGCGCAAGGGGAGCGCCCTCGGCTTCGGCATCATCGATCTGTTCGGCACCCAGCAGCGCTACGCGGACAAGCTCGATCAGCTCGTGCTGAAAAACGCGCTGCTCGCCTCGCGCAACAAGCTGCTCGTCACCGACGCGTCCGGCTTCGATCCGGACGATCTTCGGGACTGGTCGAAGGACGTGCACACCGGCGACAGTCTCAACGGCGTGACGTGGTTTGCGACGCCGCCGCTGCCGAACTACCTGCTTTCCTATATCCGTGCGATCCGCGAGGATATCAAGGAGGAAAGCGGCGCGAACGAAAGCTCGCGCGGAACGGTATCGTCCGGCGTGACCGCGGCGCGCGCGATCGAGGCGCTGCAGGAGATGAGCACCAAGCGCGCCCGCATGGCGACCGAGCAGATGCACGAGGCGTTCCGGCAGGCGGTGCGCATGGAGATCGAGACCGAACGCGAGTTCAACTGCTTCCTGCGTCCGGTCACAATCACCGTCGACGGACAGCCGAAGTCGGTGCTGTTCGACAGCGCCATGATGCAGCGCACCGCGCCCGGCAACGTCGAACTGCCGATCGAGTTCGCGATCTCGATCAAGGCGGTCAAGCGCAACCGCTTCGCCTCGGACGCACAGAACGAGCTGATGCTCAAGCTGCTTTCCATGGGCGCGGTCGATCGCGAACAGGCGATCGAGCTCATGGTCTTTGAGGGCAAGGAGCAGGTATTGAAGCACATCCGGGACGTGCAGGCAGCGGAGGAACCGCTGTTTGGGCAGAGCCGGAAAACGAAACGCTTTGGAGGGAACGTATGATCTTCAGAAAACAACAGACGGAGCCAGAGCCGCAGGCGACGGCGCAGGAGG
>DFEW01000077.1:0-156 GCA_002369195.1 Christensenella sp. UBA3792
GTCTTGCGCAGAACGTCAAGGGCGCGAAGCGCATGGTCGAACGCGGCGTGACCGAGGTCTGGGGCGTGCTCGAGGAGGTCATCAAGGACCATCCCGTCATGCTCAACCGCGCGCCTACGCTGCACCGCCTAGGCATTCAGGCGTTTGAGCCGGTGC
>DFEW01000077.1:300-2432 GCA_002369195.1 Christensenella sp. UBA3792
ATGGCGGTTCACGTACCGCTTTCGGTCGAAGCGCAGGCGGAAGCGCGCTTCCTGATGCTCGCATCCAACAACATCCTGAAGCCGCAGGACGGCAAGCCCGTCGTCTGCCCGACCCAGGATATGGTCATGGGCTGCTACTACCTCACGCAGCAGCGCGACGGCATCAAGGGCGAGGGCAAGGCGTTCTCGTCCGAGGACGAAGCGATCATGGCGTACCAGACCGGCGAAGTCGCGCTGCAGGCAAAGGTCAAGATCCGTCTTGCACGCGAATGGCAGGGCGAAACGATCTACAAGATCTGCGACACCTCCGTCGGCAGAGTGCTGTTCAACAACGCGATCCCGCAGGACCTCGGCTTTGTCGAGCGCAACTGCGCGGACGATATGTTCAAGCTCGAGATCGATTCCCTCGTCAAGAAGAAGGACCTGGGCAAGATCGTCGACGCGTGCTACAGAAAGCACGGCCCGACGCAGACGAGCGAAACGCTCGACCGCATCAAGAAGCTCGGTTATTCGTACTCGACCCGCGGCGGCATCACCGTCGGCTTCCAGGACATCCGCGTTCCGGCGGAAAAGAAGGCCCTCGTCTCCGACGCGGAGAAGAAGGTCGTCGAGATCGACAACTACTTCCGCATGGGTCTTCTGTCCAACAAGGAACGTCGCGATCGCGTGATCAAGGTGTGGGAGCAGACGACCGAGGACGTCACCAAGGCGCTGATGGATTCGCTCGACGCGTACAACCCCATCTTCATGATGGCGGACTCCGGCGCGCGCGGCAGCCAGGCGCAGATTCGTCAGCTCGCCGGCATGCGCGGTCTGATGGCGGACCCGTCCGGTCAGATCATCGAGGTGCCGATTCGTGCAAACTTCCGCGAAGGTCTGTCCGTTCTGGAGTTCTTCATCTCCTCGCACGGCGCGCGTAAAGGTCTCGCCGATACGGCACTTCGTACGGCGGACTCCGGTTACCTCACGAGACGTCTCGTCGACGTTTCGCAGGACGTCATCGTGCGCGAAGAGGACTGCTTCGCGGAGCGCAACGACACCCCGCGCGGCATGTGGATCTCCGCAATCGCGGAGGGCAACAAGATGATCGAGCCGCTTTCGGCGCGCATCGAGGGCCGCTATGCGATCGATCCGGTGTTCCATCCGGAAACCGGCGAACAGCTCTGCGAAGGCGATCATATGATCAGCCATGACGAAGCGCTGGCGATCGAAGCCGCGGGCGTCAAGGAAGTCTACTGCCGTTCCGTCTTTACCTGCCGCACCGAGCACGGCGTCTGCTGCAAGTGCTACGGCGCAAACCTCGCGACCGGCGGTCACGTGGACATCGGCGAAGCGGTCGGCATCATCGCCGCACAGGCGATCGGCGAGCCGGGCACGCAGCTGACGATGCGTACGTTCCATACGGGCGGCGTCGCATCCAGCGAGGACATCACGCAAGGCCTTCCGCGCGTTGAGGAACTGTTCGAGGCGAGAAAGCCGAAGGGTCTTGCGACCATCACCGAGATTTCCGGTACGGTCCGTATCGACGAGGCGAAGCATCGCGCGATCGTCACCAACGAGGAAGGCGAGTCGGAGAACTACCTGATCCCGTTCGGCTCAAAGCTGAAGGTCAAGGACGACGATCGCGTCGAAGCGGGCGACGAGCTCACCGAGGGCTCCGTCAACCCGAACGACATCCTGAAGATCAAGGGCGTCAAGGGCGTGCAGGCATACCTGCTGAAGGAAGTCCAGAGCGTCTACCGTCTGCAGGGCGTTGAGATTTCCGACAAGCACATCGAAGTCATCATCCGTCAGAT
Organism: Christensenella sp. UBA3792; assembly: GCA_002369195.1. GTDB lineage: Bacteria > Bacillota > Clostridia > Christensenellales > CAG-138 > UBA3792. The sequence goes on from DFEW01000077.1 coordinate 2,097, forward strand.
GCTGCGCAAGGTGCAGATCGAGGATGCGGGCGATACGAACCTGCTGCCGGGCGAGCTCTGCGACATCTTCCGTTTCGAGGAAGAGAACGAAAAGCTCATCGAGCAGTACGAAACCGCGCTCGAACAGGCGCAGGAGAACGGTACGGAAGAGCCGGCGGAACCGGTGCTCGCAAAGGCGAAGCGCAAGCTGCTCGGCATCACCAAGGCCGCGCTTGCGACCGAATCCTTCCTGTCGGCGGCGTCCTTCCAGGAGACCACGCGCGTGCTGACCGAAGCTGCCATCAAGGGCAAGATCGATCCGCTCGTCGGCCTCAAGGAAAACGTCATCATCGGCAA
>DFEW01000077.1:2481-6776 GCA_002369195.1 Christensenella sp. UBA3792
GTCATCATCGGCAAGCTGATCCCCGCGGGCATCGGCCTCAAGCGGTATCGCAACGTTGAGGTCAGCGAAGTGGCGGACCTCCCGCTCGATGCGGAGTGAACCGATGAGCGCGCGCAATCTGACCGATACCGAATGCACGCTGTACGGCACCAAATCCTGTGCGCTTCTGAACATGCGCACCTGCGAAGAGTGCCCCCTAAAGGGTCGCGTCGCGGATGCGCAGATCCATTCGGATCTCAAGCTGTTCTGCGATCTGCAGCCCGAGGGTACGGTCGCGCAGCTGTTCGAAAGCGAGACGTGCACGCTGTGCAAGAACGAGCCGAAAGGGGCAACCTCGTGCTATGCCGTGTTTGACATGGCGCACGAGGAGCCCAAAGCGCTCGCGCGGCGCAAGTTTCTCAGCAGAAAGAGCACGGGATTCATGGTCCCGCTGCAATTCGCCTGCTGCAGAAAATGCCGCAGCCGCATCCTGATCGAAGCGTATCTTCCGCTGATCGTCCCGATCGTTCTCGCAGCGGCGGTTCTGCCGTTCGTGACGATCGAGAAGCTCGCGCAGACGGTGCGGGCGCAGGCAGCATGGCTGCCGCTCGCGCTGGTCGCTGCCGCGCTGATCGGCGGATTCGCGATCGGCAAGCTCCTTTCGTGGCTGTACCGCCGGCAGAACGAGACGGTCATGTTCACCGACGTGCGCGAGCATCCGTTCGTGCATGCGATGGAGGAGAAGGGCTGGCGCCCGCTGTTCAACGACCGCAAGGCGCACCTCGCGTTCACGAACAAGCCGATCGCAAAGGGACTCGGCTCCGCGCCGAGCAGCGTGTACCGGATGGAAGACGTCGAAATCGTCGAAAATTCGGAAATTTCGGATTGACAAGATTGACTTTCTCTGTTACACTAACTATTTGGCGGTGCTTGTGATAGAACATTGCCGTATCCCCGTTTTGGCAGCAGAACGGGGCGCAAAACCGGACAATATCCTCTGATTTGGGTTGCAGAGGGATTGATTTATAAAACATTCGAAATATTTTTAGGAGGAAACATCTGAATGCCGACCATTAACCAGTTGGTTCGCAAGGGCAGACAGCCGGTGGAATACAAGTCCACGGCGCCCATTCTGAAGCAGTGCCCGCAGCGTCGCGGCGTCTGCACCGCAGTCCGTACGATGACGCCCAAAAAGCCGAACTCCGCACTGCGTAAAATCGCTCGTATCCGTCTGACCGACGGTCTCGAAGGTACCGCTTATATCCCCGGTATCGGTCACAATCTGCAGGAGCACTCCGTGGTTCTCATCCGCGGCGGTCGTGTTAAGGACCTGCCCGGTGTGCGTTACCACATCATCCGCGGTGCTCTGGACACCGCAGGCGTTGCAAACCGCAAGCAGGCTCGCTCGCTGTACGGTGCAAAGCGTCCGAAGTCCGGCGCGAAGAAATAAGGAGGACACACCATGCCGAGAAGAGGTTTTATTCCCAAGAGAGAAGTTCTTGCAGACCCGATCTACAAGAGCGTTGTTGTTACCAAGCTGATCAACCAGGTCATGCTGGACGGTAAGCGCGGCGTCGCGCAGAAGGCGGTCTACGATGCGTTTGAGATCATCAACACCAAGACCGGCAAGGATGCGCTCGAAGCGTTTGAACAGGCGATGAACAACATCATGCCCGTTCTCGAAGTCAAGGCACGCAGAGTCGGCGGTTCGACCTATCAGGTCCCGATCGAGATCCGTGCGGAACGCCGTCAGACCCTCGGTCTTCGCTGGCTCGTGAGCTATGCGCGCAACCGCGGCGAGCGCACGATGGCGGAGCGCCTTGCGGGCGAAATCATGGATGCCTGCAACGAACAGGGCAACGCCGTCAAGAAGAAGGAAGACACCCATAAGATGGCAGAGGCCAACAAGGCGTTTGCACACTATCGCTGGTAATGCGGGATACAGCGCTTGAACTGACACGCAATATCGGCATCATGGCGCACATCGATGCCGGCAAGACCACCACGACCGAGCGGATCCTGTTCTATACGGGCAAGATCCACAAGGTCGGCGAAGTACACGAGGGCACGGCGACCATGGACTACATGGCGCAGGAGCAGGAACGCGGCATCACGATCTGCTCCGCCGCGACCACGACGTACTGGCGCGGTCATCGCATCAACATCATCGACACGCCCGGGCATGTGGATTTCACCGTCGAGGTCGAACGCAGCCTGCGCGTGCTGGATGGTGCGGTTGCCGTGTTCTGCGCAAAGGGCGGCGTTGAACCGCAGTCCGAAACGGTGTGGCGGCAGGCGATGAAGTATCACGTCCCCTGCATTGCGTACGTCAACAAAATGGACATCACGGGCGCGGACTTTTTCCACGTGATGGACATGATGCGCGACCGTTTGGGCGCCAATCCGATTGCCGTTCAGCTTCCGATCGGAAGCGAGGCGAGCTTCCGCGGCATCGTTGATCTGATCACGATGAAGGCGGAGGTTTACTACAACGACGACGGAACCGACATCCGCGAGGAGCCGATTCCGGAGGAACTGCGCGAGGAGGCGGAGGAACGTCGCAGCGCGCTCATCGAAGCGGTCATCGAACAGGACGACGCGCTTTTGGAGCACTATTTCGACGGCGAAATGCCTTCCGAACAGGAGCTGATCTCCTGCATCCGCAAGGCAACGATCGCAGGCGCGGCCGTACCGGTCACCTGCGGTACCTCGTACCGCAACAAGGGCGTGCAGCCGCTTTTGAACGCGATCGTCGACTTTCTGCCCTCACCGCTCGACATTCCGCCCGCCAAGGGCACGGATCGCAGCGGCGAAAAAGAGATGACGGCGGAACCGAGGGACGACGCGCCGTTCGCGGCGCTGGCGTTTAAGATCGTGACCGATCCGTTCGTCGGTAGACTGGCGTTCGTGCGCGTATACAGCGGCACGCTCAAGGCCGGTTCCTACGTCTACAACGTCTCCAAGCAGAAGCGCGAGCGCGTCAGCAAGATTTTGCTGATGCATGCGGATGCGCGCACCGAGCTGGACGAGGTCCATGCGGGCGACATCTGCGCGCTGGTCGGTCTCAAGGAAACGTCGACGGGCGACACGCTGTGCGTGGAAAACCATCAGATGCTGCTTGAGAGCATGATCTTCCCGACGCCGGTCATTCAGGTCGCAATCGAACCGAAGACCAAGGCGGGTCAGGAAAAGATGATGGCGGCATTGCAGAAGCTCGGCGAAGAGGACCCCACGTTCCGTACCTATACGGATCAGGAAACGGGGCAGACCATCATCGCGGGCATGGGCGAGCTGCATCTGGAGATCATCGTCGACCGACTCATTCGCGAGTTCCGCGTCGAAGCGACCGTCGGCAAGCCGCAGGTCGCCTACAAGGAGTCGATCAAGCAGCCCGTCACCTACGAATGCCGCTACGTGCGTCAGACCGGCGGACACGGACAGTTTGCGCACACCGTGATCGAGTTTGCGCCGCTTCTGGATCCGCAGGAGGGCGAAACGTACCGCTTCGTCAACAAGATCGTCGGCGGCGTGATTCCGAAGGAATTCATTCCTGCGATCGATCAGGGCATCCGGGACGCGCTGATGAGCGGTCCGCTCGGCGGGTACGAGCTGATCAACATTCAAGCGACGCTGAAGGACGGCAGCTTCCACGAGGTCGATTCGAGCGATCTGGCGTTCCGCATCGCGGGTTCGCTGTCGGTCAAGGAGGGCATCACGAAGGATAACGCGGAGCTCTTCGAACCGATGATGAACGTCGAGGTGCTTGTGCCGGATGAATATCTCGGCGATATCGTGGGCAATCTCACGTCGCGGCGGTGCAAGATCTCCGGCATGGAGACGCGGCAGGGAAGCACGGCGGTCAACGCCGTCTGCCCGCTGAGCGAAATGTTCGGGTACGCGACCGATCTGCGTTCGAGAACGCAGGGCAGAGGCACGTTCACGATGCAGTTCTACCGCTACGACAAGGTTTCGGCCGCAATACAGGAGCAAATCCTGGGCAAATATAACTACTGGTTCTGAAAACAACAAGCATAACAAAAACTTTTAAGGAGAACTACAATGGCAAAAGCAAAATTCGAACGCACGAAGCCGCATGTAAACATCGGCACGATCGGACACGTAGACCATGGCAAGACGACGCTGACGGCGGCGATCACCATGGCGCTGGCACAGCAGGGCGAAGCAGTCGCAATGCGTTACGACGAAATCGACAAGGCGCCCGAAGAGAAGGCGAGAGGCATCACGATCAACACGGCGCACGTTGAGTATGAGACGGCAAAGCGTCACTATGCGCACGTTGACTGCCCGGGCCACGC
>DFEW01000077.1:6934-7193 GCA_002369195.1 Christensenella sp. UBA3792
ATGCCCCAGACCCGTGAGCACATTCTGCTCGCCCGTCAGGTCGGCGTACCGTACATCATCGTGTTCATGAACAAGGTCGACCAGGTCGACGACGAAGAGCTTCTGGAGCTCGTCGAAATGGAAATCCGTGAGCTGCTTTCGAGCTATGATTTCCCGGGCGACGATATCCCGATCATCCGCGGTTCCGCACTGCTGGCGCTCGAAGCGCTGACGGAAGGCAAGAACGCGAAGGAGACGCCGGAATGCCAGTGCATCTTCG
>DFEW01000075.1 GCA_002369195.1 Christensenella sp. UBA3792
TGATTCCGAAGAAGGAAAAGAAAGCCCTGCCTGAGAAAAAGACGATCGCGATCGAATAATCGCGAAACAGGCAACAGCCGAGGGATTTCCCCCGGCTGTTTTTTTAGATCAAGGGTGCTATTTGATGCCCTTCAGCAAAAAATAGAGAATGGCAAACGGTAAAGCAATATAGAGATTTGTAGATTTTTTCTGCACAATTTGGCATACGATTGGCATATTTTGGCATACGGATTGGCATACGGAGCAAAAAACCAAGGTTTTTCAAAATGAATAAAATACGGGAAATGAATAAAAAACACCTCGGATTTCTCCGAGGTGTTTGAGGTTCTATGCGATTAGTACAGCTTCGCGCCGGCAGGGATGTGCGGGTCAACCATCAAAAGGTTCAGCCGTTCTTCGCCGTCCTTCTTGTGGACAGCGGAAAGCAGCATACCGCAGGATTCGATGCCCATCATGGGACGAGGCGGCAGATTGGTAATCGCCACGCAGGTCTTGCCGATGAGCTGTTCAGGCTCATAATAGGCGTGAATGCCCGATAAAATCGTGCGCTCCGTGCCTGTGCCGTCGTCCAGCGTGAACTTCAAGAGCTTCTTGCTCTTCGGTACGGCTTCGCAGGCAAGCACCTTGACCGCGCGGAAATCGGACTTACTGAAGGTCTCGAAATCGACGAAATCCTTGAACAGCGGTTCAATCTCGACGCCGGTGAAGTCAATCGGTTCGGGCGTGGCGGGCGCTTCGACGGCGGGGGCAGCGGCTTTAGCAACGGCTTCCGAAATGTCGTTTTTGTCCTGCTTGGCTTCGCCCTGCTTCTTGCCAATCGGCTTCATTGTCGGGAACAGCAGGATATCGCGAATGGTCGGCGCGTCGGTCAGGAGCATGCACAGACGGTCGATGCCGATGCCGATGCCGCCCGTCGGGGGCATGCCGTATTCCATCGCGAGCATAAAGTCCTCGTCGATCTGCATCGCTTCGTCGTCGCCCTTGGCGCGTTCCTTTGCCTGCTGGATGAAGCGGCTGCGCTGATCGATCGGGTCGTTCAGCTCGGTGTACGCGTTGCCGTACTCGTGACCGCAGATGAACACCTCGAAACGGTCGACAATGTCCTTGCTGCCGGTCTTGAGCTTGGTCAGCGGAGAGTTCTCGATCGGGTAGTCGGTGATGAACGTCGGCTGGATCAGCTTATCCTCGACGAATGCATCGAACGCTTCGGCGAGCACCTTGCCCTTGGAGGATTCGGGATCCTTGAGCTCGATGCCGAGCTCTTTGGCGATCGCGCGGGCGTCCTCGTCGCTTGCGCAGGCATAGATGTCCTTGCCGGTGTACTCCTTGACCGCGTCGTTCATGGTGAGGCGGCGGAACGGGGGCGTCAGGTCGACTTCCTGACCCTGGAACGTGATCTTCGTCGTGCCGTTGACGAGCATCGAGCAGCGCGCCATGATCTGTTCGCACAGGTTCATCATGCCGCGCAGATCGGTATACGCCTGATAGATCTCGATCGTCGTAAATTCCGGATTGTGCATGGCGTCCATGCCCTCGTTGCGGAACAGACGACCGATCTCATACACGCGCTCCAGACCGCCGACGATGCACATCTTCAGGTGCAGCTCGGTCGCGATACGCATGTACATATCGATGTCGAGCGTGTTGTGATGCGTGATGAACGGACGCGCGCTTGCGCCGGACGCAACGGTGTTGAGCACCGGCGTTTCGACCTCCATGAACCCCTCGCTGTCGAGGTAGCGACGGATCTCCGCAATGATCGCGCTACGCTTCTGGAACGTCTCACGTACGCCGGCATTCATGAACAGGTCGACGAAGCGCTGACGGTATCTGAGCTCGGGATCCTTGAGCCCGTGGAATTTCTCGGGCAGGGGACGGAGCGACTTCGAAAGCAGCGTGATCTGCTGCGCATGCACGGAGATTTCTCCGGTGCGGGTCTTGAACACATAGCCCTTGACGCCGACGATATCGCCGATGTCGTACGCTTTGAAGTCGGCATACGCTTCCTCGCCGACATCGTCGCGCTTGACGTAGAACTGAATATCGCCCTTGCCGTCGAGCAGGTGCGCGAAGCTCGCTTTGCCCATGATGCGCTTGGACATCATGCGACCTGCAATGCTGACTTCCTTGCCTTCGAGCGCGTCATACTCCCGGACGATATCCGTGCTGTGATGCGTCTGCGGATAGGTGATGACCGCGAACGGGTCCTTGCCCGCGTTCTGCAGGGCGGTGAGCTTATCTCTGCGAATCTGCAGCAGCTCGGAAAGCTCCTGTTCGGACAGCTCGGGCGCTTGCGTTACGTTCGTTTCTTCCATTATATTTATACTCCGTACTCAGTGAATCTCAAGAATCTCCAGATGCAGCACACCGCCGGGGGTGTTGACCGGGACGGTTTCGCCTGCGCTGTGACCGAGCAGCGAGCCGCCGATCGGCGATTCGTTGCTGACCTTGCCCGCCACGGGATCCGCCGCCATCGAGCCGACGATCTCCAGATGCATGTCCGTGCCGGTCGCAACGTTGCGAACCGTGACCTTGGAACCGACGTTGATTCTGTCGCCGCGCAGCGCGTTCTGATCGATGATCTTCGCCGTGCGCAGTTCCGCTTCGAGCGTGGCGATGTCGTATTCGTTCTTCGCCTGCTCCGCCTTCGCGGCGTCGTACTCCGCGTTCTCGGAAAGGTCGCCGAAGCCGCGCGCGATCTTCAGCATTTCCGCGATCTCGAGCGTGCGCGTCGATTTCAGATAATCCAGATGTTCCTTACGCTTTTCAAACTCTTCCTGAGTCAGCCAAATCTCTGCCATGTTGTTTCTCCTTTCCCCATTTGGGAATCATACCATTATATAGTGGCGTCCTTTGCGCTGTCAAGCAATAATTGCCTGATTTCCGAGACGCTTTTTGCTTCATTCAGCCGCACGCGCAGCGATGCCGCGTTGCGCATGCCGACAAGGTAGCGGGGCAGATGCTTGCGAAGCTCGACCAGCCCGTGCGCGCCTTTCTGCACTTCGATGCGCTCGGCGTGTTCGAGCGCGATGCGCAGACGTTCCTCGACCGTCGGCGGCGCATACGGTTCGCCGCGCAGCGACGCTTTGATTTCACGGAAGATCCACGGCCGTCCGAGCGCGCCGCGACCGACCATCAGCCCGTCGCAATGTGTCCGTTCGAGCATCTCCTTCGCGCTTTGCCCGCTCGTGATGTCGCCGTTGCCGATCACGGGGATCGAAACGGCCGCTTTGACCGCTGCGATCGCCGATCGGTCCGCCGTGCCCTCGTACTGCTGCACACGGGTGCGCGGGTGCAGCGTGATCGCGTCCGCGCCGTGCTCCTCCAGAACCTTTGCAAACGAAACGCAGGTGTCGCCGTCCCAACCCTTTCGGAACTTGACCGTGACCGGCACTGCCGAGGCCTTCTTCACCGCCTCGACGATTGCGCCGGCAAGGGCAGGGGTGCGCATCAACGCGCTGCCGTCGCCGTTCGATACGATCTTCTGCGCAGGACAGCCCATGTTGAGATCGATGCAGCAAAGTCGCTCGCCGAGCTTGTCGCACACCTTCTTCGCCACATCCGCAAGCAGATCCGGTTCGTGCCCGAACAGCTGAACCGCAACGGACGTTTCGTTGTCGCCGAGCGTCAGATAGTCGGCGGTTTTTGCGTTGCCGAACGATAGCCCTTTCGCGCTGACCATTTCCGTGTAAGTCAGATCGCAGCCGAACGAAACGCAGAGCGCGCGAAACACGATGTCCGTATAACCGGCCATCGGCGCAAGCAGAATCGGCATGTTTGAGGGATACGGAAAACTCATTCTGTCGGGAAGGGCGTAGGCGTCGGCGCGGGAGTCGGCGTCTGCATCGGAATCGGATCGGCGTAAGGATCGGGCGTGGCGGGCGGATCGATCTTCGGGTTCAGCTCCAGCAGCTCGATCGAGGAAATGTACCACCGGTTGTCGATCTTCTCAAGATGCAGGCGGTATTTGCGCGGCGTCCAGTCGGGAATCTGCGTCATGCTGGAGTCTACGGGCATGCTGCCGCGGATCGAGCGAATCTGCTCCACGGCGTCCACATAGGTGTTGACATGCCAGGGAAGCAGATGCAGATTCGAGATGGAAAGGTCGTATTCGTAGCCCGTCAGCGTCGCTCCCGCATACGGCGCGGCACTCGTTTCGCGCTGTAGCGCATCGCTCTCGATGCAGTCGGCAGTGAAGTATGCCGTCATGTCATGGGTCGACGCGTTCTTCAGGATGGATTCGGCGCGCAGAGGCATGCCTTCGTTGACGAGAATGTACGCGTTGCTGACACGGGCAGCGGATAAAAAGGAAAAGATGCCGATCGTCGCCACCGCGAGCACCGTCAGGATCGCGCGCATGAAATAGAACACCGAACGGCGTACGCCGGTTACGACGCGAAGCTGCTTTCTCGCCGCACGAATCTCGGATGCTTTTCGCTTGGTGGCCATTTCGATGCTCCTTTCCCGATAAGTAAGGTGATTATACCACAGCGCGCCGCAGATTTCAACCGACACACAAAACGTTCACTTTCTTATTCTATAAGGAAAGAAACGCATCAAGGCGCAACGCATAGGGAGAGAAGAGAGGGAGGCGCTGTCGAATTTTTAGATTATCTTAAAATATATAGTGAAAAATGGTAAAAAGGGTATTGACAAAAGGGGGAAGGAGGAGTAAGATAAGGCACGTTCGCGACCGGGAAGCGAGAAGCACCGAGAAGCAGCTCGAAAGAGCGGGCGAAAAAAACTTGAAAAAGTTGAAAAAAGGTGTTGACAAACGGAACGAGTTGCGGTATACTAACAGAGCTGTCGCGGAAAACGAGACAGCA
>DFEW01000069.1:0-13020 GCA_002369195.1 Christensenella sp. UBA3792
GGTGCGTGATCTGCATGAGCTTCGTATCGTTCCAATCGAGCCCGACGTCGCAGCCGACGCGGCAGTATTCGACCCTGCCGAACGCGGGCCAAAGCGGCACGCCGCAGCCGAGGATCATCTTGCTGCCGCACGCGTCGCGCAGCAGGTCCATCGCGCGGATCATGCGCGCGGCTCTCGATTCGGTCTCGGTGCCGAACGGCGCGGCGCCGTACAGGAAGTCGAGCTTGACAAGGTCGAAGCCCCACTCGTTCAGCACGCGGTCGAGCACCTTGCGCACGTATGCGACGACCACCGGCTTGTCGATATCGAGCGAATAGAAGCCGCCCCAGTTGGAGCCGTCCGCCCACGGCTTGCCGTCGTGCAGCAGCAGCCAGTCCGGATGCTCCGCAATCAGCTTGCTGCCCTTTTGCACGACGAACGGCGCGAGCCACAGCCCCGCAAGAAAGCCCGCCTCGTGGATCGCGTCCGCGGATGCCTTGAGGCCATTCGGGAACTTTTTCGGGTCGGTGTCGAGCCAGTCGCCGACGAACGGTTCCCAGCCGTCGTCGATCTGAAAAAGATCGCCTTGATGCAGCAGCGTCTTTGCGCCGATCAGATCGTCGGTGATCGTGCCGTCGTTGATATCCTGATAGCGGTTGTACCAGCTCGAATAGCCGTACATCGGCTCGGTGCGAAGCGGCTTTACGCCCATCGCTTCGAACCAGCCGTCGAACACCTCGGCTTCCGTTCCCTCGGCGATATACAGATCGAAGGCGTGAAACGCGCCGTTCACGCGCATCCCTTTGCAGTCGCGCTCGATCGAAAGCTCGCCCTTGTTCGCGTCGTACCGAAACATCGTGTAGCCGGGCGTTTCATCGAGCGAGCCGAACAGCAGGAAACGCTCGCCGCTGCGCAGATAGCACCAGGACTCGCCATGCGTGATGCCCTTGCGGTACGGATAGTCCGCGAAGTGATAGTCGCCGTAGCGGTTGATCGAGAACGCGCCGCGCAGAAACGGCGGCAGATGCTTGAGACCTCTGGTGCGGCCGGTGCGGTCGTACTCGGGACTGTAGGTCCAGTTCTGATACCCGTTCATGAAGATGCGCGTCGCGTCGGTCGCAGGAATCGCGACGGTCGCGCGCACGGATGCAAGCACCGCGTTTTTGAGCGGCTCGACGATGCGCACGGTACCGTTCGCGCTCGCTTCGCCGCCGATGACCGCACCGCTTTGGGTTTGGATCGAATACGTCAGTTTGCGTTCCATTTACTGTTCCTCCCCGATGGTGAAAGTTATGGTGACCGGAGCGGTCTGCTCCGTGGAAACCGTCAGCCTGCCCGTGCCGCCGTGTCCGACGGTCAGAAGGTACGCGCCGGTCATGCCGCCCTCGGCAGTCGACACATCCGGACCCGCCAGCGCGAGGTCTCCGGATACCGCAAAGCGCACCGGAAGCTGCGCGTACGGCGCGATCATGTTGTTTTCGTCGAGGATGCGCACGCGAACCGCCGCCGCATCGTAGCCATCGCCCTCTTTGAGCGCCGTGCTGCTGACCTTGACGTCCAGATGCAGCTTCTTGGACGGACGGCAGTTGACCGAGGCGACGACCCTGTCGCCCTTGAGCGCGTCGAAGCGCCAGCCGCTGACCGTGCCGCCCCAGTTGCCGACGTACTTGCCGTACAGCTCCTCGCCGTCTGCGTAGGTCAGATGATACTTCTTCATCGCATAGAACATCTTGAGCTTGTCCTTAAGCGGCATATGATCGAGCCCGTGGTGCGCGGCGGACAGCAGCGCATCGTGCAGGCGCTCCGCCTTCTTGCCGGAGAAGCCCTCCTCGCTGATCAAAAGCTGTCCGATCAGATCGTCGATGTAGAACGGCGGGTGCTTGAGGCCCTTCCATTCCATCGGCTTGTAGATCTTGACGAGCTTGTCGTTCTTGTAAAGCGCGACGCGGTCGGCGTTGGAGAACGCGTAGATCTTGCCGATCTCGCCCGCCGGATAATCGCCGATGCACATCGGCGAGCCGATTTCGAGCACCGGCGTTTCGTCGCCCTGGCTCGCGTATGCCGCGGCCGCCATCTTCGGGTTGCGGAACGCGTCCATCACGCCGTGATAGCAGATGCGGTCGCCGGAACCGAAGTCCTTGTGCGTCGCGTAGTCGAACATGCACCAGCCGAAACAGCCCGCGTGTTCGCCGCTCGCCATCGCGGCGTCGAGGGTGCGCGCGTGGCGCAGCGCGTGCATCTGCCGCTTGCTCCACGGATCGTACGGCTTGGTCGGGAACATGTGTCCCGAATGCTCGGAGATCAGGTACCCGCGGCTGCCGTCCGGCACGACCTCATCCTTCTTGCGGATCGGCGCGTCGTAATCGAACGGTTTGAAATCGTTGTACGCGTACACATCCTCCAAAAAGCTGCTCTTCTGCAGGTAGCGCACGCCGGAGGTCTGGCGCGACGGATCGAGAAAATGCGCAAGCGCGTTCGTCTCGGTGTAGAGCTTGTCGTTGTCGCGGCTCTCGTTGATGCGCACGCCCCACAGCACGACCGACGGATGGTTGCGATACTGCAGCACCATTTCGCGCACGTTGTCGAGCGCCTGTTTCTGCCAGGCGTCGTCGCCGATGTGCTGCCAGCCGGGAATCTCGGTGAACACGAACAGACCGAGCTCGTCGCATGCGTCGATGAAGTATTGGCTCTGCGGATAGTGCGAGGTGCGCACCGCGTTGCAGCAAAGCTCCTCCTTGAGGATGCGCGCGTCCTCGCGCTGCAAGCTTTCGGGCGCCGCGTAGCCGAGGTACGGGTACGCCTGATGGCGGTCGAGACCGCGCATGAACGTGCGCCTGCCGTTGAGATAGAACCCGTCCGCCCTAAATTCCGCGGTGCGGAAGCCGAAGCGCACGGTCTGCACGTCCTGCGGCTGCATGTCGGCGTCCAGAAGCGTCGTTTCGAGGGTATAGAGGTTCGGCGTCTCGTCGCTCCACGGCTGCGCGCCGTCCGCGCGAAGCGTCGAACAGCAGACGGTCAGTCCTTCGGGCGCGTCGACCTTCGTTTCGCTCGCGGCAAAGATCGTTTCCGCAACGCATGCGCCGCCGCGATCGAGGATGCGGTGGCGGATCAGCGCGTCGGTGATGCCCGAAAACGTCGTCTGCACCTTGGCGGTATGCAGGTCGGGCGTCTGTACGAACACGTCCGCGATGCAGGCGGGATTGCGCACGTCAAGCCAGACGTCGCGATAGAGCCCGCCGTAGGTCAGATAGTCGATGACGAAACCGAACGGCGGCACCGACGGGTTCTCGGTCGAATCGAGACGCACCGCCAAAAGGTCCGTCCCGTCGAGGCGCACGTCGTTTGTGATCTCCACGCGAAACGCCGTGTAGCCGGTGTTGTGCGTGGTCTTGCGCCTGCCGTTGATGTACACGGTCGCGATGTGCGCCGCGCCGTCGAACTGCACAAAGATGCGCTTGCCCGCAAGCGACGCGTCGAGCGCGAGCGTTTTGCGGTAGCCGTACACGCCTTCGTAATCCTCCGGTCCCGCGTAGTGCTGCGCAACCGTGCGCGGATTGTGCGGCAGCCGTACCGGCTCGCCCGCGCCTGCGCCGTCCTTGAAGTCCTCGGTCCAAACGGGAAGAAACTCCCAACCGTTTGCCAGTTTCTGCATCGTCCATAACCCCCGTATATATTCAGTTTATTCTATCATGAAACCGCGCGCGAAACAAGCCCGCGCCGCAAAAAAGCGGGCGCGGGATGCGGGCGTTTTTCGCGAATCGCTCAGTAGCCGAGCGCGATGCCCAGCGTCAGGAACAGAACGACGAGGGCGAGGTTTGCTGCAAACAGCGGAACGCTCTTTTTGACCCACTTGAAGTAGTCCACGCCGATCATCGAAAGCGAGATCAAAAGCACCGGCGAGGTCGGGAACAGGACGTTCGTGTAGCCGTCGGCAAAGGTGTAGATCAGCACCAGCATCTGCTTTGAGAGCGGGACGCTGACGACCGCGAGCATGCCCATGACGAGGATGGCTTTGGCGGTCGAGGATGAGATGAAGAATTCGAGCACAAGAATGATTGCGTACAGCACGAGCGCGACGATCAGCGGGCTGTGGCCCGAAACGAGCGCGTTGATCGAATGCACGATCGTCGGCATGATCGCGCCTTCGTCGAAGATGTACTTGATCGAGGACGCGAGCGCGATGAACACGAGCGTCGGCAGCGCGCCGACCACGCCGTTCCCAAAGCTCTTGAGGACGGTTTTGAAATCGCGCGCGCAAAGCCATCCGGCGAGCGGTCCGAACAGCAGAAAGTACGCGATCAGCACGACCACGGTGTAGTCGCGAAGCGCGCTTACCGCCGAGCAGAGGATGATGAGAAGAAGGCACAGAAGCAGGAACACGATGTACACGATGCGCGTGCGCCGATCGCGCCCGGTCGTGTCGGGTCGATCGCTGTCAGGCGCCTGCGCGCTGAGCGCCGCGTCGTGCGCGCGCGTCAGACTGCTTGACGGGTCCTTTTTGAGCCGCCGGACATAGAGAAACAGGAAGCCGAGCAGCAGCAGGTACATCACGGCGAAGATCAGGATCCGGTACCAGATGTGCTCCATCGGATTCGCATCGATGATCTCGCTCGCGAGCAGGACCGTGAACGGGTTGGTGATCGCGCTTGCAAAGCCGAAGCCGCAGGCGACGATGCTCGCAAGGAAGCCGGTGAACGAGTCGTACCCGATCAGCACGCACAGCGCGGTCACGATCGGCAGCATCGAGAGCATTTCCTCGAACAGACCGAGGAACGCGCCGAAGCACATGAACACGAGCGCGATCATGCACAGCAGCAGCGTGCGCCGCTTTTCGAAGCGCTGCGCGATCGCGCCGACGAGCGCCTTGATGCCGCCGACGTCGTTCATGACCTGGAACGAGGCGAAGATCACGACGAGAAACAGCGACAGCATGATCAGCGTCAGACCGTTGTCCGAGGCGAACACGAGAAACGGCGCGAGCAGACCCTTCCAGATCGGGATGCCGGACGCGCCTTCGATGCGCGTATAGGCAAGGTAGTCGGTCTGTCCGTCCGCCCCGACGCCGAACGCGCCCTTGGGGATCAGGTAGGTCAGCGCGATCGCCGCGAGCATCAGCGCAAAGAGCAGCGCGACGACCTGCAAGAACGTGCGCGTCGAGAGATTGACCAGCGTTTCAGTCCTGCGTTTCATGTTGCATCTCCTTCCTGCGGTCGACAAGCAGCGCCCAGCGCACGACCTGCCGCGGATTCTCGGTCGGGTAGAAGTAGTAGAGATCGCCGTTATAATAGGTTTCGAACTCCGCATTGCACGAGAACGGCAGCGCGGGCAGGTCGCAGAGCGGGATCGAGAACGACGTGCGATCGCCCCGATAGCCGAAGCCGTTCGCGTCGAGCGTGCAGGTGCCGTGCTCGCGCCGCCTGCCGCCGTTTTGCAAAAACACCGTGACGCGCACCGGCGCGGTAAGCGTTTCGGTCGCAAGCGCGCGGGTCTCGATCTCTTTGATGCGATCGTAGTACGCGGCGATCGAAAGCCCGTTTTCGAACCGGTACGTGTCGTCGAGCGTGTGCGTCCTGCCGCAGGCGCGGCAGTGAAGGGCGTTTCCTTTGCCCTCGGTGCTGTAGAGCGCGCCGCAGTCGATGCAGCGGTAGAGGATGTCGGAAAGCCCCTCGGCGCGTCCGTTCATGCGCATCGGATGCTGCGCCGTGCTGTCGTCATAGCGGAGCGCGTCGCGGATCAGCGCGTCGAGCGCGTCGTCGGACATGGATGCCGCCTCCTCCTTCGTGACGATGCGCGTTGCGCAAACCGAGATTTCGCCGCGGTAAAAGCGCTTTCGCCACTTGGGGTTGCACAGATACGCGCCGCGAATGCCGCACAGCACGATATCGACGTGCAGACGCTTATAGAACGCCGCGCCGCGGTCGAGGATCGGGTAGCTTTGTCCGGACACGGAGAGCCGTCCTTCGGGAAAGATGACGACGGGGAACCCGGCGCGGATCGCCCGCATGATGCCGAGCGGCGTTGCGGGATCGGGCGTGAACAGGCGCTTCGGGATGAAGCCGGCGCGGCGGGCGAGCGTTTTGACGATCGGGATCGAAACGTAGTGCCGGTTGACGACGAACGCGGGGCGCGCGTTCGGGAAAAGCTGTTTGACGTAGTAAAAGTCGTAGAACGACTCGTGATTGCAAAGGGCGACGAACGGTCCGCGCAGCGCGCGCGTGCTCGAATCGTCGACATGAAGATGCTGCTTTCGATGCAGCACCGCGTGCGCAAAACGGAAAAACGCGCCGTACACCCACGAAGCGGGCGTGCCGTTTCGTTCGGAAAAAGCGTGCCGTGCGTTTGCGGCGTGCGGTGTCTGCCCGTGCATGGTGCGGCTTTCCTTTCATAATCCTATCCAAATTGTATACAATATGCGGCGTTTTGTCAACAGCGGCGGGCTTCCCTCTTTTCAACCGGCGGGTTTTATGCTATCATATGCATAAGAATGTGCAAAGGAGCCGAAGATGCAGCCGCGGATCGAAGGAAAGCTGAACAGCGTCAAAACCCTGTCCATCGTGGGCATGTGCAAGAACGCGGGCAAGACGACGGTCTTGAACCGCCTGCTTTCGCAGTACGGGCGCAAGCGTACGCTGGCGCTGACCTCGATCGGGCGCGACGGCGAATCGACGGACGTCGTGACCGGCACCGAAAAGCCGGGCATCTTCGTGCCGCAGGGAACGCTGATCGCCACGGCGAAGGACATGCTGCGCCTGTGCGACGTCACCAAGGAGATCCTGTACACGACCGGCATCCCGACGCCGCTCGGCGAGGTCGTGCTCTTTTGCGCCAGAAGCGACGGCTGGGTGCAGCTTGCCGGACCGTCGATCGTCTCGCAGCTTCGGACCGTGTCGGACCTGTTCTTCTCGTTCGGCGCGTCGCAGGTCATCATCGACGGCGCGCTGGGGCGCAAATCGCTCGGCGCGCGTAGCGTCGCGGACGGGGTCATCCTTTCGACCGGCGCGAGCTACGACATGCGCATGGAAAAGGTCGTCGCGGATACGGCGGCGTTCTGCCGCGTGCTGAATCTCAAAAAGGCAAAGACGCTGCCCGAACCGTTCGACGGCACGCTGAAAGACGCTTTTACGGCGCATCATGAGGCGCGCATCACCGGCGCGCTGACCGAGGCGGCGGTGGTGCCGCTTTTGAAAAGCGGCGTATTGAAAAACGGGCGGCTCGTCGTGCAGGACCCGAGCAAGGTGCTGCTCGGCGCGGAGGTGCTCGAACGGCTCGCGGCGCGTGCTGTCGCGCTCGAGACCGAGGATGCGGCCGAAACGCTGTGCGTGACGGTCAATCCGGTTTCCGCGTACGGCTGGAAGTTCGACCCGGCGGCGTTCCGGGACGCGATGGCGGCGGCGGTGGATGTGCCGGTGATCAATGTGAAGGAGGACGCGCTATGATTTCCGTGAGCTTTGAGGAACGGGCGGGGATCGGTCTCAACTATATCCTGGACAACCTGCACGGCTGCAGCCCGTTCGGGCTTGAGCGCATCCGGCATCTGCGCTTTTACGCGCCGGACGAGCGCGCGCTTTTGGAAGCGGAGCTCGATAACACCGAAAAGGCGGCGTCGTCGGTCGAGGGATCGAAGGACGTGCTCGAAAAAATCGCGGTCGAGCTGTGCCGCCTAAAGGACATCCGTCCCTCGCTCAGACGGCTCAGGGAGGGGGACTGCCTCGATGCGGTCGAACTGTTCGAGCTCAAAGGGTATCTCGAACGCATCGGCGCGCTGATCCCGCTGCTTGCAGAATGGAACGCGTCGGCAAAGCTACACGGCGTTGCGCTGCACGACCCGTCCGCGGCGATGCAGGTGCTCGATCCGGAGCGGACGCGCTCGCGCGGGTTCTATATTCCCGACAGCGCGTCGGAGGGGCTTCGGGCGGTGCGCAGGGCGAAAAAGGCGGTCGAGGAGCGGCTGTATCGCGCGCAAAGCGACGCGGAGCGAACCGACCTCAAGCTGGAGCGCACGCGCATCTGCGCCGACGAGGAAGCGGAGGAGCGCAAGGTGCGCGAGACGATGTGCCGAAAGCTGATGCCGATGGCGGACGACCTGCTTGCCGACGCGCAGACGCTCGGCGCGGTCGATTTTCTGATCCAGAAGGCGCAGTTCGCGGCGCGCCGCGGCTGCGTGCGTCCGACGCTGACGGAGACGGAGCTGGAGCTGACCGACATGGTGAATCCGGAACTGGACGATCTGCTGCGGCAGAAGGGACGGGCGTTCGTGCCCGTTTCGATCGCGCTCGATCGCGGGGCGACGGTCATCACCGGCGCGAACATGGGCGGCAAGAGCGTCGCCTTAAAGACGCTGGCGCTGAGCGTGCTGCTGTGTCATGCGGGCTTTCTGGTGCCGGCAGCGGCGGCGCGGATCCCGATGTTCGCCTGCATCCGGATGCTGTTCGACGATCTGTCCTCGATGCGCTCGGGACTGTCGGGGTTCGGCTCGGAGATCGTGCAGTTCAAAAAAGCGCTGGAGGCGGCGAAGCAGGGCTATGCGCTGCTGCTGTTCGACGAGTTCGCGCGCGGCACGAATCCGGACGAAGGCGCGCTGATCGTGCAGGCGGTCGTGCACTACCTGAACGGCATCGACGCGATCTCGGTGCTCTCCACGCACTACGACCGGGTCGCGGAGGAAGCGTCGCGCCACTATCAGATCATCGGGCTCAAGGACGTCGATCCGGATGCGATCGCGCGGGAGATCGGACCGAACATCGAGGACGGCGTGGAGGCGATCGCGCGGCACATGAACTACGGGCTGTACCGCATCGAAGGCAGGGCGGACTGCCCGCGCGATGCGCTGCACATCTGCAGGATGCTGTCGCTGGAGCCGGAGATTCTCGAACGCATCGAACAAAAGTACCGTTCGTAACGCACTTTATGCTTTACGAACGCGCGGCTTTGGGATATACTGAAACCATGCTAAAAGGAAAGGATACAAGGGTATGAAGCAGGAGTTCTATTTCCCGTCGAAGGACGGACTGACGCAGATCCACGCGATCGAATGGATTCCCGAAACGAAGGTGCGCGCGGTGCTGCAGATCGCGCACGGCATGGTCGAGTTCATCGACCGCTACGACCGGTTCGCGTCGTTCATGGCGTCGCAGGGATTCTACGTGGTCGGCAACGATCATCTCGGACACGGCAAGTCCGTCACGGACGAGTCGCAGCTCGGCTACTTTGCCAAGCATGACGGCAACTTCTGCGTGCTCGGCGACATGCAGCAGCTGCGCGAGGACACGCAAAAGAAGTATCCGGATGTTCCGTACTTTCTGCTCGGGCACAGCATGGGCTCCTTCCTTGCGCGGCAGTTCATCGAGAAGTTCGGCGAAGGGCTGTCCGGCGCGATCATCATGGGCACCGGCTATCAGCCGACGGCGACGCTCGACCTCGGCATCGCGCTCACCGGTGTCCTCCAGAAGGCGAGAGGCGGACACTACCGCAGCGCGATGATCAACAACACGGCGCTCGGCTCCTACAACGCGAAGTTCGAGCCCGGCCGCACGAAGAACGACTGGCTGACCAAGGACGAAGCGATCGTCGACGCGTACGAGGCGAACCCGCTCAACCAGTTCATGTTCACCGTCAACGGCTACTACAACCTGTTCCGCGGCATCCGCTACGCGCAGCGGCAGGAGAACCTCGACAAGATCCCGAAGTCCCTGCCGATCCTGGTCGTGTCCGGTGCGAACGATCCGGTCGGCGAGTTCGGCAAAGGCCCGAAGATCGTTGCGCAGACGTACCGCGACACCGGCATCAAGGATGTCACGCTGAAGCTGTTTGAGAACGACCGGCACGAGATTTTGAACGAGCTCGACAGGGAGACCGTCGACGCGTTTATCCTCGACTGGCTGACCGCGCGCATGTGAGCAACCTCAGCCGCAAAGTCTGAAAATACCTTGACAATCACAGCCGGAATCGGGTATAATTTTTATACAGAATTCCGAATGAACATCAATAGAGGCGCGGAGGACAGGGTACCTTTCCGATCGGTCGGGCAGCCGGAACACGTCGGACAGGGAAGGGGTTTTCCGCCGAAAGGACGAGGAACGGCCCATCTTCGCCTTGGAGGCGTCGTGTAAGCGGCGCAACTGTCATGTGTCTGCATGGAGCGCTATTGGTCGGATCGACCGACAGCGCTCTTTTTTTGTCGTCCGAGCCGGTTCGGAACGGCTGCACCCCTTGAAAAACTTGATAAAGGAGACGGAATCCATGGAAAAATTCTCATCCCTGCTTCGCCTTCGCATGAGCGCGAAGGATGCCCACTACGGCGGAAACCTCGTTGACGGCGCGCATATGGTGCACCTGTTCGGCGACGTCGCGACCGAGCTGCTCATTCAGTGCGACGGCGACGAGGGCCTGTTCTGCGCCTACGACAACATCGAGTTTCTCGCGCCCGTCTACGCCGGCGACTACATCGAGGCGTACGGTGAGATCGACCGCATCGGCAACACCTCCCGCGGCATGACGTTCGAAGCGCGCAAGGTCATACAGGCGCGTCCGGACATCTCCCCGAGCGCGGCGGAAGTTCTGCCCGAACCGATCGTCGTGTGCCGCGCGCACGGCACCTGCGTCACGCCCAAGGACTGTCAGCGCATCGACCGCAGCAAGGACAAATAAGGAGGATTTCATGGAAAAGCTGATCATTACCGCCGCCATCTGCGGCGCGGAAGTCACCAAGGCGAACAACCCCGCCGTGCCGTACACCGTCGAGGAAATGGTGCGCGAGGCGAAGCTCGCGTATGAAGCGGGCGCGGCGATCATCCATGTGCATGTGCGCGAGGACGACGGCACCCCGACGCAGGACCGCGAGCGCTTCCGCGTCGTCATGGATGCGATCCGCAAGGAGCTGCCCGACGTGATCATGATCCCGTCGACCGGCGGCGCGACCGGCATGACGCCCGAGGAGCGTCTGCAGCCGACCGAGCTGTTCCCTGAGATGGCGACGCTCGACTGCGGCACCTGCAACTTCGGCGACGAGGTGTTCGAGAACACGATGCCCACGATGCGCGCGTTCGGCAAGCGCATGATCGAAAACAACATCAAGCCGGAATACGAGTGCTTCGAACTCGGTCATATCGACACCGTTCTCAATATGGCGAAGAAGGGCGAAGTGCCCGGTGCGCCGATGCAGTTCAACTTCGTGCTCGGCGTCGCCGGCTGCGCGCCCGCAACGGTCGACAACCTGGCGTTCATGGTCAACAAGATCCCCGCGGGCTCGACCTGGACGGTCACCGGCGTCGGCCGCTCGGCGTGGACGATGGCGGCCGCCGGCATCATCATGGGCGGCAACGTGCGCGTCGGCTTCGAGGACAACGTGTACCTCGGAAAGGGTCACAAGGCGGCTTCTAACGGCGAGCTGGTCGCAAAGGTCGTGCGCCTTGCACAGGAACTCGGACGCGAGATCGCAACGCCCGACGAGGCGAGAGCGATCCTCGGCATGAAGCCGCGTCAGTAACAATCGGAATTTATTCATTCAAATCAAATTGATTCAGGAGGAAGAACAATGGAACAGTTAAAGGGCAATAAGTACGGCACCCACCGCGTCATCGAGCCGAAGGGCGTTCTGACCCAGGCGGCATGGAAGATCGACAACGACATGACCAAGCATTACAGCAACGAAATCATCTGCGACGTCATTTCTCTGAACATCGACTCCGCATCCTTCACCCAGATCGAGGAAGCGTGCGGCGGCGACGAGCAGAAGATCGGCGAAATGATCCTCGGCATCGTGGCGGAGCGCGGCAAGCAGCAGAACCCGGTCACCGGTTCCGGCGGCATGTTCATCGGCAAGGTCGCCTACA
Organism: Christensenella sp. UBA3792; assembly: GCA_002369195.1. GTDB lineage: Bacteria > Bacillota > Clostridia > Christensenellales > CAG-138 > UBA3792. Next base: position 11,811 of record DFEW01000069.1, read on the forward strand.
TCGGCGACGACCTGCTGAAGAAGCCCGACTTCGACCTCAAGGTCGGCGACAAGATCGCGTCCCTCGTTTCGCTGTCCATGACGCCGCTTAAGATCGACCGCATCAAGGCGATCCATAAGGACATTGACCGCGTCGATATCGACGGTCAGGCGGTTCTGTTCGAATCCGCGATCTACGCGAAGCTCCCCGAGGACATGTCCGAAGCGCTGGCGCTCGCGGCGCTCGACGTGGCAGGCGCACCCGCGCAGGCGAGAAAGCTCCCGAAGGAAGGCGACTCCGTCCTGATCCTCGGCGCAAACGGCAAGAGCGGCGTGCTCTGCGGCTGGGAAGCGCTGAAAAAGGTCGGCCCGAACGGCAAGGTCGTCGGCGTCGTCCGCAACCCGAAGCAGGTCCCTGCGCTGATCGAGCTCGGCGTTTACACCGACGTCATCGTTGCGGACTGCACCAAGCCGGTCGAAGTGCTGGAAAAGGCGCTCGAAGTCAACGGCGGCAAGGAATATGACATCTCCATCAGCTGCGTCAACATCGAATCCTGCGAGATGAGCGCGATCCTGCCGGTTCGCGACGACGGTCTCGTCTACTTCTTCTCGATGGCGACCTCCTTCACCAAGGCGGCGCTGGGCGCGGAAGGCGTCGGCAAGGACGTCACGATGATCGTCGGCAACGGCTACACCAAGAACCATGCCGAGATCACGCTCAACGTGCTGCGCGAGAACGAAAAGCTCAGAAAGCTGTTCGACGAAAAATACTGCTGATCCGACCCGGCAAGAGCAGGCAAAGCGTCCTGCTCTTGCGGTCTTTTCATTACGACGTTAGGAGGATTTTTACCCGATGAAAACCCGCAACGGTCTCTTTGCCGACGTCCCCGAAGAACTCTGGAACGATTGGCATTGGCAGGTCAAGAACCGCGCCGAAACGCTGGACGATCTCAAAAAGATCATGACCCTGACCCCCGACGAGGAGGAGGGCGTGCGCAAGACGCTCGGCAAGCTGCGCATGGCGATCACGCCGTATTATCTGTCGCTGATCGACCTCGACGATCCCTACGATCCGATCCGCAAGATGGCGATCCCGCGCGCGGAGGAGCTCGATTACGCCGATTACGAGAATGCCGACCCGCTGCATGAGGATACCGATTCGCCGACGCCCGGTCTCACGCACCGCTATCCGGACCGCGTTCTGCTGCTCATCACCGATATGTGCTCGATGT
>DFEW01000069.1:13098-30461 GCA_002369195.1 Christensenella sp. UBA3792
TGTACTGCCGTCACTGCACGCGCCGCCGCTTTGCGGGGCAGAACGACTGCGGCGTACCCAAGGCGCAGATCGACAAGTGCATCGAATACGTGGCGAACCATCCCGAAGTGCGCGACGTGCTGCTTTCCGGCGGCGACGCACTGATGGTTTCCGACGCGCTTTTAGAGGACATCATCCGCAAGCTCCGTGCGATCCCGCATGTGGAGATCATCCGCATCGGCTCGCGCACGCCGGTCGTCTGCCCGCAGCGCATCACGCCCGAGCTGTGCAACATGCTGAAAAAGTACCATCCGATCTGGCTCAACACGCACTTCAACACGCCGAAGGAGTTCACGCCAGAGGCGGCGAAGGCGTGCGCGATGCTCGCGGACGCGGGCATTCCGCTGGGCAACCAGAGCGTGCTGCTCGCCGGCGTCAACGACTGCAGCCACGTCATGATGGAGCTCGTGCACGGGCTCGTCAAGATGCGCGTGCGTCCGTACTACATCTACGCCTGCGACCCGTCCCTCGGACTGTCGCACTTCCGCACGCCCGTTTCGAAGGGCATCGAGATCATGGAAGCGCTGCGCGGGCATACCTCCGGCTACTGCGTACCGACGTTCGTCGTCGACGCGCCGGGCGGCGGCGGCAAGACGCCCGTCATGCCGACGTACCTGATCTCGCAGACCCCCAGAAAGGTCATCCTGCGCAACTTCGAGGGCGTCATCACGTCCTATACCGAGCCGGAACACTACGTGCAGAACTGCCATTGCGACGTCTGCACCGGCAAGAAAAAGATCGAAAAGACCGGCGTCGCCTACGTTGCCGAGGGCACGCTTCAGCACTATCTGGAGCCAACCAAGCTTTTGCGCAACGAACGGCACGTCAAGCACTGAGGAAACCGTATGGAAAGCAAACTCGGCTTGAACCAGGAACTGGTCAATGAGGCGCGCGCAAGCGCGGCGCATGTCGCCGCCGACGTGCAGCGCTTCATCGACCGGCACACCACCGTCACCGTGGAACGCACCGTCTGCCGGCTTTTGGGCATCGACGGCGTGAATGAGCTGGACGTTCCCATGCCGAACGTGGTGGTGGACTGCCTCTGCGAGAACGCGCTGCTGCCGCTCGGCGCCGCCTGGGTGCTCGGCTGCGCCGTTCTGGAAACCGGCAAGGACCCGCAGGGCGTGGCGGAGCTGATCGACCGCGGCGAGATCGATCTCACGAAAATGCTCTCGCATTCGGAGACGGAGATCCGCGCTGCGCTGCAGCCGTACATCGACGCGTCGATGGAACGGATCAACGCGAACGTCAGACAGCGCAACGAGTACCTCGGCCGCTTCGGCGACAAGGAAGGTCCGTACCTGTACATCATCGTCGCGACCGGCAACATCTATGAGGACATCGTGCAGGCAAAGGCGGGCGCCAAGCAGGGCGCGGACATCATCGCCGTCATCCGCACGACCGGTCAGTCGCTGCTCGACTACGTGCCCTACGGCGCTACGACCGAGGGCTTCGGCGGCACCTACGCGACGCAGGAGAACTTCCGCCTGATGCGCGCCGCACTGGACGAGGTTGGCGAGGAACAGCACCGCTACATCCGCCTGTGCAACTACTGCTCCGGTCTGTGCATGCCGGAGATCGCGGCGATGGGCGCGCTCGAACGGCTCGACGTCATGCTGAACGACGCGCTGTACGGCATCCTGTTCCGCGACATCAACATGCAGCGCACGATCGTCGACCAGTATTTTTCGCGCATCATCAACGGCTACGCAGGCGTCATCATCAACACCGGCGAGGACAATTACCTCACGACGGACGACGCGATCACCTCGGCGCACACCGTGCTCGCTTCGCAGTTTTTGAACGAGGCGTTCGCCAAGTGCGCGGGCATGCGCGAGGAGCAGATGGGTCTCGGACACGCGTTCGAAATGGACCCGTCGGTGGAAAACACCTTCCTCTACGAGCTCGCGCAGGCGCAGATGGCGCGCGAGATCTTCCCTAAGGCCCCCTTAAAGTACATGCCGCCGACCAAGTACATGACCGGCAACATCTTCCGCGGGCACATTCAGGACGCTCTCTTTAACATGGTGACGATCCTCACGAACCAGAAGCTGCATCTTCTGGGCATGATGACCGAGGCGATCCACACGCCGTTCATGTCGGACCGCGCCCTGTCGATCGAGAACGCGCAGTACATCTTCCGCACGATGAAGGATCTCGGCGGCGAGCTGACCTTCAAGGAGGGCGGCATCATCCGCACCCGCGCGAACGAGGTGCTGACCAAGGCGACGGAGCTCTTGAAGGAGATCGAATCGCTCGGTCTGTTTACGACGCTCGAACGCGGCATCTTCGCGGACGTCAAGCGTCCGAAGGACGGCGGCAAGGGACTTGCCGGCGTCGTCGTCAAGGATGACGCGTACTTCAACCCGTTCATCGAGGTCATGAAAGGCAAGGTGGCGCAATGAGCAGCGGACTGTACAACACCCATAAAATCGACTTCGATACCACGCTCGACCTCAAGCATCTGAAACCCTACGGCGACACGATGAACGACGGCAAGGTGCAGATGAGCTTTACCCTGCCGGTCAAGGACGACGAACGCGGCGTCGAGGCGGCGCGGCAGATCGCGAAGAAGATGGGACTCGAGGAGCCGAACGTGACCTATCACGCCCCGCTCGACAAGGAGTTCACGTTCTACGTGGTCTACGGAAGCTGCGTGCATTCGGTCAACTACGAGGACATCCATGTCATTACCGTCGAAAGCGACGTCATGAGCATGGAGGAGACGAACGAGTACATCCGCGAGCACATCGGGCGCAAGGTCGTCATGGTCGGCGCATCGACCGGCACCGACGCGCACACCGTCGGCATCGACGCGATCATGAACCGCAAGGGCTTTGCGGGGCATTACGGCGTGGAGCGCTATGAGATGATCGAGGCGTACAACCTCGGCTCGCAGGTGCCGAACGAGGATTTGATCAAGAAGGCGCTGGAGGTCAACGCGGACGCGCTGCTCGTTTCGCAGACGGTCACGCAAAAGGACATCCATATTCAGAATCTCACCAACCTCATCGAACTGCTCGAAGCGGAAGGACTGCGCGACCGGTTCGTCGTGGTCTGCGGCGGTCCGCGCATCACGCACGAGCTTGCCAAGGAACTCGGCTTCGACGCGGGCTTCGGCGCGGGCACGTACGGCGACGACGTCGCGAGCTTCGTCGTGACGGAAATGGTCAAACGCGGCATCCGGTAAGCTGCAGGCAAAGACTTTATAGTTCAACAAGGAGGAACTTTCAATGGCAAAGAAACCGGTACTCACTGCTGCAGAAGCAGCGAAAATGATTCCCGACGGCGCAACGGTCATGTGCGGCGGCTTTCTGGGCTGCGGACAGGCGCTTGCCATCGTCAAGGAACTCGTCAAGCTCGGCACCAAGGACCTCACGCTGATCGCGAACGATATGGGCCGCGCGGTCGGTCCCATGGGCGAAGAATTCTTCGGCATCGCGGAACTCATTCACAACCATCAGGTCAAGCGCGTCATCGCAACGCACGTCGGCATGACGCCGGAAGTCGGTCAGCAGATGAACGAAGGCACGCTGGAAGTCAACCTGATCCCGCAGGGCACGATGGCGGAATGCATCCGCGCGGGCGGCGCGGGACTGGGCGGCGTTCTCACGCCGGTCGGCGTCAACACCCTGATCGAGCAGAGCCCGCTGTGCATGGGCAAGCAGGAGATCGACGGCAAGCCGTACCTGCTGATGAAGCCGATCCGTGCGGACTTCGCGCTCTTGGGCACCTATAAGTGCGACGAGGCGGGCAACTGCTGGTATAAGGGCACCATGCGCAACTTCAATACCGTCATGGCGACCGCGGCGGACACCGTCATCGCCGAGTGCGAATATCTCGTGCCCATCGGCGAGATCGAGCCCGAAAACATCCACACCTACGGCATGACCGTCGACTACATCGTGGAAGGAGAAAGAAAATAATGGATAAGTCTGAAATCAAAGCGTTTATCGCCAAGCGCTGCGCCAAAGAGCTGAAAGACGGCGATGTCGTCAACCTCGGTATCGGTCTGCCGACCATGATCCCGAGCTTCCTTCCCGAAGGCGTCGATCTCGTGATCCATGCGGAGCTCGGCATCGTCGGCGCAGGCGCGACCCCCAAAGAGGGCGACGCAAACTACGATCCGTACCATGTCGTCGACGCGGGCGGCAATCCCGCATCCGTGGCGTTCGGCGGCGGCTTCATCGATTCGGCAACGAACTTCGGTCTGATCCGCGGCGGTCACGTAGACGCCTGCTTCCTCGGCGCGCTCGAAGTCGATCAGGAAGGCAACCTCGCCAACTGGATCATCCCCGGCAAGCGCATGCCCGGCATGGGCGGCGCGATGGACCTTTGCGTCGGCGCGCGCAACTGCATCGTCTGCATGGAGCACACCGCAAAGGGCAATCCGAAGATCCTCGAAAAGTGCCGTCTGCCGCTCACGGCGTCGCACTGCGTCAAGAAGATCATCACCGAAATGTGCGTGCTCGAAGTCACGCCGAACGGTCTTGTCATGACCGAGATCAACCCCGAGTTCACCGTGGACGACGTCAAGGCAGCCACCGCCGCCCCGATCACCGTCGCACAGGATCTCAAGAGCATGGTCGACTGAAAATCCGGATAAAAACACGAAAAGCGCCGTTTTGCGGCGCTTTTTTGTGTGCGGTCGTCAGGAGAGGCGGTAGATGCGAAGGCCGTCGTACTTTTTGATCAGCTTCAGCATGCTGTTGAACGGCTTCCAGTCCTTGCCCTGATCGGCGGGGGAAAGGGAGCGGTAGTGTGCGGCGATCTGCTCGGCGGTCGGCTGTCCGTCCATGCAGAGCGCGTGGCGGCGCATCTGTTCGCGCAGGGCGGCGCGCGCCTGCGCTTCGTCGCCGTCGACCGGTACGGTGCGGTACTCCGTGCCGTGCGTCCAGCCCATCGCGATGTGCTCGCGCACCCAGCGCTCGTGCTCCATCGGCGCAAAGACGGCGGTCTGCCCGTCGCTGAACGCGTGCAGCATTTCGAAATCGACCGGCTTGTCGGTGTAGAAGCAGCCGATCGCGTTGAGGTATTTCGAAAAGCTCTTCGCCTGGTTGATGTTCAGCAGCCGGTATTCGAGCGACAGCTCGTCGAACTCGCGTTCGAGCTGCTCGGTCGAAACGGTATCCTCGCGCCCCTCGTAGCGGTAGCGGGCGTTGAGCGCGACCGCGAAATCGTACATGTGCAGAAAGCTCGACGCGGACAGATACGTGTGCTTGCCGCGGTAATCGACGGTTTTGAGCGTCGTATCCACGGAAAGCGGAAGGTCGCCGAGGTCGACGATGCGTTCGATGTCCCGTAGGAAGCGCTGATTCGGCTCCGCCATGTCGCTGTACGCCTTGAGCCGCGGCGGATCGCCCTCGCCGCCGTTCTCCCATTCGTGGCAGCGCATCTGATACGCGAGGATCTTGGGCGATTCGTCCCGGTCGAAGCAGTACGTTGCGCGGATCGCGCTGCCGGAGAAGTCGAACGCGGCGTCCATCGGATGCAGCTCGGTGCGCGAGTTTCTGCCGTAGGCGGTGCGGTCCCAGCATTGCAGCTCGTCGCAGAGCATCAGAAGGTACGCAAGCGGGTGCTGCGCGGCGCGAAGCGGCGGCTTACACTTGGTCTTGGACTTGTAGAACGCGATCGAGAACTTGTACAAGCTGTTGTGCAGCATGATCGCGGTCAGCACGTCGAGGTGCGTTCGGTTGAAAAACGCCGGTCCGCGCTCCTCGATCAGCTCGGAGAACAGGCGCGTCGCGGAAAAATACGCGTGATCCATGTAGTAGCCGAACGATTCGGGATGCGTCGGCTTGCGCGAGATCGCGTCGAGGATCGCCTCCTCCGAAATCCCGTACGCGTCGCCGAGCCGTTCAAAGATGCCGAAGGCAAGCAGCTCATCGACGGTGCCGAACGTGCGCCCGAACAGCGCCTCAAGGTGCGCGCCGGTCGGCTCGTCGATCCGGTTCAGCGCGCCGAGATCGTGATAGGAGAGGTACAGGCAGCCCTGCCCGCGCTCCTTTTTGTCCACCTCAAAGTACGCCAGCACCTGCTCGAACGGGATCTCGAACGGGTAGCCGATGTCGTGGAACAGCGAGGTCAGCCCCCAGTATTCGAGAAAGAACGCGGCGGCCGCGTGCTCGTCGGCGTCCGGACAATAGAAGCGGCGGAACGTCTCGCGGTACGCGGTGTTCGTTTCGTAGATCGCAAGACCGAGCGCGAACACGTAGACCGAGTGCGAATAGTGGTCGCGGTGCTTCATCAGCAGCGAGCTCGCGTTGGATTCGAATTCGGACAGCAGCTCGACCATCCGGCGCGAATGCCCGTACTGCCCGACGAACATTTCGAGGTAGCAGTAGTAGACGGTGTACGCGTCCTCAGCGACGCCGGAGTCGAAGAACTTTTCCAACTCGTGTTCGAGGCACAGCCGCTCGACGTCCATCTGCATGTTGTACGGAATCTGGTGCGCCTTCAGCCCCGCGCCCAAAAGCGGACCGTCCGCTTCCGCCGCCTCGGACGCGGCGTCGAACCGCAGTCCTTCGCAGCGCTCGTGCAAAAACCGCAGCGCCGCGCTCTTGAGGTCGTTTCCCGCGCCGCTTTGGAACAGCTTCGGCTGCATCGGACCGACGTCGGTTCCGAACCGTTCCCTGTTGATCTGCCGCATCCGTTCGAATGCCGTATATGCCATGTCGATTCTCCTTTCAGCGGAACAGCGCCGCAAGATTGCGCGCATGCTCCAGCAGGGTCGTTTCGTCCTTGAGAAGGTCGGCGACGACGAAGCCGCCGTTTTGCATCCATCCGACCGCATAGGTCTCATCGACCGTGAACGCGAAATCTTCGAACGGAGACGGACCGTTCATCGTGAACAGCAGGGTGCCGTCCGCGGTGTCGTACACGTCGATCGCGGGGATCGTGCCGACGCGCAGCGCCATGAGCAGGTCGCCCTGCTCGGTGAACGCGTACCCGCTGTGTGCCGAGCCCTCGTTGATGATCTTGACGACCTTGTTTTTGGCAAGGTCATAGAACAGCATGCGTCCCGAATAGTCGGTCGCGATCAGCCGGTCGTGCACCATGCCGAACGCGGTGATCGGCATCGTCAGCTGCTGCAGCGCGCCGGTTGCATGGCCGTCGCCGAACGCGTCGTACAGCTCGATCGCGCCGTCCGGATAGAGCACCGCAAGCCGGTCGCCCTCGCGCGAGACGCGCGTCTGCGGCTGAAGGTACGATTCGGGCAGGTCGTTGTGCTGCTCCCAGTAGCCGTGGATGATCTCGTGCGTCTGAATCGGCTCGGTGATGCCGTCGGGCAGGTTGCCGGGGTAGTAGCGCTCGCGCAGTTCGCCGGGCGCCGCGTCGGCTTCGGAGATCTGCGTCAGTTCCGGCAGGCACAGGATGCGCACCGCGCCGTTGTTGTCGCAGGCAAAGACCGTGTTCTCGAGCGCGATCACGTTGTTGAACGGCGCGTTGTCGGATGCGCTTTCGAGCATCAGCAGGGTATAGGTGTCCGCGTCGATGATATAGAGGTCGCGGTCGGTCAGCAGAATGTAGCGTCCGTCGGAGCTGAACGCGACCTGCGCCGTGATCTCGGTCTCGGCAAGCCCCGCCTGCAGCAGCACCTGACCGGATCGCGCGTCGATGACGTACAGCACATGGTTAGAGACGTATGCCGCGCGCTTGCTGTCCGGCGAGAACGTGACCTCGCTATTGGAATAGAAGCCGTTGTTGTTCTCGGCGGGGATCGGGTCGAGGTACAAAAGTGCGCCGGTCTCGACATCCCAGCCGCTGATCAGCCCGAACTGCGAGAGCCAGATCGCGACCGTCCCGTCGGGCGAGAGCGCGTTTTCCTCAAAGAACGTCGCGGGCATGTAGTTCAGCGGACAGACGAGCGCGCCGGTCTCGTCGATGATCAGCGTGCCGGTCTCGCCGCCTCTGCCGCCGATCATGATCTTCGTCCGGTCCGCGGAGGGCGTCACGTTGATGCCGTAGTAATCCTCGCGGTGTACGGTGAACAGATCGGCAAGCGACGCGCCGGACAGATAGGTATAGAGGTTGTTGTTGACATCGTACCAGTCCTGCTGCTCGCCGTAGCGGTAAAACGGACGCTTGGAGCCGTCGCGGATGTCGACAAAACAGAAGGTGTCGAAGTCCTGCACGAGCAGGGTATCCGCGTCGCGCCAGAAAAAGACGTTCGCGATGTCGCCGTCGCTGCCGCGCGAGCCGGTATAGGTAAAGACCTCCGAACCGTCGGACGCGTTCCAGACCGTGACGTGCGTGCCGTAGTTGGCAAGGAAGCGCGAGCCGTCGGGCGAGAATTCGAGGTGGATGATCAACGAGCTTGCGGACGAGACCTGATAGACGATCTCGTTCTTCGAAAAGTCGATCAGGCAGACGTGATCCTGATTGATCACGCCGATCGCGTACCGTCCGTCGGGGGAGGGCTCGATGTCGAGAATGCGCTCGTTCTGGTTGCTGAACGAGGTGACCGCCGAAAACGGCGTGAGGAGGGCGGTTTTTTGCAGCCGCTCCACGATCTGCTCGCGCCGGATCCCGCCGTTCTGGTCGGACAGTTCGAGCGCTTCGAGCAGCGCCTGCGCCGACGCGATCCTGTCGCTGCGCTCGAGCGCCGTTTCCGAGCGCTCCGTCAGTTCGCCGATCTGATTGTTCAGCGCGAGGATGCGCTGTTCCTCGGCAAGCTTCTGCCGTTCCTCGGCAAGCTTCGCCTGCTCCTCGGCAAGCCGCGCCTGCTCCTCCGCGATGCGCTGCTGCTCCGCCGCTTCGCGTTTGAGCGCTTCGTTGCGGATGTGGCTGACGGTCAAAAACGCGCCGAGCCCGACGGCGGCGATGAACACCGCGGCGGCCGAGATCAAAAACGTGCGTAGACGGCGCTGCTTTTCGCGCTGCTTGAGCTCGTCGTACGTGACAGACAGCATCGGCGCGAGCAAGCGCAGCTTCTCGTTTTTCAGCTTTTTGAGGCGCGTTTTCATATCCGCGCCGCGCGCGTCCGCCGCGTGCGGGTCGACCTCGACCGTGTTCCCGTTCGCGTCCGTATAGCAGCGGATCTCCTCGGGGAAGGAGTCGGCGGGCTCGCCCTCCGCGAGGATCGCGATCACGCGCTCGCGTCCCTTATGTTCGATGAAGTATTCGAGCTCGCGCATGCACCAGCGGCTTTCGCGGTAGCGCGGCGAGCACACGACGATCAGCCAGTCGCTCGAATCGAGCGCGGTTTCGATGTCGGCGCCGAGGTCCGCCGAAAGCGGCAGCTCCTCCTGGTCGCGGAACACGCGGCCCATGCGCTTTTTGCCGGTTTTCTTTTGGATGTTGGTCGGGATGCGGTACGTTTCGATCGCCGTGTGGAGCGCCTTTGCAATCTCCTGATCGGGCGAAAGGTGGCGGTAGCTGATAAAAGCGCAGTATTTCGATTGTTCCATTGCGGATGCCCCTTTCCGGATCGGTCGCGTGAGAAAACGGGATACAGAGAAAGCGATTGCTTCAACTTACAATATATCATATATAACAACGGAATGCAATAGAAAAAGACCCTCCGTGCGGAGGATCTTTCGAAATTCCGTTTATTCTTTCTGCGCGAGGATGACGCCGATGGTGATCAGAACCGCGCCGAGGATGCCCATCCACGAGATCGGTTCGCCGAGCAGCAGCCAGCCGACCAGCAGGGTGACAAACGGCGAGGCGTACAGATAGTTGTTTGTGACGACCACGCCGAGCCGCACAAACGCGATGTTCCACAGCGCGAAGCACACCGCGTTGCCGAGAATGCCCAAAAAGAGCCAGCTCAAAAGCACCTTCCAGTCGGTGAACAGCGGAGAGAGGTTCGGCATCCCGTCGTGCAGCAGCATCAGCGGAACGGCGGTCACAAACGCCCAGAACATGACGCGCCGGGTCACCAGGAACCCGTCCATCGTATCGGCATAGCGGCGGATCAGGATCGAATAGACCGCCCACGAAATGCCAGCCGCAAGCGCCAACAGATCGCCTTTGGGACTCAGATGGAAGTTCAGCGAGCCGTTCAGCACGACGAGCACGACGCCCGCGATCGCGATCAGCGAGCCGACGATCAGCAGCTTCCCGATGCGCTCCTTTCCGCGGCTGACCGCCCAGGCGAGCAGCGCCGTGAAGATCGGCGAGAGGCACACGATGATGCTGACGTTCGCCGCGTAGGTAAAGGTCAGCGCCGTGTTCTGCAGGAAGAAGTACACGCTGCCGCCGAACAGACCGATCAGCACGAAGATCAGCTCGTCCTTCCACGGAAGCTTTTGAAACTTCGGGCGCATCAGCAGCAGCACGACGTAGGCGAGCGCCATGCGCACCGGCGTGATCTGCAGGGCGGTAAAGCCCGCGTTCAGCATGTTTTTGGTCAGCACATAGCAGCTGCCCCATACGATGACGGAAAACAGCGCGTAAATATGCCCGAACAAGGTTTTCGGATCGCTCTTTCGCTCCAAGCTCCACCTCCCGCGCCGCATCGGCGCTCCGTCCGGTATTGTAGCACAGACGCGTCCGCCGCGCAATCGAAAGTTTCGTCCAAAACCGGAATAGACCTTGCGAAATATACGGGAAAGTATTATAATTATTTAAGGTATGTACGGTCGATCGAAAGACCGGACGGAAACGAAAGGGAGAGAACGTATGACGCAGATTCGACTGGAAAAGAACGGACCCGTCGCGATCGCCTCGATCGATCGCCCCAAGGCGCTCAACGCGCTGAACTCCGCCGTGCTCGACGAGCTCGACGCCCTGCTCGACGCGGTGCGCGCGGACGAAACGATCCGCGTGCTGATTCTGACCGGCAGCGGCGACAAGGCGTTCGTCGCTGGCGCGGACATTGGCGAAATGTCCTCGCTTACAAAGGCGCAGGGCGAGGCGTTCGGCAGGAAGGGCAACGACGTATTCTTGAAGCTCGAAACACTGCCGATCCCCACGATCGCGGCGGTCAACGGCTATGCGCTCGGCGGCGGATGCGAGCTTTCGATGGCGTGCGACATCCGCATCTGCTCGGACACGGCGGTGTTCGGACAGCCGGAAACGGGGCTGGGCATCACGCCCGGATTCGGCGGCACGCAGCGGCTTGCGCGGCTTGTAGGCGCGGGCATGGCAAAACAGATGATCTATACCGCCAAGAACATCAAGGCGGACGAAGCGCTTCGCATCGGACTGGTCAACGCGGTCTATCGGAAGGACGAGCTTATGGGCGCGGCGATGAAGCTTGCCGAAACGATCGCCGCCAACGCGCCGATCGCGGTGCGCGCCTGCAAAAAGGCGATCGACGAAGGGCTGGCGCTTCCGATGGACGAAGCGGTCGCGCTGGAAGAAGGGCTGTTCGGCAGCTGCTTCGAGACGGAGGATCAGAAAGAGGGCATGGGCGCGTTTTTGGAAAAGCGCAGACATGAACCGTACAAGAACCGGTAATCACGGAAGTTTCCCGAATCACATCGAAAAAATATACGCAGGAGGAACAAACATGAAAGTTGCAATTTTCGGCGCAGGAACGATGGGCAGCGGTATCGCGCAGGTCTTTTCGGCAAACGGTCATACGGCTCTGCTGTATGCGACCAGCGTGGAGAGCGCGCAGCGCCATAAGGACAAGCTTGCGGCGTCGCTCAACAAGCGCGTGGCGAAGGGCAAGATGACGCAGGAAGCCGCGGACGATCTGATGAGCCGCATTCTCGTCGACGAAGTCGCGGCGGCAGCCGATGCGGACCTCGTGATCGAGTGCGTTGCGGAGAACATGGCGGTCAAGAAGGAACTGCTCGGCCGTCTCGACACGCTCTGCAAGGAAGAGACCGTCTTTGCGACCAACACCTCGTCGCTGTCGATCACCGAAATGGCGAAGGGTCTCATGCATCCGCTCGTGGGCATGCACTTCTTCAATCCGGTTCCGGTCATGAAGCTCGTCGAAGTCATCGCGGGCGGCAACACCCCGACCGAGCTCATCGAGTGGACCAAGAACCTCGTGATCGAGATCGGCAAGACGCCGGTCGTCGTCAACGAGGCGCCGGGCTTTGTCGTCAACAAGATCCTGATCCCGTACTGCAACGAGGGCGTCTGCGTGCTGCAGGAGGGCGTTGCGAGCGCGGAGGACATCGACATCGCCATGCAGCTCGGCTGCAACCATCCGATGGGACCGCTGCACCTCGGCGACCTGATCGGCTGGGACGTCGTGCTGAACATCATGGACGTGCTCTACAACGAAACGCACGATCCGAAGTACCGCGCAAACGTGCTGATCCGCAAGATGGTGCGCGCCGGCAAGCTCGGCATCAAGACCGGCGAGGGCTTCTTCAAGTATAACAGATAAAGGAGAAACGGCATGGATTTTCGTCTGACGAAGGAACAGCTGCTGGTTCGCAAGATGGTGCGCGAATTCGCAGAGAACGAAGTCAAACCCCTGGCAGCCGAGATCGACGAGGAAGAGCGCTTCCCGATGGAGACCGTCCAAAAGATGGCGAAGCTCGGCATGATGGGCATCTACTTCCCCAAAGAGTACGGCGGAGCGGGCGGTGACGCGCTAAGCTACGCGATCACGGTCGAGGAGCTTGCGAAGGTCTGCGGCACCACCGCGGTCATCGTCTCCGCGCATACCTCGCTGTGCTGCGCGCCGATCTTCGAGCACGGCACCGAGGAGCAGAAAATGAAGTACCTGCCGGACCTTTGCAGCGGCAGAAAGATCGGCGCATTCGGTCTCACCGAGCCGAACGCCGGCACCGACGCATCCGGTCAGCAGACCACGGCGGTGCTCGACGGCGATCACTATGTGCTGAACGGCTCTAAGTGCTTCATCACCAACGGCAGCGTTGCGGACGTGTTCGTCGTGTTCGCCATGACCGATCCGAAGATGGGCAACCGCGGCATCTCCGCGTTCATCGTCGAAAAGGGATTTCCGGGATTCTCGCAGGGCAAGCATGAGAAGAAGATGGGCATCCGCGGCAGCTCGACGTGCGATCTGATCTTCGAAGACTGCATCGTTCCGAGAGAGAACCTGCTCGGCAAGGAAGGCGCGGGCTTTAAGATCGCCATGCAGACACTCGACGGCGGCCGTATCGGCATCGCGGCGCAGGCGCTGGGCATCGGCGAAGGCGCGATCGAGGAAGCGATCAAGTACACCAAGGAGCGCGTGCAGTTCAAAAAGCGCATCAGTGCATTCCAGAACACGCAGTTTCAGATCGCCGACATGCACACCCGCATGCAGGCGGCACAGTTCCTGGTCTACAACGCCGCGCTGAAGAAGCAGGCGCACGAGCGCTGCAGCATGGAAGCCGCGATGGCAAAGCTCTTTGCCGCGGAGGCGGCGTCGGACGTGACGCGCCGCGCGGTGCAGCTGTTCGGCGGCTACGGCTATACGCGTGAATATCCCGTGGAGCGCATGATGCGCGACGCGAAGATCACCGAAATCTATGAGGGCACGAGCGAGGTCCAGCGCATGGTCATCGCGGCGAACCTCGGCGTGAAGTAAGGAGGGCAGAGAACATGAAGATTTTTGTTACCGTTAAGCAGGTTCCCGATACCTCCGGCACGGTCGCCGTCAATCCGGACGGCACGCTCGACCGCGCATCCATGCAGACGATCATCAACCCCGACGATATGAACGCCGTCGAAGCGGCGCTGACGCTCAAGGACGAGCTCGGCTGCAAGGTCATCGCGTTCACGATGGGACCGCCGCCTGCGGAGGGCATGCTCCGCGAGCTCATGGCGATGGGCGTCGACGAAGGCGTCTTGATCACCGCACGCGAGTTCGGCGGTTCCGACACCTACGCCACGAGCCAGATCATCGCGGCGGCGATCGATACCTACGGTGTCGAACCCGAGGACATCATCCTTGCGGGTCGGCAGGCGATCGACGGCGACACCGCGCAGGTCGGTCCGCAGATCGCGGAAAAGCTGCATCTGCCGCAGGTCACCTACGCCGGCGAGATCAAAAAGGACGGCAATACCCTGACCGTCAAGCGCATGCTTGAGGACGGCTACATGACCGTCAAGGTGCAGACCCCCTGCATGATCACCTGCATCAAGGAGCTGAACAAGCCGCGCTACATGAACATCGCGGGCATCTTCGAGTGCTATCGGAAGGACGTCACCGTCATGACCTACGAGACGCTGAAGGATCATCCGCTGATCGATAAGTCCACGATCGGTCTTGCGGGTTCTCCCACGAACATCCTCACGTCGTTCACCCCGCCGCAAAAGGGCGCCGGCATGATGCTGGAGGGCGACGGCAGGGACACCACCGACAAGCTTGCGGGCATTCTTGCCGCAAAGCACATCATCTGAGGAAGGGAGAGCGGAATCATGTTTAACTCCACCGAAATCGAATCCTTCAAGAACGTATGGGTCTTCTGCGAACAGCGCGGCGGCGAGATGATGCCGACGACCTTCGAACTGATCTCCGAGGGCAGAAAGCTTGCCGATGAGCTCGGCGTGGAACTTTGCGGCATCCTGCTCGGCGACAACGTCGACGGCATCGCAAAGGAACTCGGCAGATACGGCGCGGACAAGGTCTACGTCTATTCGAGCCCGCTGCTTGCCACCTTCACCACCGACGCATACACCAAGGTCATCGCCGATGCGGTCGAGCAGTTCAAGCCCGAAATCCTGCTGTTCGGTGCATCCACGATCGGACGCGACCTCGCGCCCCGCTGCGCGGCGCGCCTGCACACCGGTCTTTGCGCGGACTGCACGCACCTCGATATCGACCTTCAAAACTACCAGAACTTCCTTCGTGAAGCGTCGACGCTTCCGCCGGAGCGCATCGAGCGCACCAAGAGCGTGCGGCTCGCGGGCGCGGATCATTCGGTCGCGCGCGACCTCAAGATGACCCGTCCGGCGTTCGGCGGTCACCTGATGGCGTCGATCATCTGCCCGCGCTTCCGTCCCGCGATGGCGACGGTCCGCCCGGGCGTTATGAAGAAGCGCGAGAACCCGCGCGAGGTCGAACTGCTGCATCCGGACTTCGATCTGAAGCCCGAGGATATCAAGACCGAAGTGGTCGAGGTCGTCAAGGCGGCGAAGAAGCTCGTCGATCTGATCGGCGCGGACTGCATCGTTTCCGTCGGCAGAGGCATCAGCAAGGACGTCGAAAAGGGTCTCGCCCTTGCCGAGGAGCTGGCAAGCGAGCTCGGCGGCGTGGTCGGCGCATCGCGCGCCTGCGTGGATGCGGGCTGGATCGGAGCCGATCATCAGGTCGGTCAGACCGGCAAGACCGTGCACCCCAAGATCTACGTCGCGCTCGGCATCTCCGGCGCGATCCAGCACAAGGCGGGCATGCAGGAATCCGAATGCATCATCGCGGTCAACAAGAACGAGACCGCCCCGATCTTCGAATGCGCGGACTACGGCATCGTCGGCGACCTCTTCAAGGTCGTTCCGGAGCTGATCGAATCCATCCGCGCGGCGAAAGCGGCAAAATAAACACCCAAAACCACAGCGATCCCGGGGGAAACTCCGGGATCGTTTCCGAATGCCGACAGATAAGCGCAGAAAAAGTCGGGACAAACGGCGCAAAGATCGTGTATGATACGTGCGTCGGGAGGAAAAAACCATGGAATGGATCGAAGCAATACAGAGAGCAATCGATTATATCGAAGCGCACCTGACCGAGGATCTGGATCCGGATAACATTGCGGGGGAAAGCTATTCTTCCGCATTCCATTTTCAGCGCGTATTTAGCATTCTTTGCGGATATACGCTCGGGGAGTACGTTCGAAACAGACGGTTATCCGCAGCGGGCGCGGAGCTTGCAGAGGGCAAGGCGCGGGTCATCGACGTCGCATACAAATACGGCTACGACAGCCCCGACAGCTTTGCAAGGGCATTCCAGAGATTCCACGGGGTCACGCCCTCTTTGGCGCGCATGGGCGGGGTTCGGCTTAGGTCGTTTTCTCCCCTGACGATCAATCTGCATTTTGAAGGAGGAAACATGATGGATTACAGGATCGAAACGAAACCGGACATGCTGCTGACCGGATTCAAACGCCGCTTTACCGGCGATCCGAACGAAAAGCAGGATCAGGACCATTATTTTGCCTGCGATACGCGGCTGGAGCAGTACGTGCTGGAGGGAATGAGCCGGGAGCACGAGATCACGTATGCCGTGCTCACAAACTTTGACGAAGACGGGTATGACTTCTATTTCGCGGCAAAGCTGCCGCATTGGGCGCTCAAGGACTTTGACGAGGATCTCGGCGAATTTGCAAAGCGGTTTGAGCATCTCTCCATACCGGAAGGACTGTACGTGGTCTGCGAGACGGAGCGCTGCAAGTTCCCGACAAATCTGGTCGACGGTCTCAGAAAGCGTCTTGTGACGGAATGGCTGCCGTCGTCCGGCTACGAGCTTCGCAACGCGCCGGAAATCAACGTGATCCACTGGCCGTTCGAGGACGGAAACGAAGCGGTCAACAATTCGCATTGGTGCGAAATCTGGCTGCCGATCGAAAAGAAATGATTGCAAAAACCGATCCCGGGAAGATTTCCGGGATCGTTTTTCTCTCACCTTGAAAATATATTATTTTTCCCTGTAACACATTCCCTGTCTGCGGCGTCTGTATAGATGAAGGGACAAGCCGGACGGTTCTCCGATTGACGCCGCCGCATCCGTATGGTAAAATATATCATCCGAGAACTGCCGCCTGACAGCACAGGACGATTTCCGCCGCGTGACAAGAGAACCGTACCTCCGGCACCTATCAATAATTGGGGGATATTACAGATGAAACCATTTTATCAGATGTCCGTTTTGCAAAAGTTCGGGCAGATCCTCAACCATCCGATCGCGACCTTTAACTGGAAACGGTTGGCGGTCCTCGACGAAAACGAATCATGGATCTGCTTCATACCGAAAGGGTTTTTCCGCTTTCTGTATGTTCTGCTGATGATCAAACCATCTGTTACGACATTATTTGTTTTCATTGAGCAGCTGATCATGCCAAAAAACATGGGAAGCCTTATGGCTTGGCTCTTTGTTGTCCTGTCGGATGTGTTGATGCTTTGGGTGCTGCCGTCATTTGTTCTGGCGTGTTTGCGCTATACGAAACGAGACCTGACGCAGATGCAGCCGGACGAAAAGCGGGAATTCCTAAGGGGAAAGGAAAGCAATCTTTCGTCGATGTTGAAAGAATTCGCCTGCAGTTGGAGAATCGTCGTGTTCATCATCCTGCGATACGTATTGACGATTCTCGTAGGTTCCATACTGACGGGTATCCTATCATTGGTTTAATGGGTGTCAAGGGGACGGTTCTCTTGACAACCCTGCGACACCTCATCCGCCTCCCATGTCATCCTGAGGAACGATGGTACGCGCGGGGAGCGCGCGATCTACCTATGTAACGGCAGCG
>DFEW01000068.1:0-28719 GCA_002369195.1 Christensenella sp. UBA3792
TCACATCAGATGACCGCGAAATCGCTTGGACAGATCGGTGAAATTGGGGGACCACGTTGCTGCAAGCGAGATTCATTCTTGTCTATCCTTGCGGCTGTCGATTATGTGAAAGACCACTTTAGTGTGGAGATGGAGAAACCCGAAGTCGTGTGTCAGTTCTCATCTCAGAATAACCAGTGCATTGGTAAACGTTGTCCGTTTTCCAAAGTGAATCATTGATACAAATTCCTGTTTGTATAATAGATGTCGCATTCTTTCTGCTTTGTCGTATAGGTTAGCAAGCAGGATATTTGTCCGGACAAATGTCGAGCCGAGGTTGAATTGCCCTGGCTTTTCGCTTGAAGGGACATCCCGGACCCCGTTCTAGTTAGGTTCACGCTATACTTTCCGGTCGACGGTGTCAGGGGGACGGTTCTCCTGACAACCCATAAGCTTTGTCGAAAACTTGACAGATGATTTCAAAAAGGTGCGGTCCGCATTGGCTTGCGGACCGCGCCTTTTCCTGTTCGGACGGTTGGCGGACGGGTTTTTCAGTCTTGCATGATGCACCCGACGATGGTACAATAGAGGCAGCAAAGGAGGGTTGGAAAAGTGTTGTATGAATACCGTTTACAGACCCCGAAGGAAGGATTTATCGACATCACGGAACAGGTGCGCGACGCGTGCAGACAGAGCGGCGTGTTCGACGGCATGCTGACCGTGTACTGTCCGCATACGACCGCGGGCGTGACGATCAACGAGAACACCGATCCGGACGTCAAAAACGATCTGCTGCTCGCGCTCAACAAGACGTATCCGGACCGCGAGGAGTTCCGCCACGCGGAGGGCAACAGCGCGGCGCACCTGAAGGCGAGCGTCATCGGCAGCAGCGTCACGATCATGATCGACGACGGCGAGCCGGTGCTCGGCACCTGGCAGGCGGTGTACTTTACGGAGTTCGACGGTCCGCGCGCGCGGCGGTTCACCGTAAAGGTCATGGGAACCAGAAAATAAACGGAGGGAATCGGAATGAAAGCGTATGAACGGCTTCTGAATTACGTCGTCGTATACACGACGAGCGACGAGGACAGCACGACGGTGCCGACGAGCGCGCGGCAGTTCGATCTTGCGCGGCTCTTGGTCGACGAGCTCAAGACGCTCGGCGTTTCGGACGCGGCGGTCGACGACAAGTGCTACGTCTACGCGACGCTTCCCGCCACAAAGGGATACGAGAACGCGACGCGCATCGGCTTTATCGCGCACATGGACACCGCGCCGGACTTCTGCGGCGAGAACGTCAAGCCGCGCATCATCGAGCACTACGACGGCGAGGACGTGGCTTTGGGTACGAGCGGGCGAACGCTCGACAACGCGAACTTCCCGCACCTTCGCTCCCTGAAGGGGCGCACGCTGATCGTGACCGACGGCACGACGCTGCTCGGCGCGGACGACAAGGCGGGCGTTGCGGAGATCGTCACGATGCTCGAAGAGGTGATTGCCGAGAACATCCCGCACGGCAAGATCTCCGTCTGCTTCACGCCGGACGAGGAGGTCGGCAGCGGCGCGGATCACTTTGACGTCGCACGGTTCGGCGCGGATTTCGCGTACACCTGCGACGGCGGCGCGGAGGGCGAGCTCGAATATGAAAACTTCAATGCCGCGGGCGCGCAGTTCGAGATCCGCGGGTTCAACATCCATCCCGGCGAGGCGAAGGACAAGATGATCAACGCGCTTGCCGTCGCCTGCGAGATCAACGGCATGCTCCCGAAGGGACAGACCCCGCGCGACACCGCGGGCTATGAGGGCTTCTGGCATCTGACCGGACTGGACGGCACGACGGAGGCATGCAAGCTCAGCTACATCATCCGCGATCACGACTTCGACAGCTTCGAACGCCGCAAGGTCACGCTCACGGAGATCGCGAAGGCGATCAACGAGCGGTACGGCGAGGGCACGGTGACGCTTTCGATCCGCGACCAGTACCGCAACATGAAGGAAAAGATCGAGCCGTGCATGCACCTCATCGACAACGCAAAGAAGGCGATGGAACTTGCGGGCGTGACGCCCAGGGTACAGCCGATCCGCGGCGGCACGGACGGCGCGCGGCTCAGCTATATGGGTCTGCCGTGCCCGAACCTCGGCACCGGCGGCTACGCGTTCCACGGACCGTACGAGCATATTACGGTCGAGGGCATGGACGCCTCGGTGGAAGTGCTCAAGAACCTTGTCGCGCTTTATTGTGACCGATAGGAGAAAACAAGGAAGACTACCCCTCAGTCACCTTGCGGTGACAGATCCCCTGACAAGGGGAGCTTGACAGGCTTAAACGATCAACCCTCCCTTGTGATGGGGCGCGGAGTTGAGCGCCCGCAGTGCGGGATGAAGCGAAAGGAAGCGCGGGTCGAACAGGGAGCAGAAGGAAGCGAGAAGCGACGCGCTGCGACCATGTGAGACCATCGGGGGGGACCGCTTGCGGTGTGAGGGTAGTGCGCAGCCCTTTCGAACATACGCAGATAATCAAAGGAATCGCAGGCAATGCGGTTCCTTTTTGCACACCTTCCGGTCGGTATGGGACAGACCGGAAAGCGATAAGGAGAGCGCTTTTATTCCGCAGGCGTCGGCTCGGCGACCGTGCCGACAAAGAGCACCGTGCCGTCATAGCCTTCGATCGCAAAGAGGAACGGACGTTCGAGATGGAAGTCGATCTCGGGCAGCTCGCGCGGCATCGCCGCACCGTCCGCCATCGCGACCATCGTAAAGGCTGCGGCTTCCACGCCCTTTTCGTCGACGCCGACGAACGAGCCCTGCAGGACCTTCGAGATGTAGATATCGTTCTTGTTTTCACACATCTCGGAGAAATCTTTGCAGTACGGATCGAACGCGCGTCCCATGCCGAGCGCGATCAGCGTATCGCAGAGATCGATGCGGTCCTGAAACTTGAATTTCGGCAGCTTGACGTCGACGTGCGCGTCGACCGATTCGCCACCGTTCAGCAGCGTATGCAGTTTTTCGGGCGAGCCGAGAAGGCTTTCGAGCGTCACGCCCTCGTCCGGCAGCACAAAGACCATGCGTCCGACGCGCAAAAGCGGTAGGGAATAGCGCAGGTATCCGTCGCCCTTTGTGATCGCGGAATCGGAATCATAGCGGTGCATGTAGTCGACGGTCTGCTCGCCGTCCAACCCGGCAAACGTGCCGGATTCGGTCGCGCCCTCATAGAATTCGTCGCGCCACGCGTCCTTCAGATAGATCGTATTGATCAGCACGGCGACCGTGTCGATGTCGAAGTGCATGTCGTCCGGCGACAGCGTGATCTTATCGTGCGTGTGCACGCGGATCCAGTCCGCAATCTGCCCGGACGCTTCCTTCGTACCGAAACGGACCGTGTTCGCCTCGGAGCGGTAGGCGTCGGCAAGCGTCTGCCTGTAACCGTCCTTGAACGCAAGCGCATCGCCGCGGTCCGCCATCCAGAGCGAATCGGCGATCTGCAGTGTGCTGTCCTCCGTGTCGACCGACAGCGTTTCGAGCATGGTGCCGCACACGCCGCGCAGCTCTTCGAGCGATGAACAGCCTAAGAGCTTCAGCATGTCCGCCTGCGTCTGCCCGCTTGCGCCTTCCGCGGTCATGGCGAGCGCGAGATAGACGCTGATCGGGGACAGGTTTTGATTCTTCGTGCCGTCAAGAAGCTTTGCGGCAAGCGCGTCGGAAAAGCCGGCATACCCGTCGACGTCGGGAATCGAAAGACAGACCGGCTGCGTCGGCGCAGCGGTCGGCTGCGACGGCGAGGTTGAGACGGACGGACTTGCGGTGCATGCGCAGAGCAGCAGCGCGGCAAAGAGGATACTGAATAAGCGTTTCATACGCGAATCTCCTTTCATTCTTTGTCTATAATACTGCGCAGTGACCGGATCGGTTGCATCGTTTTGCGTTGACAAGCGCCGGCACGGCGGGGTATAATGGCAAAAAACTGGGAAATACTGTATGGGTATGAAGAAGCAACCGAACAAATGGATGAAGCTTTTTGCGCTGCCGCTGCTGTGTGCCGCTTTGGCATGCACGGGAGCGGCGACGGAAACGGCGCCGACGCAGGCGCCGGTCGTGCAGGCAACGCCGGTCGACGAGGTGGTCGAGGTGGTCGCTCCGGTCATAAGTGCTGCGCCGAGCGCCGTGCCGCTGACGGCGGAACCGACCGCAACGCCGGAACCGACCGAAGCGCCGACCCCGGAACCGACCGCAACGCCCGTTCCGACGCCCGCCGTGGTGACGATCGGCGCGGTCGGGGACATCATGGCGCCGAGCCAGATCGTTGAGGACGCGAAGGTATCCGGCGGCGCGTACGATTTCATGACGCTGTTTGCGCCGTTCGCGGAGCTGTTTCAGTCGGTCGATTTGATGTGCGGCAACCTCGAAACGCCGCTTGCGGGCAAGGAAGCCGGATACTCGACCAAGACGAACGACGGCGCGCTCGTGTTCAATGCGCCCGATTCGCTGCTCGATGCGCTGAAGGCGAGCGGCGTCGATGTGCTGACGACGGCGAACAACCATTGCCTCGACAAGGATGCGGCAGGACTGTTCCGCACCGTCGAGCAGATCCGCGCGGCGGGCTTCTATCAGACCGGCACGTACCTGTCCGAGGCGGATCGCGAAACCCCGCTGATCGTCGAGATCAACGGCATCCGCATCGGCATCGTCGCGGGAACGCGCAAGCCGAACGCGAGCAAGACGAAGCGACACATCACCGACGAGGAATCCCGCGCCGTGATCAGCTATCTGATCAACGACAAGAGCATCACCGATTCCGCGGTGCGCGACATCGCGCGGGTCAGGGAAGCGGGGGCGGACTTCGTGATCTACTTCGCGCATTGGGACTATGAGTCCGACAATCCGACCGCGGACGTCACGAAAGGTCTTGCGCGGCAGCTCTTTACTGCGGGCGCGGACTGCATCGTCGGCTCGCATCCGCACCGCATCAAGGGCGCGGAGTTCATGACCGTGCAGCGCGAGGACGGACCGTATACGGGACTTGTGCTCTATTCGCTCGGCAATTTCACCGCGAACAACCGCTTTGAACTGATGGTCGGGCTGTTCGCAAAGCTCACGATCGAAAAGAATTTCGAAACCGGCAGGGTCTCGCTCGTCGATGCGGCCGTGCTGCCGACGATGACGATCCGCCGCGGCGGCAGCGGACAGCGCTTTACCGTCGTTCCGGTCTATGCGGACACCGCAAAGATCACCGGGCTCGGCAGCGCGCTGACGTCCTCGGAGATCAAGAACCTGCAAAACGCGCGCGCATTCGCCTGGAAGCGCCTCGGCACATGCGAGGGGCTGCGCGTGCTGGACGAGAACTGAATCGAAACAAAAAGGACTGCGTCGGGGCGTACTCCGTAAAGAAGTTGCTTTGAGGTTTCAATCACCGTTTCAAAAGGATATGAGACAGGCGTGACCACAACGGTCACGCCTGTTTTGTCTTTTGGATTTTGTGGGGCAGAATCCGATGCTCGTTATGAGTACGGACAACATGATACCTGACAGACAAGCAGGATATGCTGTTCAAATCAGTCAAACTTCATCTGATCAAGCTCAACGCCGAACTCTTTATGAACGATCAGTACGATCTGGTTTCCTTCCTCGTTGATCTCGTAAGAGCTTACTTTGGGAAAGGGTGCTGCCTGAAAGTCTTTCACCATCTTTTCGGCCTCTGCGCATGTGCCAACCTGAAATTCTTCCGTAGTTCTCATTAATTTTGCCATCGTGGGCTCTCCTTTCACTCCCAGAAGGTAGTCCGTGGTTACATGAAAGAACGAGGCGATTTGAGGAAGCATGGCAATATCCGGATAATTGACATCGTTCTCCCAACGGGAAACCGTCTGCACTGACACTCCAAGAGCTTCCGCGAATGACTCCTGTTTGATATGTCTGTCGGTGCGCAGCTTTTTAATTATAGCGCCTATTTCCATGTACTTTGTCTCCTTCATTTGGGATGATCCTATTGTAGCCCATGGGATAAAGCAATTCCAGCACGCAAAGCTTGAGTTTGCTTAACATATGTGTTAAGAAGCTGCTGCTTGGATTGCGTCTTGAAAGTAGATTTTTACAACGTTGTCTTTGTCAGTGTACCAAGCTCTTTGTATAGCTCTTCCTTGTTCATTTCCTCATCTTTACACGTCGAAATTTGCCAGGATGATGATACCATCCCTATTCGGTATGGTCAAGTATTCTGTTTTCCTGTTCTGTCGTTCTCAAACGTCCGAAAGAGGCACTTCCTTACGAAGTGCCCTCTTCGGCAGTCCTATTTTGTACTCAGCTTTGCTTCGGACCCTTTTTTCTGCCCGATTCGGGCGGCGTCAGCAGCGGGCGCAGACGCGTTTCGGCGAACGTCTGCACGCGGTTTTGCATCGAGGCGAGCTGTGTATGCACGCCGAACCATTGGCTGACCGTCTGGAAAAAGTCGTCCGAACCGGTCAGCTGCCGCGGCTTGCGGAAGCGCTCGCGATCCGAGAGGATCAGGCGGTAGCGTTCGACGGCGTTTTTGACGCTGTCGTCCCATGAAAAGTAGAGCTCCTCCATCGCGGCGTCGCCGAGCGTGCGCAGGGCGGCGCGGCGGTCGTTGACGTGATAGAGCAGGTTTGCCATCGCCTCCGGCGTTTCCTCGATCAAAAGCCCGTTGCGTCCGTGCGTTACGCCCTCCGCGGCACAGCTGTCCGCGATCAGTACGCTCGCAAGCCCGTTCGCCGCCGCTTCGCGCACGACGATGCCGTTCGTATCGAAGGTGGAGGGGAAGAGGAACAGATCGCAAGCGGCGTAGATCGCGCGGAGCGTTTCGCGCTCGTGGATCGCGCCGAGAAACTTGCACTCGTTTTGCAGCGACAGACTCTGCATATACGCCTCGATCTCTTTGCGGTCGAGCCCGTCGCCGACGAACAGCGCCGAAAAGCGCTTGCCCGCGTTCTTGAGCATGCGCAGCGCGTCGAGTATGATGCGCAGTCCCTTGTACCACATCATGCGGCCGACGAACAGATAAACGGTCACGTCCGGATCGATGCCGTACGCCTTTCGCACCGCGTCGACCGCGGCAGCGTCCGCGCGTCCTTTTGGCATATCCACGCCGTTCGGCATGACGAGATAGTTTCCCTCATAGCCGATCGAGCGCAGGTTTTTGCCCGCACCTTCGCTGACGACCCACACGTCGTCGCAGGCGGCGATGTTGTCCACGATGATCTTCAGCGCCGCGTCCTGAATGAGCTTCATGCGGACCGCCTTGCGCACGTCGATGTCGAACTTGGTGTGGTACGTAAAGACGACCGGAACGTCGCGCGTTTCGCGGATGACGCGGGTGAGCTGCGCGGAAATGAACGGACAATGCACGTGCATCAGGTCCATCGGCACGCTGTTGAGCCGCTCGAGCACCTTTGCGTCGAACGGGTAGCCGGTGCGGTAGCCGACCAGCTTCGTCGTGTCCACGCTCGCGTAGCGCACGACCTCGTACGGATAATTGTCGTTGACGTTCGGGTATGCGGGCGTCACGACCGTCGCGGTGCCGTACCGGCGGGTGATGATGTCCGCGTAGTTTTTCATCACGTTCGCCACGCCGTCGAGCATCGGCGGGAACGAATCGTTCAGCAGACAGATATGCAGCGGATCCACAGCGTGCTCCTTTCCGAACAAGATAGTCCTATTATAGCGGTTTCCGTTCCGATTTGCAACTGCATCGGAAGGATTCGACGCCGCGGCGCAAAAAACGCCAAAAAACCGCGCCGACGGTGCGGCGCGGTAAAACGGATCGCTGATCGTTATTTATGGATGGATTCCGCTGCGTTCGGGGTCGTGACCGTGCCGACGAACAGCAGGGTGCCGTCGTACGATTCGATCGCGTAGAAGAACGGGCGGGTGAGG
Organism: Christensenella sp. UBA3792; assembly: GCA_002369195.1. GTDB lineage: Bacteria > Bacillota > Clostridia > Christensenellales > CAG-138 > UBA3792. The sequence goes on from DFEW01000068.1 coordinate 7,870, forward strand.
TGGAACTCGACGGTTTCCAGCTCGACCGGATTGAAGAAGCCCGTCGCTTTCATCGTGATCATCGTGTACGCCGCGGCTTCCACGCCGTTCTCATCGACGCCGATGTACGATTCCTGCAGAACGTCGCTGATCGCGGCGGGCACGTCCGACATGGCGGAGAAGTCCGCCTCTGCGCCGAAGCAGTGCTCTAAGCCGAGCGATGCAAGCACTTCGGCAAGCTCCATTTTATCCTGGAACGAGAACTTCGGGATGCGAAGACTCACGTTGCAGGTCTTGGGGATGCCGGCGTGCAGCAGCTTTTCGATCGCCTCGGGGCTGCCGAGCAGACGGTCGAGGTCGAGCCCTTCATCGGGCAGTACGAACGAGACCCAGCCGACCGCGCGCAGATAGACGCGGTATCTGAGCCAGCCGTCGCCCTGCGTGACCGTCACGTTCTGATCGAAGCGGCGCATAAAGTCCGCCTTGATCTCGGTCGCTTCACCGTTTTCGCCGATGCCGGTAAAGATGTCCGGTTCGGTGTTCATCACGTCGAACGGATCGCTCCACGCATCCTTCAGATAGATCGTGTTGATCAGCACCGCGAGGGTGTCGGGGCTGAAGTTCATCGCGTCGGGCGTGACCTTGATCTTGCCACGCGTCTGTTCGGTGATCCAGTCGGCGATCTGTTTGGCGGCGGACAGCTTGCCGAATTCGACGGTGTTCGCTTCCGAACCGTAGGTGTCGGCGAGCGCGCCGAGGAATGCTTCGCGGAACGTGACCGGCTGACCGTCGATGCTCTGCGCCATCCACAGCGAGTTGTGCACGTCGAGCGTGCTTTCCTCCTCGTCGATCGACAGCGCCTTCAGGAGCGCGCCGCAGACGCCGCGCAGATCCTCGACCGTTTCACAGCCGAGCAGCTTCAAAAGCTCCGCCTGCGTTTCGCCGTTTGCGCCTTCGGTGACCATCGCCATCGCGAGATAGACGCTGATCGGGGAGAGATTGCGGTTCTGTTTGCCGCTCAGCAGCTTTGCCGCGAGCGCGAACGCGAACGATGCGTCGCTCGTCGCCTCGTAGGGCTCGGGCGTCACGTCCGGTTCGGAGCCGCCCTGCTCGGCAGGATCGGACACTTCGATCTCCGGAAGCTCGATCGCGGGCGCATCGGACGGATCGGTCTCGATGTCGGGAACGGGCTCGTCCGGAAGGTCGATGGAAGGGGGAGCGGATGCGGTGCATGCCGCAGATAAAAGCATAAGACCCGTAAGGATCAGACTAAGCAAGCGTTTCATAGGGATTCTCCTTTCTCCGTTTGCCTATAATACCGCTTATCCCTCGATTTGGTTGCAAACGGGCAGGCATTCTTTTTCGATCGCCGCAAACGTGCGTGCCGCGCGCTCGGTCACGTCGCGATAGATCGCCTGCGCGCGCGTAAACGTGTCGTTGACGTACGCCGCATCCTTGATCGAGAGCAGGTTGATGTTGATGTTCAGCCACGCGCCGCGCGCAGCCGCTTCCACGGCTGCCGCACCGACGCCGAGATCGCTTGCGCAGTTCGGGTTGATTTTGCCCGTCAGCGACTCCAGCAGCGCGACCGTTTCGGCGCAAAGCTCGAGCGTATGGAACGGCATCTGCACCGCTTCCTTGGTCGCTTCCTGCATCGCCGCGCTGCGGACCGCCTTCTGCTCGTCCGTGTCCTTGGGCAGGTGCATCGCGTCCATCAGCCGGTTGAATGCCAGCGTGTCCGCCTCGACCGCTTCCAAAAACGCGGGGATCAGCGGCTGACCCTGCTTATTCATCAATTCCGCGTGTTCCCAGAGATCGGCATATTTCTTCTTGCCGACCGTGAGGTTCGTCGTCATCACGCCGAGCGCCGCGCCGCATGCGCCGAACAGCGCCGCTACCGAGCCGCCGCCGGGGGCGGGGGCGTCGCTTGCCAAAACGTTCGTAAAGGTTGTGACGGTCATGTCGGTTAAACGTTCCATAGGTTTCTCCTTTCAAATCTTGCGCGCGCCGCGCTTATAGATCGCGGCCGCGCGATTGGTTCCGTAACGATAGATGAGCTGATCGAGGTTGTCCGCGTCCCAAACGACGAGGTCCGCCTGCTTGCCCGTTTCGAGCGTGCCGAGCCGGTCCGCCATGCCGATCGCCGCCGCGCCGTTGAGCGTCGCGCCGGTCAGGATCTCCTCCGGCGTCAGCCGTCCGTAGAGACAGCCCGCCGTCATCGCGAACGGCAGGGAGAGGTTCGGCGTCGAGCCGGGGTTCATATCGGTCGCCACCGCGACGGCAACGCCTGCGTCGATCATGCCGCGGAAATCGCCGTACGGTTTTTTGAGGTAGAACGACGTTGCCGGAAGCATGACGGCGATCACGCCGCCGTCCTTCAGCGCTCGAATGCCGTCCGCGCCGGTCTCGGAAAGATGGTCGCAGCTGATCGCGCCGACGCGCGCCGCCGCCTGCGTGCCGCCGATTTCCTTGATTTCGTCGGCGTGCATCTTCGGAATCAGACCGCAGCGCCTGCCAGCGTTGAGGATGCGTTCGGACTGCGCAGCGCTGAACACGCCGTCGTCGCAGAATACGTCGCAAAACTGTGCGATCCCGTCCTTCGCGATCGCGGGGATCATCTCTTCGCAAAGCAGATCGACGTACGCGTCGTGATCCATGTCCTCCGGAAACGCATGCGCGCCGAGGAAGGTCGCCGCGATGTCGGGATTCTCGGCTTTGAGCCGTCCGACGACACGAAGCTGCTTGCGCTCGGTTTCGAGGTCGAGTCCGTAGCCGCTCTTGATTTCGAGAGCCGTCGTGCCGTGGCGCAGCATTTCCGCCATCAGACCGCGCGTTTTTTCATAGAGCGCATTCTCGCTCGCCTGTCTCGTCTCGCGCACGGTCGACAGGATGCCGCCGCCCGCCGCGAGGATTTCGAGGTACGTTTTGCCCTGCAGCTTCCACGCAAGCTCGTGCTCGCGCCAGCCGCCGAACACCAGATGCGTGTGACAGTCGACCAGTCCCGCCGTGACAAGCTTGCCGCGGCAGTCGACCGTCTCGTCTGCAGCGGGCGCGTCCCCTTCGCCGACCGCTTCGATCACGCCGTCGCGCTCGAGAAGCCAGGCAGCGTGCAGCTTTTTGACGTCGCCCTGACGCGAACCGCATGCGGCGACCGATCCGGTCGCCGTAGCAAGTTCTCCGATGTTTGCAAAGACCCGTTTCACAGCAGATGGCACTCCAGTACCTGCTTGGGCGCGTCGAACTTCTCGATCTGCAGATAGTAATCCGCAGCGTCGACGAACGCCATCATCGGCGCAAGACCGATGATCTCGGTGCCGACCACGTGCACACCGTAGCGCGCCGCCTCAAAGCGGACGAACTCCAGCACGCGGTACAGCGGGGTCTGCTTATAGTCGCACATGTTGATCGAAACCTGCGCGATGTTGCGCTCCTCGAGCATCACGCCGAGCGCCTTGACCGCGCGGAAGCCGCCGTCCTTTTCGCGGATGATCTTCGCGATCTTCTTTGCGATCGAAACGTCGGAGGTGTCGAGATTGATGTTGAACGCGATGAGCGGCTGGCGCGCGCCGACCGCCACTACGCCCGCGGAGGGGTGGATGCGGTTGCCGCCGAAGTCCGGATGCCACTGATCTTCGAGCACCTTCTCCGCCATGCCCTCGAACTGACCCTTGCGGATCGCTGCGAGGTTCTTGCGATGCGGTGCGGACGCGCTCTCCTCATAGAGGAAGACCGGCAGATCGAGTTCGTCGGACAGGCGCTGACCGAGCACCTTGGACAGCTCGACACACTCCGCCATATCCATGTCGCGGATCGGCACGAACGGGATGACGTCGACCGCGCCCATGCGCGGATGCTCGCCCTCGTGCACGCGCAGATCGATCTTCTCGACCGCATGCTTTGCGAAGCGGAACGCCGCTTCCATGACCTGGTTCGGGTCACCGAGGAAGGTAAAGACCGAGCGGTTGTGGCTCGCGTCGGAAGAATAGTCGATGAGCGTAACGCCGGGTACGGCGCGCACGATGTCCGCAAACTCCTCGACGAGATTGAGGCGGCGTCCTTCGCTGATATTCGGGATGCATTCCATCAATTTAGCCATTGTCGTATCTCCTTATTTCTGTAATGCGTTCTGTACGGTTGCTTTCACAAGCGCATCGTCCGCGATGTGCGGAATCGTGATGCAGTCGGTGCCTTCGTTGTCGCGGTTGTACGCGAGGCAGGTTTCGATCGCGTTCTCGTTGCGCGCCCAGGCGCGTCTTGCCACGCCGCCCATCGTGTCCCACGGCATCGCCGAGGACAGGATGCGATCCACGCGCTCGCTGCCGTCGAGCACCATGCCGAAGCCGCCGTTGATCGACTTGCCGATGCCGACGCCGCCGCCGTTGTGCAGGGCGATCAGACTCATGCCGCGCGCCGCGTTGCCCGCAAAGCACTGCACCGCCATGTCCGCCATGATGTTCGAGCCGTCCTTGATGTTGCTCGTCTCGCGGAACGGGGAATCCGTGCCGCCGGTGTCGTGGTGGTCTCTGCCGAGCATGACCGGTCCGATCTCGCCGTTGCGGACCATTTCGTTGAAGCGCAGCGCGATCTTCAGTCTGCCCATCGCATCCTGATAGAGGATGCGCGCCTGCGTGCCGACGACCATCTTGTTCTTCTTCGCGTCGCGCACCCAGACCCAGTTGTCGCGATCCTGATAGCGGCGGGTCGGATCGATGCAGTCCATCGCCGCCGCGTCGGTTTTGTCAAGATCCTCGGGCTTGCCGGAAAGGCATACCCAGCGGAACGGACCGTAGCCGTAGTCGAACAACTGCGGACCGAGGATATCCTCGACGTAGGACGGATAGACAAAGCCGTCCTTCTCGTTTTCGCCGTTACGGCAGATCGAGGTGACGCCCGCGTCGTAAACGGCCTTTAAGAAGCTGTTGCCGTAGTCGAAGAAGTACGTGCCGCGGCGGTGCAGCTCGTCGATCGCCGCAATGTGCTGCTTGAGCGACGCGTCGACCGCCTTTTTGAACGCTTCGTGATCCTCCGCGAGCAGACGAGTGCGCTCCGCAAACGACATGCCGACGGGGCAGTAGCCGCCCTCGTAGACCGCGTGGCAGGAGGTCTGGTCGCTCAGAAGATCGACGTGAATGTTGTTGTCGATCAGGTAGTGGAGCAGATCGACGACGTTGCCGTGATACGCGATCGCAAGCGGCTTGCCTTCCTTCTGCGCTTCCTGCGCCCACTGTACGCACGTTGCAAGATCGTCGCTGACGCGGCTGACCCAGCCCTGCTTGTAGCGCGTTTCGATGCGGGAGGAGTCGACCTCCGCAATGATCGCGGCCGCGCCTGCGATCTCCGCCGCCTTGCCCTGCGCGCCGCTCATGCCGCCGAGACCCGCCGATACGAACAGGCGGCCGGCAAGATCCTTGTCCTTCGGAATGCCGAGCTTCAGTCTGCCGGCGTTCAGCAGCGTATTGAACGTGCCGTGTACGATGCCCTGCGGCCCGATGTACATCCAGCCGCCCGCGGTCATCTGACCGTAGTTGGCAACGCCCATCGCGGCAGCGCGGTTGAACTCCTCGGGCTTGTCAAAGAGACCGACCATCAGACCGTTGGTGAGAATGACGCGCGGCGCGTTCCGATGCGAACGGAATACGCCGAGCGGATGACCCGATTCGATGACGAGCGTCTGGGTATCGGTCAGCTCTTTGAGGTACTGCTTGATCAGCAGGTACTGCATCCAGTTCTGGCAGACCTGACCGGTCTCGCCGTAGGTGACCAGCTCGTACGGATAGAGCGCAACCTCGAAGTCGAGGTTGTTGTCGATCATGACCTGAAACGCTCTGCCCTCGATGCACTTGCCCTCATACGCGTCGATCGGCTTGCCCCAGATGCGTCCTTCGGGACGGAAGCGGTAGCCGTAGATGCGTCCGCGGGTCTTGAGCTCCTCCATGAATTCCGGCGCGAGCTCCGCGTGGAACCGTTCCGGAATGTAGCGCAGCGCGTTCTTCAGCGCGATCTCCATGTCGTGCTCCGAAAGGACGGAATCGCGTCTCGGCGCGCGGCGGATGCCTTCGATAAAGGGCTTCTTTTCGGGAAGCCGGTCCAGCTTCAATACGCAGTCCATAAAAACCTCCTATGTGAAATCAATGAAAGTCGGGAAGCAGCTGCATGACGTCGTTTTCGATCGCGCCGGAGCGGATCAGCTCGTTCATCGCCACGATCATCGGATGAATCTCCTCGTCCTTTGCGTAGAACGGGACGGCGGCGCGCACCTTGTCGTATACGCTCTGCTGCGCCGCGGAAAGGTCGCAGGTCTTGCGAAGATCGATGCCCTGCACCGCAGCCATCAGCTCAAAGGCGAGCACGGAGTACAGGTTGTTGACGATGCGGCGGCAGTTGCGCGCGGCGGTCGTGCCCATCGAAACGTGATCCTCCTGGTTTGCGGAGGACGGGATCGAGTCGACGCTCGCCGGATGCGCGAAGACCTTGTTTTCGGAAACGAGCGACGCCGCCGAATACTGGCAGATCATGTAGCCGGAATTGATGCCGCCGTCGGGTGCGAGAAACGCGGGCAGACCGTTACTGAGCGCGGGGTTCACCATGCGCTCCATGCGGCGCTCGGAAATGTTGGCAAGTTCGGATGCCGCAACGGACAGGTAGTCCATCACGAGCGCGATCGGCTCGCCGTGGAAGTTGCCGCCGGAAATGACGCTTTCGTCGTCGAGGAAGAGAATCGGATTGTCGGTGACCGAGTTGAGCTCGGTTTCGAGCACCTTTCGCACATGCGCGAGCGCGTCGCGCACCGCGCCGTGCACCTGCGGAATGCAGCGCAGCGCGTATGCGTCCTGTACGCGCAGGGTGCGGTTGCGCTCCATCGAAGCGCTGCCCTCGCAGATCGTGCGCATGTTCTTCGCAACGAGCGCCTGTCCGCTGTGCGCGCGAACCGCATGAATGCGCGGGTCGAACGCCGAGAGCAGACCGGTCAGCGCCTGCATCGTCAGCGACGCGGTAATGTCCGCGATCGCGGCAGCGCGGTTCAGATCGTACCAGGCGAGCGTGCCGATCGCCGTCATGCACTGGGTGCCGTTGATCAGCGCAAGCCCTTCCTTCGCCAAAAGGTGGAACGTGGGAAGCTTCGCCTTCGCCATCGCCTCCGCACCGCTCATCCGCTTTCCCTTATAGATCGCTTCGCCGCGTCCGAGCAGCACCAGCGCCATGTGCGCGAGCGGCGCGAGGTCGCCCGAGGCGCCCAGCGAACCCTGCTCGGGGATGACCGGATGCACGCCCTTGTTCAGCATGCCGATCAGCGCTTCGATCAGCGCTCTGCGAATGCCCGAATTGCCCTTGCTGAGCGCGTTTGCGCGCAGCAGCATCATGGCGCGGACGGTTTCTTCGCTGAGCGGTTCGCCGACGGCGACGCAGTGCGACAGGATCAGGTTTTCCTGCAGCTGCGCGCTCTTGTCGCTTGAGATCGTGATCTTCGAAAACTCGCCGAAGCCGGTCGAAATGCCGTACACCGTGCGTCCTTCGGCGACGATGCGGTCGACCAGCGCGCGGGATTCGTCGATGCGCGCAAAGGTTTTGGGGGAGAGGGAGACTTTTGCATGGAATCGGGCAACCGCAACGACCTGTTCGATCTTCAGGGATGCTCCGTCCAGCGTGACGTGACGAATGTGTTCCGTTAGATGCTTCATGTTCGTTCCTTCCTGTAAAAACATTGGGATTACCGATCAACTTATCATATCATTTGCGCCGGACGGTGTCAAACGTTGCGCGCGGTTTCGGAAAATATAAAATAAAGGAAGCAAAGACGGTCAGGCGGCAAAGACGGCGCGCCGCGGACGGCACGGCATTTCATATACAATTTTTCGCAAACCCCTTAACAAAGCGTGAGCGGTATGGTATACTGATACAAGATTCAAGTAAGGAGGATCGTAAAATGGAAGAAGAACTGAGCTGGTTGCAAAAACTTTCAAATGCCATCACGAGCCGCTTCGGCGACGGCATCGGCGGCCTTGCGATGAAGATCGTCGCGGCGCTGGCAATCTTGATCGTCGGTCTGCTCATTGTGAAACTGATTATCCGACTGATTCGTAAGAGCAAGTGGTACAAAAACCTCGCATCCGAGGTGCAGACGTTCGCGGTCAGCGCCGTCAAGGTGCTCGGCTACGTGCTCGTCATCCTGCTTGCGGTGGCAACCGTCGGCGTTCCGATCGCTTCGATCGTTGCGGTGCTCGCGTCCTGCGGACTGGCTGTCGGCATGGCGCTGCAGGGCTCGCTCGCAAACCTCGCGGGCGGCATCATGCTGCTCGTGTTCCGTCCGTTCCATGTCGGCGACTTCATCAGCGACGGCTCGCATGACGGCACGGTCCGCGAGATCACGCTGTTCTATACGACGATCGACACGCTCGACAATCTCCGTGTCACGCTGCCGAACGGCCCGCTGGCGAATTCCGCGATCAAGAACCTCAACAGAAACGACATCCGCCGTCTCGACATCGATGTAACGCTGGCCCCGGCATCGGATCGCGAACAGGTGCAGGCGCTGATGCTCGACTGCGCAAAGGCGCACGAGCTCGTCCTCGCCGATCCCGCGCCCGAAACCTTTGTCACCGTGACCGACGGCGGTCTTCCGGTGTACAAGCTGCGCACCTGGTTCAAGTCCGGCGACTACTGGACCGTCTACTTCGACCTCAACAAGGCCGTACAGACCGCGCTCACCGAGCACAACATCCCGCTCGCGCATCAGCAGGTCGACATCCATACCGACAAATAATCGCATCGGTACCCTCGGGGATCGTTCAAACGCTTGAACGGTCCCTTTTTTCATAGAATGTTCATCCACTTGCGAAGAGAGCTGTGGTATACTGATTGATAACAAATCATGAGGGGGATACGACATGAATCTGCGGCTATACAATGCGCGCATTCTTCCGTTCGACACGGCGGACGCGCGGATCATCGCGGGCGAACTTTGGGTAAAGGGCGATCGCATCGCGCTGGTGGGCGATCCGAACGGCGCCGAGCCGCCCGCGTTCGACCGCGAGATCGACTGCCGCGGCAATCTGCTGCTGCCGGGCTTCAAGAACGCGCATACGCATTCCGCCATGACGTTTCTGCGCTCGTTTGCGGACGACAAGCCGCTGCATCAATGGCTGCACGAGGACTGCTTTCCGATGGAGGCGCACCTCACCGAACGCGACGTGTACGATCTGACGCAGCTTGCCGTGCTCGAGTACGTGTCCGGCGGTATCACGGCGGCGTTCGATATGTACAAGTTCGTGGAAAAGATCGCCGAATGTGCGATCGACTGCGGCTTTCGCATCGTGCTGTGCGGCGCGATCAACGACTACGGCGGAACGAAGCAATCGCTGCGCGCCGAGCATGACGCGGTCAACGGCAAACATCCGCTGGTCTCGCACAAGCTCGGGTTCCACGCCGAATACACGACAAGCGAAGCGCTGCTGCGCGACGTCGCGGACCTTGCGCACGAGTACCGCGAGCCGGTGTTCACGCACATTTCGGAGACGGCGGCGGAGGTGGAGGACTGCATTTCGCGCACCGGTAAGTCGCCGGTTGCATACCTCGATTCGCTCGATCTGTTCCGCTACGGCGGCGGCGGGTTCCATCTCGTGTTCCCGATGCAGGGCGATATCGAGATCATGAAGGCGAGAAACCTGTACGTGTGCACGAACGCGGGCAGCAACGTGAAGCTGTCGAGCGGCATTGCGCCGATCGAAACCTACTATGAGGCCGGCGTTCCGGTCGCGATCGGCACGGACGGCGCGGCAAGCAACAACTGCCTCGATTTCTTCCGCGAGATGTTCCTCGTCTCCGGTCTGCAGAAGCTGACCGTCGGCGCGGCAGCGGCGGACGCGATCAAGGTCCTGCACTCGGCGTGCTCGACCGGCGCGAAGATGATGGGCCTCGACGACTGCGACTGCCTTGCGGTCGGCAAACAGGCGGACCTCATCATGCTCGACCTGCATATGCCGAACATGCAGCCGCTGAACAACATCGCGAAGAACGTCGTGTACAGCGGCAGCAAGGCGAACGTCGCGCTGACGATGGTCGCCGGCAAGATTTTGTACGAGCGCGGCACGTACGCGATCGGCGTCGATCCGGAAGCGGTCTACGCACGGGCGAACGAGATCATTGCGCGCATCAGAAAGGCGGAAGGCAGATAACGATGGCACACATCGAGGTCATAGCTGAATACAGCGACCGGGGCGCGATGCTCTGGGCGGACGCGTATCCGGGCGCATATTCGCGCGGCGAGACGGTGGCGCAGGCGCTGGAGAAGTTCCCGAAGGCGCTTTCCGCGTACGCGAGCTGGGCGTACGGCGCGCCGCTGCCCGATCTTGCGGAATCCGATTTTGTCGTCACGCATGCGTATAAAACCGACCTTGCGGTCGAGGATGCGGACAGCGACGTGCTGTTCCCGTCCGAGCGCCTGCCGATGGACATGACCGAATATACGCAGAAGAAGATCCTCTGCATCCGCTCGGCGCAGGACTTCGAAAAGCTCGTCACGTCGATCCCGCAAAAGGACCGCGCGCTGCGCAAGTCGCGCCGCACCTTCTACGGCAAGATCCCGTGCTCCGCGCGCGAGATGGCGGAGCACACGAACCGCACGACGGCGTATTACGCGAACGGGCTCGGACTGGCGTTCGAAAACGAAGGCGGTCTGCTCGAAAACCGCAAGCGGCTGTTCGCGGCGATCGAATCCGCGCCGAACTTTCTGCTCCCGCGCGTGCATGAGGCGTCCGACGGCGAGCTGTGGACGCTTCGAAAGCTCCTTCGCCGCGTGCTCTGGCACGACCGCATCCACGCATACGCGCTGTGGCGCCATGCGATCACCTTCTGGCAGAAGGAACGCATCGCAAACCCGTTTTTCTTCACCGCGGACAAGTAGGAGAGGACCGTTTCGAAAGGCAAAGACCCGCGCCCGATAAAACCGGTGTGCCGCATGACGCGGCATAAACGCGCGAAAAAAGCTCTTGACAATTTTCATGTCCTCCTCTATAATGGGAAAGGTTAATTTGGCGTTATGCGCCATCACAATATTCGGAAGAAAGAGGTGTAAGATATGGTACGTACCTATCAGCCCAAGAAGAGACAGCGCAGCAAGGTGCACGGTTTCCGTAAGCGCATGGCGACTGCGGACGGTCGTAACGTTCTGAAGCGCAGACGCGCCAAGGGCCGCAAGAAGCTGAGCGCGTAATTTGACGTACTCGGAATTTTGTCCTATCAATTCAATGGAGTGACAGAGGCGCTTGCGGCAAGCATTTCGCTTGCCGTATGTTGCTTTATGTGGGGAAGTGCATTCGGTGAACCGGTCCTATTCGCTGAAACGGCATAAGGAGTTTCGGTATACCTACCGCGTCGGACGCTCGGTGAGCATGCCGCTGATGACGCTGGTCTATGCAAAGAGCCGGAACGAAACGGTCCGCATCGGCTTTTCGGTGTCGAAGCGGGTCGGCAACGCCGTACAGCGAAATCGGGCGAAGCGTCGGATGCGCGCCTGCGTCTCACCGTACGCGGAGCACCTAAAGGGCGGCTGCAACATCATTCTGATCGCAAGACCGGAGGTCCTGGATGCGCCTTTTACGGAGCTGAAGCGCCAGACCGAAGCGCTGCTGAAGCGCTGCGGCGTGCTGGAACACGAGGCATGAAACGGATCCTGCTTGCGCTCCTGCGCTTTTACAAACGCTATATCTCCCCGCTGCTGCCGGATGCCTGCATCTATACGCCGACCTGTTCGGAGTATGCGATGGAAGCGATCCAAAAACACGGGGTCATCAAGGGCACGGGGCTTGCGATCTGGCGGATCCTGCGCTGCAACCCGTTCGCAAAGGGCGGATACGATCCCGTTCCGGAACCGAAAAAACATAAGGAGAGCATTTCATGAGTACATCCTTTTTCCTGGTCAGATGGCTGTACCAGGCGATGAACTGGGTTTACGAGCAAATGAACGCCATGTTCAACGGCGGCGGCTGGGTCGTCGTGCTGACGATCCTTCTGTTCACGCTCGCCATCAAGCTTTTGACGGTGTTCGGCGACATCAAGTCGCGCAAATCGTCGATCCAGATGCAGAAGCTCCAGCCGGAGCTTGACAAGCTCAAAAAGAAATACGGCAACGACCCGCAGAAGATGAGCATTGAACAGCGCAAGCTGCAGAAGGAGCACGGCGTTTCGATGTTCGGTGGCTGCCTGCCGATGCTGATCATGCTCCCGCTGCTGTTCATGTTCTTCGAAGCGTTCCGCGCATGGTCGAACCAGCAGACGCTGAAGCTCATGATCGACATTGCGAACGGCAAGGGCGTCGACACGTTCAACAGCTTCCGCTTCCTGTGGATCACCAACATCTGGCGTCCGGACAACCTGCGCGGCGGCAGCATGCTGCTCAACGGCACCGAGTTCTGGAACACGTTTGCGGCGACGAACAACGTCAAGAACTTCATCTTCTATGAAAACAACGCGAACGTTCTGAACGAGATCCTCTACAAGCTGCACTTCTTCACGATGACGACCGGCGAGAACGGCGCGATCGAGTACGTGCTGGCGAGCGACGGCGGTCTTGCCTTCCGCGAGGCGTATCAGAACTTCGTGCTGCCGATCACCTCTTCGATCGGCGGTTCCGGCTACGAGACCATGTCGAACGGCTATGCGATCCTCCCGCTGCTGGCGGGCGCAACGACGTTCCTGTCCTCGTGGATCATGCAGAAAACCCAGCCGAAGCCCGCTGTGCAGTCCGACGACAAGAACGATCCGGCTGCGCAGACGCAGAACATGAGCAAGTGGATGACATACCTGTTCCCGTTCATGTCCGTGTTCTTCTGCTGGCAGTATGACTCGACCTTTGCATTCTACTGGATCTTCTCGAACGTCTTCTCGCTCGCGGTTACGCTGATCCTGAATGCGACGGTCTTCAAGAAAATGCAATCCGAACCTATGGAGGTAGTGAAATCATGAGGAGTATGGAATTCTCCGGTCGCAATATCGACGAAGCGATCTTTCACGGTCTCAATGAGATGGGACTGACGATCGACGAGGTCGATACGGAGATCGTACAGAAAGAGAGCAAGGGCCTGTTCGGCATCGGCGCGAAGAACGCGATCGTGCGCCTGACCGAACGCGAAGTGCCGGTCGTGCCGGATTTCGAAGCCGAAAAGGCGGCCGCGCACGAGCATAAGAGCGAGCGTCCCAAGCGGGAGCGCAGCGAGAAGAAGGAACGCGGCGAGAAGAAAACGCGCGGCAACGACAAGCGCGAACGCCGCGAAAAACAGCCGGAAGTACCCGAAATCGCGTACAGCGAGGAGCTGGCGAACGAGAACGACGCCGCGATCTTCCTGAAGGAACTTTTGAAGAACATGAAGATCGAAGCGACCGTCGAAGCCGCCGAGACCGATGACGGGCTGCGGCTCAACATCGTTTCCGACACCGACGGACTGCTGATCGGCCGCAGAGGCGAAACGCTCGACGCGATCCAGTACATCGTTTCGCTGTACCTCAACAAGGACCGCAAGGAGAACGGCTATCGCCGCGTCTCCGTCGACACGGAGGGCTACCGCCGCCGTCGCGAGGAAACGCTCCGCCGTCTTGCGAGAAAGAACGCCGCGCAGGTCGCCCGCACCGGACGCGCCGTTGCGATGGAGCCGATGAACCCGTACGAGCGCCGCGTGCTGCACTCCGCGTTGCAGGGCTTCAAGGGCGTCACGACGCACAGCGAAGGCGAGGAGCCGAACCGCCGCGTCATCATCACCCCGGACCGATAACGAACCTTTGACCGCCGCAAGGCGGTCTTGTCTTATTTATGCAAGCGATGAACGAAACCTTCGATACCGTATTTGCCCCGTCGAGCGCCGTCGGCGGCGCGGTCGTCGTGATCCGCGTCTCCGGCAGGGATGCGCGCGCGGTGGCGGACGCCGTGCTGAACGTGCGGCTTAAGACCCCGAACCTTCTGCGGCATGCAAAGATCGTCAAAAACGGCGAGACCGTCGACGACTGCATGGCGGTGCTGTTCTGCGCGCCGAAAAGCTATACCGGCGAGGACATGCTCGAGCTGCATTGCCACGGCGGATTCGAAACCGTGCGCGCCGTGCTTGAAACGCTGTCCGAAGCGGGCGCTGTGCCGGCGCAGGCGGGCGAGTTTACCAAGCGCGCCTTTTTGAACGGCAAGCTCGATCTTTCGCAGGCGGAGGCGGTGATGGACGTGATCAACGCGCAGTCCGAGAACAGCCGCAAAGCCGCGCTCGAACAGCTCGGCGGCAGCGTCAGCCGGCGCATCGCGTCCGCGCAGAACCTGCTGCTCGACGTGCGCGCCGCGATCGAAGCGGCGATCGACTATCCGGACGAGGCGGAGATCGACGAAACCGTGTACGACGGGATCGAAACCGCGCGGAAAGCGCTTTGCACGCTGATCGAGGAGGGACGCAGGGGACGCGTGCTGCGCGACGGACTGAAGGTCGCGATTCTCGGCCGTCCGAACGTGGGCAAAAGCTCGCTTCTGAACGCTCTGCTCGGAGAGGATCGTGCGATCGTGACCGCGAACGCGGGCACCACGCGCGACGTGCTGGATGAACGCGCCGTACTCGGCGGCGTGCCGGTGCGGTTGATCGATACGGCGGGACTGCGCGACGCGAGCGACGAGGCGGAGCGCATCGGCGTGGAACGCGCGAAGAACGCGATGGACGCGGCGGACGTGCTTTTGATCGTGCTCGACGGCAGCGTGCCCGAGACGGAGAAGGAACGCACGCTGCTTTCAGACACCGCAGACAGAAAGCGCATCGTCGTCGCCAACAAGCGCGATCTTGGCACCGTCGTCGATGCGGATCTGTGCGTGAGCTGCCGCACGGGCGAGGGGATCGACGCGCTCAAGGCGCGCATCGCCGCGTGTGCGGAGCTTTCGAATCGGTCGACGGCGAGCATCACCAACGAGCGCCACATCCGCGCGCTGGAGCTTGCGCTCGACGCGCTCGATCATGCGCGGATGCAGGACGAGCCGGACTGCATCGCCACCGACGTGCAGGAAGCCCTGCATCAGCTCGGCACGATCACCGGCACCGACGTGGACGCCGAGGTCGTCGAACGCATCTTCGCTCACTTTTGCGTCGGAAAATAAAAAAGCCCTCCCGAGGGAAGGCAAAGCATCGATTCGGTCGGCTGCACCGCGCAGCCGGCTGTTTTTTATGTGGTCGGGACGAGCCAGACGAACGGGTTCATGCGGTAGAAGAAGCCGCCGAACGGGTTCTTGGTGATGACTGCGCCGAGCCGCGGCACGATCATGAGCAGGATCGGCACGAGCATGAAGAAGATGAACAGCAGCACGACGCCGTGCAGAAACCCAATCCCGCACGAATAGACCGCGTCGAAGCGCTTGAGCGAGGGCAGACCGTTGCGCCCGTAGTCGACCATGCGCAGGATGAAGCCGAGCAGGATGCGGATGCACACGAACAGGAACAGCAGCGACAGGATGTTCAGCACGACGTCGACGATCGTCTGGTTGAAGTAGTCGCCGAGCGTGGTGATGCCGCTGTCGCGATACGCCTCATTGCGGATGTTCTTCCTGATCGCACTGCCGAACGGGATCGCCATATCGGCGTTTTTGATGACCTCATTGAGCTGCGCGTCGTCGAGCGAAGCGGCGGGGTCGTGGATCATTTCGACGCTCGTGCGGTTGACGTATTCGTAGCCCTCGAAGTTGTAGAGCAGACCGCCGTACAGCGTTTCGCTGCTGCGCACGGGTCCCGCGACGACGGGGATCAGCAGCAGGGCGAGAAAGAACGAAAGGAGCGTCAGGCCGATGCTGATCGCGGAATAGATGACGCCGCGATAATAGCCCGCAAGGATGCAGAGCCCCAGAATGACAAGGATCGGGATGGTGACCATGTGTGCCTCCTTTCCGCGTTATTCGACCGTGACGCGCCAGCAGCCGTCGCCGCCGACCGTGACGAAGCACGTGTCGCCGAACTCAAAGACGGCGTCCGGAATGTGCGCCTGTTCGAGATCGTTGAGCTTTTTGCCCGCAAACGAGAATTGCAGGAAGTTTTCTTTTGTAAAGATGCAGATACTCTGGTTGTGCACGAACGCGCCGACGACCGGCGCGGGCAGATACTTCTGCATGACGGTGGACCAAAGGTCATCCGTCTCGGAGATCGTGATCAACCGCACAAGACTGTTTTCGGCGTTCTCGGCGGCGTCGGGCAGCGCGATGAAATACGCGGTTTCGGTGCCGGGCATGAAATCCACGATCGTACTGCCGTACACGCGCACGCGGTCGCGCTCGGCGGAAAACCCGCCGCCCTCCTCGCGGTCGTAGCGCATGATCGCCTGCGTGCCGACCAGAAACAGACAGCGGTCGCTCAGGTACGCGTCGTAGATCGACTGGTTATAGAAGGGCGAGGAGAAGTGGATCAGCGCGCCGCCGTTGCGGCAGTCGTAGATACGCACGATCGATTCCTCGGAAAACTGCTTCGCGTTCATCGTCGAGACCCATAACAGCTCGGTCGAACCGTCGCTGAGCAGGTCGAACGCAACGACCTTGCTGTCGCCGGTGAACGTCAGCGTATTGATGATATGCAGATCGCGGTCAAGGATCATCACACGGTGCAGACCGGTCGGGTTCTGCAGCAGCGCCGCGGCGTAGTCCGTGCCGACGCGGATGTCGATGACCCGGTCGCTTGACAGCGTGATCGCTTCCTTCTTGCCCTGCCGCTGGATCGTCGATCCGGCGTAGACCATCGTCATGCTGGATGAGCTGTCGTAGCCGTCGATGCCGTACAGCTCATAGTACGTGTTCGTATTGCGCTCGCCGTCGTAGGTGAACAGGAACGAGTCTGCGCGGTAGGAGAGGATGTTGCGCTTCATGCGGTAGGAAAAGCCGGGGTCGATGTCCGCGCGCGCATAGGTCAGCACGGATTCGCTCTTTCCGTACAGCATGTAGATGAGACCGGCGATCCCCGCAAGCAGAATGCCCGCGGCAATGCCGAAGATCGTAAGCCGCGATACGGCCATGCGGCCGATCATCAGCTTGCGATCCGCACTCTCGCGCAGGTATTCCCGGATGTGTTGGATCAGCTCTTTCATCGAACGAATTTTTTCAGTTTCTCTTGGGTGCGCGCACCGTGAGCGCGTGCGGCAGAACACGGAAGGTCACCGGCGTGCCGTCCATGCGCTCGCCGTCCACCTCGATGCGTGAGACGGGGTCGCAGTCGAACGTGACTTCCGTCGCCTTGCGGTAGGTAATGACCGGCAGACCGACGTGTCTGCCCTTGATGAACTTCGGCAGCAGCGACAGAAGCCGTGCCCGCGTGACGTCGTGCGCGATGCACACGTCGAGAAGCCCGTCGGACATATCGGATTCGGGCAGCACGTTCATGCCGCCGCCGAAATGCGTGCCGACGCCCGCCGCCGCCATCAGCACGTTCTGTTCGGTCGTGCCGTCGGGGAAGGTAACTGTCGTTTTGCGAAGCTTCAGTCCGAGGACCGCCTTGAGACAGCCGAGCCGGTAGGCGGTCGAGCCGTTTTTGCACTTCGGCTTGAACTGTTCGGTATAGTCGAGTACGTCCACGTCGAAGCCGAAGCCCGCGATGTTGAAAAACACGATGCCGTTCGCTTCGCCCGCGTCCACCACGCGGTTTTCACCGTGCAGCAGAATGTCCACGGCCGCCTCGGTATCGGTCGGAATGCCGAGCGGGCGCGCATAGTCGTTGCCGGTGCCGCAGGGCAGAAGCCCGAGCACGCGGTCGGTATGAATGACGCCCATCGCCGTCTCGCGCAGCGTCCCGTCGCCGCCGACGGTGACGATCACGTCGAATCCCTGTTCAACCGCTTCCTTCGCAAGCACGGTTGCGTGACCGGGATGCGTCGTTTCCCTTGCGACGTAGCTGACGCCTTTCGCGTCCAGCAGCGCCTTTGCACGTTCGAGACAGACCTTTCCGTTCCCGTTGCCGGAAATCGGGTTCGCGATGAGACAATACCGCTCCATGGGGTTACTCCGTATCAAGTATAATATCTTAATGTAATAGTGTAGCACAGAACGCGGTGCGGGTCAAGCGTGCGCAAAGCGGGGCGAATGTGAAAACAAACGAAGCATTGCAAACTTTTTGAAACATCCCTAAAAAAGCGGCATGTCCTGCTTGCAAACGCAGAGGCGTTGTGGTATGATACCATAATCCGGCGAAGAATGCCGATCCTGTCGGCTTGCAAGGAAATAGATAAGGAGTAACGAACATGGCACAACTGGAAAGATTAGAGGGGAACAAGGCAAAACTGACGATCACGATCGACGCGGAAACGTTCAGAAAAGCGCTGAACGAGTCCTATAAGAAGACCGCGGGCCGCTATGCGGTTCCGGGCTTCCGCAAGGGAAAAGCGCCGCGCAAGGTCATCGAGACGATGTACGGCGAAGGCGTCTTCTATGAGGATGCGTTCGATGCATGCTGGGGCGAGGCATACGACGCGGCGATCGACGAGCATGAGCTGTTTGCCGTCGACCGTCCCGATGTGGATATTGAGAAGATCAGCGAAGCGGAAGGCGTCGTCTTCAACGCGACCGTGCAGCTGAAGCCCGAAGTCACGCTCGGCGAATACAAAGGTATCGCGGTGCCCAAGGCGGACTATACTGTAAGCGACGAGGACGTCGATAAGGCGCTCGAAACCGAACGCGAGAATCAGGCGCGCTTCGTGGACGTCGACCGTCCGGCACAGGACGGCGACCGCGTCCTGCTGGACTACTCCGGCTCCGTGGACGGCGAGAAGTTCGACGGCGGCACGGCGGAGGATCAGACCCTGGTGCTCGGCAGCAAGACGTTCATCCCGGGCTTTGAAGAGCAGCTGGTCGGCATCAAGGCGGGCGAATCGCGCGACGTGAACGTGACGTTCCCGACCGAGTATCATGCGGAGAACCTCGCGGGCAAGGCGGCGGTGTTTGCGTGCACGGTCAAGGCGGTGCAGCAGAAGGAACTGCCGGAGATCAACGATGATTTCATCGGCGATATTTCCGAGTTCGAGACCGTCGACGCATGGAAAGCGGACAAAAAGGCCAAAATGCTCGAGGAAAAGAAGCAGTACATGGACAACATGCGCGAGAACCTCGCCGTTAAGGGCGCTTGCGACAACGCGCAGGTCGACATTCCGGATTGCATGATCGAGCGTCAGATCGACTACATGATGCAGGATCTCCAGTACCGTCTGAAGGGCAGCGGCCTCGATATGGACACCTACATGAAGTATCTCAACACCACGGCGGCAGACATGCGCAAGAACTACCGCACCGAAGCGGAAGCGCGCGTGAAGATGCAGCTGGTCATCGACGCGATCGCCAAGGCGGAGAACATGCAGGCGACCGACGAAGAGATCGAAGCGGAGATCAAAAAGTATGCGGAAAACGGCGGCACGGACGTCGAGACCTTCAAGGCGCAGCTCAGCCAGGGCGATCGCGAATACCTGGCGGACCGCGTGATGGTCGACAAGACTGTGCAGCTGATCACCGACTCGGCAGTCGAAACCGAAGAACCGGTAAAGACCGAGGCATAATGCGGACCGGTCCGGACGGCAGGAGTCTTGCGTTCGGATCGCTGCAACAGGGGTAAACCGACCGGCACAATCGACTGATGCCGGTCGAGATTGCAAAAAAGGAGGGTATCCCATGAATTTGATACCGATGGTGGTCGAACAGTCCGGCCACGGCGAGCGTTCCTATGACATCTGGTCGCGCTTGCTGAAGGATCGCATCATCTTCCTCGGCAGCCCGATCGACGACGACACCGCAAACCTCGTCATCGCGCAGATGCTGTTCCTGGAAGCGGAGGATCCGGACAAGGATATTTTCCTCTATATCAACAGTCCCGGCGGCTCCGTGAGCGCGGGTCTCGCGATCTACGACACGATGCAGTATCTGAAGTGCGAATGCAGCACGATCTGCGTCGGGCTTGCGGCGAGCATGGGCGCGTTCCTGCTTGCGGCGGGCGCGAAGGGCAAGCGCAGAGCGCTGCCGAATTCGGAGATCATGATCCATCAGCCGAGCGGCGGCGCACAGGGACAGGCGACGGATATCCGTATCCACGCCGAACAGATCATCCGCATCAAGGAGCAGTTGAACCGCATCCTTGCGGAGCGCACGGGTCAGCCGATCGAGATCATCGAGCGCGACACCGAGCGCGACAACTTCATGACGGCGGAGCAGGCGAAGGCCTATGGATTGGTGGACGAGATCATCGCCCCGAGGAGATAACGTATGGCAGGCACAAGAGACAGAGACAATTTCGATAAGGTGCGCTGCAGCTTCTGCGGCAAGCAGCGCAGCGAGGTCCGCAAGCTGATCGCGGGACCGAACGTGTATATCTGCAACGAATGCGTCGAGCTGTGCCGCGAGATCGTGCAGGAGGATATGCGCTACGAGCAGCCGAGCGAGCAGCAAAGCGCGTACGCAATGGAAGATATCCCCAAGCCCGCGGAGATCGTGGCGGCGCTCGATCAGTACGTGATCGGTCAGAAGGACGCGAAAAAGGCGCTTGCGGTTGCGGTCTATAACCATTATAAGCGCATCCGCATGATGAACGACAAGGATTCCGACGTCGAGCTGCAAAAGTCCAACATCATCATGCTCGGACCGACCGGCTGCGGCAAAACGCTGCTGGCGCAGACGCTCGCGAAGATTCTCGACGTGCCGTTCGCCGTGGCGGACGCGACCGCGCTCACCGAGGCGGGCTACGTCGGCGACGACGTCGAGAACATCCTCTTAAAGCTCATTCAGGCGGCGGATTACGACATCGCGAAGGCGCAGATGGGCATCGTCTACATCGACGAAATCGACAAGATCGCGCGCAAGGGCGAGAACGTCTCCATCACGCGCGACGTGTCCGGCGAGGGCGTGCAGCAGGC
>DFEW01000068.1:28795-36200 GCA_002369195.1 Christensenella sp. UBA3792
GCGCTGCTGAAGATCCTCGAGGGCACCGTGGCGAACGTACCTCCGCAGGGCGGCAGAAAGCACCCGCAGCAGGAATGCCTGCAGATCGACACGACGAACATCCTGTTCATCGTCGGCGGCGCGTTTACGGGGATCGACAAGATCATCCAGAAGCGCACGGGCTCCAAGCTCATGGGCTTCGGCGCGGAGGTGCGCTCCACGCAGCAGATGGACGTCGGCACGATCTTAAAGGGCATTCTCCCCGAGGATCTTCTGAAGTTCGGTCTGATTCCGGAGTTCGTCGGCCGCGTGCCGATCATCGTCACGCTCGAAAACCTCACCGAGGAGGCGCTGATCCAGATCCTGACCGAGCCGAAGAACGCGCTCACGCGTCAGTATCGCCGGCTGTTCGAGATGGACGGCGTCGACCTGGTCATCACCGAGGATGCGCTCAAGGCGGTTGCCGAAAAGGCGATCGAGCGCAAGACCGGCGCGAGAGGTCTCCGGGCGATCATGGAGGACGTGATGCTCAACATCATGTACGAGATTCCGTCGCAGGAAGGCGTCAAGACCTGCGAGATCACGGCGGACACGATCAACAAGATCGCCCCGCCTAAGCTGATCCGCGACGGCGAACCGCAGCCGAAGCTTCCGTCGGGCCGCAAGACCCGCACGGCGAAGGCAGCGCCGGCCGTCAAGAAAGCCGAATAAACATGAGGCAAAGAACGCCCTGATCGGGGCGTTCTTTTTTCGTTGAAAAACATAGCGCGATATGGTATACTGTCGAAAAACAAGGGGGAGGGACTGCATGGGCGCATTGCGATACAAATGTCTGGTGCTCGATCACGACGATACCGTCATGAACAGCACGGCGCACGTGCACCATCCGTCGTTCCTCGTCGCGCTCAGAGAACTGCGTCCGGGGCTGACGATGGACCTCGACACCTATTTTCGCATCAACTTCGATCCCGGATTCCTTCCGTACTGCGAGAACGTGCTCGGCTTCACGCCGGAGGAGTTCGACCGCGAACTGCAGATCTGGCAGGGCTATGTAAAAGAGCACATTCCCGAGGCGTTCGCGGGCGTACGGGAGATCATCGAGGAGCAGATCGCCCGCGGCGGGTACGTGTGCGTCGCGTCGCATTCGTTCAAACACAACATTCTGCGCGACTACGCGGCGAACGGACTGCCGGAGCCGACGCTCGTGTACGGCTGGGAACTGCCGCGTGAGAAGCGCAAGCCGAACCCGTATGCGCTCGACGAGATCATGCGCATTTTAGAGCTTCGACCGGACGAGCTGCTGATGGTCGACGATCTCAAGCCGGGCTACGACATGGCGAAGCAGCGGAACGTGCCGTTCGCTGCGGCGGGCTGGGCGTACGACGTGCCGGAGATCCGCGCGTTTTTGCAGCAGAACTGCCCGCTGTACTTCGATGCACCGGACGCGCTGTACCGGTATTTGTTCGAATAGAAAGGAACTTGCATGAGCAGGAAAAAACAGAGCAGAGGGATCGTGCTGATCAACTATCTGGAGACGCTCGCGATGGGGTTAGCGCCGGTCGTGTGCTTTTTGCCCGCGGCGTTCGTGCTGTTGAATGCGGATCGGATCGGACCGTGGTTCGTGCCGATCCTGTTTGCGTACATCGTGCTGTTCTATCTGGCGGAAGGGTTCTTGGTGCAGCGCAAGCAGCTGCGGCAGATGCATTATGCGGCCGGCAGCGAGGCGTTCTATGAGCTGTATCCGAACGAGCTGAAAAAGGCGCTGCGCCGCGCGCGCAAGACGCCGGACATGCAGCGCGCCGCGGTGATCGAGGACTATCGCAGCCGCCTGAGCGAGACGCAGGCGGACGCGCGCAACGACAGACGCAGCCGCATCTCAAAAACGATGTACCTTGCGGCGGGTCTGACCGTGCTCGCGCTCGCGCTGTTCGGCGCATGGCGGCTTTTCTCGGAAGCGCAGGACGGTCGGGCGATGGGGCTTGCGTTTATTTTGCATTTTGCGGCGACGGCTGCGATGCTCTGTACGGCGATCGCGGCGTTTCGCGGGTCGAAACGGCTTTTCGTGCAATGGATCGCGGGCGGGCTGCAGCTGCTGAGCATCTGGGCGGATCTGACCAACAAGCTCACCAAGCCGACGCGCTATACGTTCGCGCCGGTGTGGGAAGGGCTGATCGTGCTTGCGGTGTTCGCCGCGGCGGGATTCGGACTGTTTCTGCTCGCGCGCGCCTTTTCCGACAACGTGCGCACGCGCCGCGAGCGGCAGGAATTCGATCTCGCGCTGTTTGAACTCAACGTGATCGACGAACCGGAGCTTGCATACCGGTTCAACAGATAATATCGGAGGAAGGGAACATGGAAAAGGGAAACGGCGCGAAGGTGATCGGCGATTCGCTGACCAAACTGGTCGACAAAATGCAGCCGGAGGGCGTGCAGACGATCCTCGGCGTGTTCGCAAAGGAGACGCAGGAGTTCAAACTCGACCTCGAACGCAAGAAGTTTTTGAAGGAAGAATTGAAGCTCAAGGACGCCGACTTGAACGGCTGGCAGACCGCGGCGGACGTGATCCGGCATTTCGACGCGTCGGAGCTTGCCGTCAAGCATCCGCAGGCGGCGAAGAACACGCTGATCATGGTGCTGTCGATGTTTCCGCCGACGCTGATCGTCGCGGGGCTGTGCGCCGGCGTGCCGGAGGATACGCTTTCGAACATCCTCGGCTTCTCGCTCAAGGCGACGCCGGATCATCTTGTCAACATGCTCGTCACGCACCAGGCGAACGTCGTCGCGGCGCGCAACGAAGCGTATGCGCAGGGCGACCGGATCGAGGAGGGCAAGCGCAATCTGGCGTTCGTCACCAAGGATGAACTGCTGTTCCAACAGCTCAAAAAGCTCGTCGAGACCGACGACGATGAGAGCGACGAGGTCGTGATCGGTACAAAGGACGGCACGGTGCGCCTCGTGCGCTGGGAGGAGCAGAAGTGGGTCTACCGGAACAAGACCGATACGGTCGACGCCAAGGTGCTCGTCATCGGCGACTGCAAAGGCGCGGACAGCGGCGTCAAGCTGATGAACGCAGTCTACGATCAATACGGCATCCGCTACGGCTGGATCGGCAACGTCGCCTACGTGCATGCGGACCTGCGCAAGATCCGCGGCAAGGGCGTGTACGACGCGTTCCTCGAAGAACTGCGCGCCATGCCGGCGCCGGAGGTCATCAAGGAGGACAAGAAGCTGCGGCTCAACTGGAAGACCGGACTCAAAGCGGCGCTTGCGACGCCGATCCTCGCAAAGGACCTGTACGACGATAACTATGCCGTCAAGCGGCAGATGTATTTCTTCGGCGTGATCCACTTCTACTATCACGCGCTCGAAGCGTTCCTCGAATCCTGACCCAAGATACGGCGGGAACCGACCCGTTCGGACACCATATCTATAATATGAAGAAAGGCATCCGCCGAAAAGCGGATGCCTTCTGTGTGTTTTGCTCAAATGCCGATGTCTCCCGCGACCCGGTACATGTACGCGTCGAGGTTCTTTTCCATCTGGAGCGCTTCCTCGATCGGGGTGGGGACGATGCGCGAATCGCGGTAGCAGATGACCTGATTGCGCTCGCCCTTGAGCAGCTGTTCGACCGCGAAGTGTCCCATGCGGGCCGCCATGTCGCGGTCGCGCGCCGTCGGGCTGCCGCCGCGCTGGATGTAGCCAATGATCGAGACGCGCGCTTCGAGACCGGTCTCGTCGGCGATGCGCTTGCAGATCTCGTCGCACTTGCCGACGCCCTCCGCAACGATGATCAGATGATGGTGCTTGTCGTGCATGCGGCCTTCGCGGATCTTCTCGATGACGTCGCGCTCGAAGCTGTACGGAAACTCCGGAATGATGATCGACGTCGCGCCGACCGCGAGTCCCACATACACCGCAAGGTGACCGGCGTGCCGTCCCATGACCTCGACGACGGATACGCGCTCATGCGACTGCATCGTGTCCGCAAGGCGGTCGATCGCTTCCACCGCGGTGTTCGCCGCCGTGTCAAAGCCGATCGTGTAGTGGCTGCAGCCGATGTCGTTGTCGATGGTGGCGGGGATGCCCATGACGTTCACGCCCTGCCGCGAAAGCGCAAGCGCGCCGCGGAACGTGCCGTCGCCGCCGATGCAGATGACCGCGTCCAGTCCGAGGTAGCGGCAGGTCTGTGCCGCGCGGTGCTGACCGGCTTCGCTCATGAAGTCCTCGCTGCGGGCGGTGTACAGCACCGTGCCGCCGCGATGCGTGATGCCGTTGACGGTGCGCGCCGTCATTTCCAGCACGTCCGCATGGATCAGTCCCTGATAGCCGCGGCGAATGCCGACTGCGATGACGCCGTTCTTTGCGCAGGTGCGCACGGCTGCGCGAATCGCCGCATTCATGCCGGGCGCGTCGCCGCCGCTCGTCAGAATGCCGATTCGACGAATTTTGTTCTCCATAGTTCCATATCCTCCTTCTCCATTGATAATATATCATATCTCGCTATGTTTGACAATGGGTGCGCGGTATTTTTTTCATCGCGAACGGAATGAAAAATATATTTTGAAAATCTCAAAATTTTACTTGCAATCTGAAAAGAAATCATGTAATATAGCGAAGTACGCGCCGCAAAGCGTATTTTGCGCTGCGGTGCAGGAGTGCGGCGAAGGTTGCCGGTTGCCATTCCGGGTAATTTCGCGCATATCCGACGTCCGAGCGGACGGGGCAAAAATAGCGGATCTCCGTGCCGTCCCAACAAGCACAGTCGAAAGACTGTGTAAAAAAATGAGAGGGAAACACACGGCTCTGTGTACTGCCCAACAAAAATTTATGGAGGAAAGAAAAAAAGTATGGCAACGCAAAGAATTCGTATCAAGCTCAAGGCCTATGAACACAGTCTGATCGACCAGAGCGCCGAAAAGATCGTCGACACCGCCAAGAGAACGGGCGCACAGGTTTCCGGCCCGATCCCCCTGCCCACCGAGAAGGAAATCGTTACGATCCTTCGTGCAACGCACAAGTATAAGGATTCTCGTGAGCAATTCGAGATGAGAACGCACAAGCGTCTGATCGACATCATCCAGCCGTCCAGCAAGACCGTTGACGCGCTGATGAAGCTCGACCTGCCCGCAGGCGTAGACATCGAAATCAAGCTGTAATCCCAAACGGAGGTATGTACCAATGAAGAAAGCCATTTTGGGCAAGAAGATCGGTATGACGCAGTTCTTCAGAGCTGACGGTACCATGATTCCCGTCACTGTCATCGAAGCCGGTCCGTGCCCCGTCGTTCAGAAGAAAACCGTCGCAAACGAAGGTTACGATTCCGTCCAGCTCGGTTTTGCCGAACTGAGAGACAAGCTCGCCAACAAGCCGCGCAAGGGTCACTTTGCAAAGGCGAACCTCAAGGCGATGCGTTACCTTCGCGAGTTCAGACTCGAAGATGCCGCTTCCTATGAAGTCGGTCAGGTCCTCAAGGCAGACGTCTTTGCCGAGGGCGACAAGGTCGACATCTCCGGCACCAGCAAGGGCCATGGCTTTGCCGGCGTCGTGAAGCGTCACGGTCAGGGCCGCGGTCGTATGACCCACGGTTCCCACTTCCACCGCGCACCCGGTTCCATGAGCGCCTGCTCCGATCCGAGCCGTGTGTTCAAGACCAAGAACCTGCCCGGTCATATGGGCAGCGAGCACGTCACCGTGCAGAACCTTGAGGTCGTTCGCGTGGATGCGGAACGGAACCTGATGCTCGTCAAGGGCGCGGTTCCCGGTGCGAAGGGCAGCTTTGTGACTGTCAAGAGCACAGTAAAGTAAGGAGGAAAGAGATATGCCTAACGTAGCATTGTTTGATATCAAGGGCCAGAACATCGGCGATATCGCCCTTTCCGAGAATGTTTTCGGTCAGCCGGTCAACACGGCGGTCATGCATGAAGTCGTCGTTGCGCATCTTGCGAACTGCCGTCAGGGCACGCAGAGCGCAAAGACCCGTTCCGAAGTTTCCGGCGGCGGCAAGAAGCCGTGGAGACAGAAGGGCACCGGCCGCGCGCGTCAGGGTTCCACCCGTTCTCCGCAGTGGAGACACGGCGGCGTCGTATTCGCGCCCAAACCCCGCGATTACACGATCCGCGTGAACAAGAAGGTCAAGCGCCTCGCAATGAAGTCCGCGCTGTCCTCCAAGGTGGAAGGAAATGAAGTCATCGTGTTCGACGCGCTGAACATCGAAGCGCCGAAGACGAAGGAAATGGTGAAGGTCTTAAAGGCGGTCGACGTCAACAAGGCGCTGATCGTTCTCGCGGACAAGGACGATACGGTGGAGCGCGCGAGCGCGAACATCGAAGGCGTTAAGACCACGCTGGTCGGCACGCTGAACGTCTACGAGATCCTGAAGTATGAGAAGCTGATCCTCACGAAGGCATCGGTTGAAAAGATCGAGGAGGTGTACGCGTAATGAAGAGCGGATACGACATCATCAAAGCTCCGATCCTCACCGAGAAGAGCTACGATTACATCGCACACCACATTTACACGTTTGAAGTTGCAAAGAGCGCGAACAAGGTTGAGATCGCAAAGGCGGTCGAAGAGCTGTTCGGCGTCAAGGTCGAGAGCGTTCACACCGTGAACAAGCTCGGCAAGATCAAGCGTCAGGGCCGTTTTGAGGGCAGAACCGCTTCCAAGAAAAAGGCGTACGTCAAGCTGACCGCCGATTCGAAGGGCATCGAGCTGTTCGACGGCATCGCGCAGTAAGGAGGCAGCACATGGCTATTCGTAAACTGAACCCCATCACTCCGGGTACGAGACATATGTCCGTCTCCACCTACGAGGAGATCACCAAGACCACCCCCGAGAAGTCGCTGTCCCGCTCCCTGAAGAGCAAGGCAGGCCGCAACTTCACCGGCAAGATCACCGTTCGCCACAAGGGCGGCGGCGCGAAGCGCAAGTATCGTCTGGTCGACTTCAAGCGCGACAAGGACGGCGTTCCCGCGACCGTTAAGGCGATCGAATACGATCCGAACCGTTCCGCGAACATCGCGCTGCTCTTCTATGCAGACGGTGAAAAGCGCTACATCATCGCTCCTTACGGCCTGAACGTCGGCGAGACCGTCGTTTCCGGCAAGGATGCGGACATCAAGATCGGCAATGCGCTGGAGCTCCAGTACATCCCGGTCGGCACGATGATCCACTGCATCGAGCTCAAGCCCGGCAAGGGCGCGCAGTTGGTCCGCTCGGCGGGCAACGCGGCGCAGCTCATGGCGAAGGAAGGCAAGTATGCACAGGTTCGTCTTCCCAGCGGCGAAGTTCGTCTGATCCCGATGAACGCCAAAGCCACGATCGGTCAGGTCGGCAATCTGGACTTCCAGAATGTGCAGATCGGCAAAGCGGGCCGCAAGCGTCACATGGGCATCCGTCCCACGGTCCGCGGTTCCGTCATGAACCC
>DFEW01000068.1:36255-37989 GCA_002369195.1 Christensenella sp. UBA3792
CCGTCATGAACCCGAATGACCATCCCCACGGCGGCGGCGAGGGCAAATCCCCGATCGGCCGTCCCGGCCCGGTCACTCCTTGGGGCAAGCCCGCAATGGGATACAAGACCCGCAAGAAGAAGAACAAGAGCAACAAGTACATCGTTCGCCGCAGAACGAGCGGTAAGTAATAGGAGGAAAACACATGAGCAGATCGGTCAAAAAAGGTCCGTTTGTTGAAGAACGCTTGTACGCGCGCATTTGTGCAATGAATGAGAGCGGCAAGAAGACCGTCGTCAAGACTTGGTCCCGTGCCTCCACGATCTTCCCCGAGTTCGTCGGTCACACCATCGCGGTGCACGACGGCAAGAAGCACGTTCCGGTGTATGTCACCGAAGAGATGGTCGGACACAAGCTGGGCGAGTTTGCGCCCACCCGTACGTTCAGAGGACACAGAGGTTCCGAAAAGTCCTCGGGTGCGAAATAAGGAGGAACAGGTATGGCAACCAGAAGTAAAGAAAAAACGGCTTATCGTCGCGAGCACGCAGACAAGCGTCCGCACGCAACCGCACGTTATATCAGAATGTCTCCCCGTAAGGTCAAGGTCGTCATCGACATGATCCGCGGCAAGAGCGCAAAGGAAGCGGCAGCGATCCTCACCTACACGCCGAAAGCTGCCTGCGAGCCGGTCCTGAAGGTCCTGAACTCCGCAATCGCGAATGCGGAGAACAACCTCGACATGAACCGCGACGACCTCTATGTCGCCGAAGCGTTCGCAAACCAGGGCCCGACCCTGAAGCGCTATCGCGCAAGAGCACGTGGTTCCGCGTCCCCGATCCGGAAGCGCACGAGCCACATCACGGTCATCCTGGACCAGGTCAAGTAAGGAGGAAAGTTATGGGTCAGAAAGTTAATCCGAACGGATTCCGCGTTGGTGTGATCAGAGATTGGAACACCCATTGGTACGCGGCGAAGAAAGATTTCGCAGACTTCCTCGTTGAAGACCGCAAGATCCGCGACTTCGTGAAGAAGACGTATTACGCGGCATGCATCTCCCGCATTGCGATCGACCGCGCGACCGACAAGGTCAGCGTCACGATCTACACCGCCCGTCCCGGCATGCTGATCGGCAAAGGCGGCGCAGGCATCGAAGAGATCAAGGCAGCTGTGTCCAAGGAAATCGGCAAGCCCATCTCCGTGAACATCATGGAGATCCGCGACGCGGATGCGGATGCGCAGCTCGTCGCAGAGAACATCGCAGCGCAGCTCGAAAAGCGTATCAGCTACCGCCGCGCGATGAAGCAGGCCATGCAGCGCGCCATGCAGAAGCCCGGCGTCAAGGGCATCAAGCTGATGTGCGCAGGCCGCCTCGGCGGTGCGGAAATCGCTCGCAGCGAAGGATACCATGACGGTTCCATCCCGCTGCAGACGATGCGTGCAGACATCCACTACGGCTTCGCGGAAGCGCACACCCAGTACGGCCGTATCGGTATCAAGGTCTGGATCTACAAGGGTGAGGTCCTCAAGAAGGCCAAGCGTATGGAAGGAGGCAAATAACCATGTTAATGCCGAAGAGAGTCAAGCGCCGCAGAGTGTTCCGCGGCCGCATGAAGGGCAGCGCTCACCGCGGCAACACCGTGACCTACGGTGAATACGGTCTCGTCGCAATGGAACCCGCATGGGTTACCAGCAACCAGATCGAGGCAGCGCGTGTCGCAATGACCCGTTATATCAAGCGTGGCGGTCAGGTCTGGA
>DFEW01000068.1:38055-40360 GCA_002369195.1 Christensenella sp. UBA3792
TCTGGATCAAGATCTTCCCCGACAAGCCCGTTACCGAAAAGCCCGCCGAGACCCGCATGGGTTCCGGTAAAGGTTCCCCCGAATACTGGGTGGCCGTCGTCAAGCCCGGCAGAGTCATGTTCGAGATCGCCGGTGTTGACAAGTCGGTTGCAGACGAAGCGCTCCGTCTTGCGGGCCACAAGCTCCCGCTCAAGACGAAGATCGTCAAGAGAGAAGAAACTGAGGAGAAAGGAGAATGACCATGAAGGCCGATAAGCTGAGAGCTATGACCAACGAAGAGTTGGAAAAGCAGGAAAAAGAACTGAAAGCCGAGTTGTTCAATCTCCGCTTCCAGGCAGTGACCGGACAGATCAGCAATCCTTCCCGCATCAACGCATGCAAGAAGGACATTGCAAGAATCAAGACCGTTCTCCGTTCCCGTGAGCTCGGTCAGGACGCCGAGTAAGGAGGAATAGGCAATGGAACAGAGAGGTTATCGTAAGACCCGCGTTGGCGTCGTCGTCAGCGATAAGATGGATAAGACGGCAGTCGTCGCCATCAAGACCAAGGTTCGCCATCCCCTGTACGGCAAGATGGTCAACCGCACGCGCAAGTTCAAGGCCCACGATGAAGAGAATGCCTGCGGCATCGGCGACACCGTGCGCATTATGGAGACCCGCCCGATTTCCAAGGACAAGAGATGGCGTATCGTGGAAATCATCGAAAAGGCGAAGTAACGGAGAGGAGAAGATAACATGATTCAGCCTCAAACCAGATTGAAAGTCGCGGACAACAGCGGCGCCAAGGAGATCATGTGCATTCGTGTTCTCGGCGGCAGCAAGGTTAAGTCCGCAGGTATCGGCGACGTCATCGTCGCGTCCGTCAAGACGGCAACGCCGGGCGGCGCGGTCAAGAAGAAGGACGTCGTGAAGGCGGTTGTGGTCCGCACCGTTGCGGAAACCACCCGTGCAGACGGCAGCCACATTCGTTTCGACGACAACGCTGCGGTCATCATCAACGATCAGAAGCAGCCGCGCGGCACCCGTATCTTCGGGCCGGTCGCACGTGAGCTGCGTGAGAAAGACTATATGAAGATCGTCTCTCTCGCACCCGAAGTACTGTAAGGAGGAGCATGACATGAATAAGCTGAATATCAAAAAAGGCGATACCGTTGTCGTGATCTCCGGTCAGGACAAGGGAAAGAAGGGCGAGATCCTGCATGCCGATCCCGCGAACAACCGCGTGACGGTCAAGGGCGCCAACATGATCACCAAGCACGTCAAGCCGAGAAGACAGGGCGAAGCTGGCGGCCGTATCGAACAGGAAGGCACCATCAACGCGTCCAACGTCATGATGGTCTGCCCCAAGTGCGGCAAAGCGACCCGCGTTGCGCACCAGATCGTCGACGGCAAGAAAGTCCGCGTCTGCAAGAAGTGCGGCAAGGTCATGGACTGAGACGGAAGGAGATAAACAATGGCAAAGAAAGAAACTGCGGTTCAAGCAAAGCCTTTCAGCGGCGAACCCCGTCTGAAGACCAAATATCAGCAGGAAGCGGTCCCCGCTCTGCAGGAAAAGTTCCGTTATGAGAACGTGATGCAGATCCCGAAGCTCGAGAAGATCATCATCAACATGGGTCTCGGTGCGGAGAAGGACAACCCGAAGGGCATCGAAAAGGCAGTCGCGGAGCTCTCCACGATCGCCGGCCAGAAGGCAGTCGTCACCAAGGCGAAGAAGTCCGTCGCAAACTTCAAAGTTCGTGAAGGCATGAACATCGGCGCAAAGGTCACCCTGCGCGGCGAGAGAATGTACTACTTCGCGGATAAGCTGATGAACATCGTTCTGCCGCGCGTACGCGACTTCCGCGGTGTGTCCGACACGTCGTTCGACGGTCGCGGCAACTACGCAATGGGCGTTCGCGAACAGCTGATCTTCCCCGAAATCAACTATGATGACGTCGACAAGGTTCGCGGTATGAACATCGTGTTCGTTACCAGCGCAAAGACCGATGAAGAAGCGCGTGAGCTGCTTGCTCTCCTCGGTATGCCGTTCGTTCAGGACTAAGTAAGGAGGAACCACTATGGCAAAGACATCCATGAAGTTGAAGCAGCAGAGAGAGCCCAAGTTCTCGACCCGCGCTTACACCCGTTGCCGTATCTGCGGTCGTCCGCACGCGGTTCTTCGCAAGTACGGCATCTGCCGCGTCTGCTTCCGTGAAGAAGCATACAAGGGCAACATCCCCGGCGTCCGCAAGGCGAGCTGGTAATCAGGAGGAAACAACCATGACAGATACTATTGCAGATATGCTGACCAGAATCCGCAACGCGCT
>DFEW01000068.1:40437-46486 GCA_002369195.1 Christensenella sp. UBA3792
GTCGCGAAGCACGAGACGGTTGACGTTCCGGCTTCCTCGATCAAGAAGGCAATCGCGGAGATCCTTGTGGAAGAGGGTTACATCAAGAGCTATGAAGTGATCGAAGACGGCATCGTCAAGACCATCCGCATCAAGCTCAAGTACGGTCCCAACAAGCAGCGCGTCATCGTCGGCATCAAGCGCATCTCCCGTCCGGGTCTGCGCGTGTATGCACGCAAGGACGAGATCCCGAAGGTCCTCGGCGGCCTCGGCATCGCGATCCTGTCCACTTCTCGCGGCGTCATGACGGACCGCGAGGCAAGAAAGCTCGGCGTCGGCGGCGAAGTGCTCGCATACGTCTGGTAATACTTTAGGAGGAAAACAAATGTCTCGAATCGGAAAACTTCCGGTACACATTGTGTCCGGAGTGACAATCACGGTTGACGAACACAATGTCGTGACCGTGAAAGGCCCCAAGGGCGAGCTCACGCAGCGTGTTTCGCCCGAGATGATCCTGGAGCAGGACAACGGTGTTCTCACCGTTAAGCGTCCCAGCGACGACAAGCAGCACCGCGCACTGCACGGACTGACCCGCTCGCTCATCAACAACATGGTCGTCGGCGTTTCGACCGGCTTTGAAAAGAAGCTCGAAATCGTCGGTACCGGTTACAGAGCGCAGATGGACGGCAAGGACCTCGTTCTGAACGTCGGTTACAGCCATCCGGTCAGATTCCCGAAGATGGACGGTATCGAATACGAAACGCCCGCACCCACCAAGATCACGGTGAAGGGCATTGACAAGCAGAAGGTCGGCCAGATTGCAGCAGACATTCGCAAGACGCGTGAGCCGGAACCCTACAAGGGCAAGGGCATCCGTTACGAAGGCGAATTCGTACGCCGCAAGGAAGGCAAGACCGGCAAGTAAGGTAGAAAGGAGTAACGTAGAATGTTTTCTAAGATCGATAAGAATTCTGTTCGCAAGGCGCGTCATCATCGTCAGCGCAGGAATCTGAACGGCACGTGCGAGCGTCCGAGACTGAACGTCTATCGCAGCACGAACCACATCTATGCGCAGATCATCAATGACGTCGACGGTAACACTCTGGTTGCTGCTTCTACTCTCGATGCGCAGATCAAGAGCCAGCTCGAAGGCAAGGACAAGAAGGAAGCTGCAAAGCTCGTCGGTAAGCTCGTCGGAGAGCGCGCGCTTGAGAAGGGCGTCAAGAAGGTCGTTTTCGACCGCGGCGGTTATCTGTACACCGGTCGCGTAGCGGCTCTGGCCGAGGGCGCGAGAGAAGCCGGCCTGGACTTCTAAGGGAGGAAACGAAATGAGAAACGACAGAGATAGAAAATTCGAGAAGGAAGTTCCCGAATTCAAAGAGAGACTCGTTGCGATCAACCGCGTTGCGAAGGTTGTTAAGGGCGGTAAGAACTTCCGCTTCACCGCGCTGATGGTTGTCGGTAACGAGAACGGCAAGGTCGGCGTCGGCCTCGGCAAGGCAGTGGAAATCCCCGAAGCGGTCCGCAAGGGCGTTGAGGATGCGAAGCGCCACATGATCGAAGTTCCGGTCGTGGGCACGACGATCCCGCATCAGGTGGAAGGCAAGTTCGGCAAGGGTCACGTTCGTCTGCTCCCCGCAGAAGAAGGTA
The DNA here is from genome assembly GCA_002369195.1 of Christensenella sp. UBA3792. Lineage (GTDB taxonomy): Bacteria > Bacillota > Clostridia > Christensenellales > CAG-138 > UBA3792. Next base: position 42,067 of record DFEW01000068.1, read on the forward strand.
CCGGCGTTATCGCGGGCGGTCCCGCGCGTGCAGTCCTCGAGGCGGCAGGCATCCGTGACATCCGCACCAAGTCCTACGGTTCCAACAACCCGTCGAACTGCGTCAAGGCGACGCTCAACGGACTTGCTCAGCTCCGTACCGCAGAACAGATCGCAGCGCTCCGCGGCAAGACCGTGGACGAGATCCTGAACTGAGGAGGACACAGCCATGTTGAAAGTCACTTTGGTTAAGAGCCCGATTTCCAGCCTGCGCGATCAGCAGGACACGGTCAAGGCGCTCGGCCTCAAGAAGCTCAATCAGAGCGTCGTGAAGCCCGACAATGCCTGCATCCGCGGTCAGATCTTCAAGGTAAAGCACCTTGTCAAGGTCGAAGAAGTCGAAGAATAAAGAGGAGGGTCAACGTATGAAGATCCATGAATTGAGACCGGCAGAGGGCGCAAAGCAGAGCCCGAAGCGTCTGGGCCGCGGCACGGGTTCCGGCCTCGGCAAGACTTCCGCAAAAGGTCACAAGGGTCAGAAGGCCCGCAGCGGCGCGAAGAAGAACGGATTTGAAGGCGGCCAGATGCCTCTGGCGCGTCGTCTCCCGAAGCGCGGCTTCTACAATCACTTTGCGAAGGAATACACGATCATCAACATTTCCGACCTGAATGGGTTGGAGAACGGCACCGAGGTTACCGGCGAGCTCCTGAAGGAACTCGGCATCATCGGCAAGCTCGAAAAGGACGGCCTGAAGGTTCTGGGTAACGGCGAGCTGACGAAGTCTCTCACCGTCAAGGCTGCAAAGTTCTCGAAATCCGCAGAGGAAGCCATCAAGAACGCAGGCGGAAACGTTGAGGTGATCTGATGTTCAGCACATTCATCAACGCGTTCAAGATCAAGGACCTGAGAAAGAAGATCCTCTACACGCTTCTTCTGATCGTGGTCTACCGTCTTGGCAGTGCGATCCCGATTCCGGGTGTCAACCTGGTCGCATGGGGTCAGGCGACGGAGCGGCTGTCGGCAATGTCCGACTTCATGAGCTTGATGTCGGGTTCTGCGTTCTCGCAGTTCACGATCTTCGCCATGGGTATCTCGCCGTACATCACGGCGTCCATTATCCTGCAGCTGCTCACCATCGCGATTCCCGCTCTCGAAAAGATGAGCAAGGAAGAGGATGGTCGCCAGAAGATCGAACGCATCACGCGTTACGCGGGCGTCGGTCTTGCGGTGGTTCAGGCAATCGGCATTGTTCTTTCCTATAACAATGCGCTCGGCACCGGCGGATCTATCGTTTCCGGCACCGGCTGGACATTCGTCCTGAGACTGGCCATCATCGCAATCTGCGCTGCGGCAGGTACCGCATTCCTGATGTGGCTCGGCGAGCGCATCACCGAGAAGGGCATTGGCAACGGTATCTCCATGCTGATCTTTGCTTCGATCGTATCCCGCGTTCCGGACTTCATCAAGGAGCGCATCAATGCGATCGCGGCGAATCCGGGCAGCGTCTGGACCTGGGTTATCCTCGTTCTGACGATCGCTGTCATCCTTGCGCTGATTGGTTTTGTCGTCTATATCGACAAGGCGGTCCGCAAGATCCCGGTGCAGTATGCAAAGCGCGTTGTCGGTCGTAAGATGTACGGCGGACAGAACACGCATCTGCCCCTCAAGGCAAATGCGAACGGCGTCCTGCCGCTGATCTTCGCCATGACGATCATGCAGTTCCCCGAGATGATCATGCAGTTCTTCAAGCCGGGCGGAAGCTTCATGAACTTCTGGTACCGCTGGATGGTCTCGTCCCCGAAAGTATACGCGGACGGCGTCTATCAGGCAACCAGCGTCGTGAAGGCAGCAGGCGTCACGTACACCGGCATCCAGTATGCTCCGTTTGTGTACTACGTGATCTACTTCCTGCTGATCATTGCGTTCGGTTACTTCTACACCTCGATCACGTTCAACCCGGCCGAGATGTCGAAGAATCTGCAGCAGAACGGCGGCTTTATTCCGGGCATCCGTCCGGGCAAGCCGACCGGCGAGTACCTCGGTAAGATCTCGAACCGCCTCACGCTGTTCGGATCCCTGTTCCTCGCGGTCATTGCGATCGTTCCGACGATCATCCTGAACATGATGGGCGTTACCAACATGTTCGGTGCAACCTCGGTCCTGATCATGGTCAGTGTCGCGCTGGAAACGACGGAACAACTCGAATCCCAGATGCTCATGCGGCATTACAAGGGATTCCTCAACTAACCGATATGAAACTGATCTTCTTGGGCCCGCCGGGTGCGGGCAAAGGCACGCAGGCAGAGCGCATTGCGGAGCGATATGAAATCGCGCACATCTCGACGGGCGACATGCTCAGAGGCGAGATCCGCAATGCCACTCCGCTCGGCGCGGCGGCAAAGGCATATCTCGATCGCGGCGAACTCGTCCCGGACAGCGTCATCATCGATATGGTGAAGGATCGCATCCAGAGAGAGGACAGCAAATACGGGTTCCTCTTAGACGGTTTTCCGAGAACGGTCGTGCAGGCGGAAGCGCTTGCCGGCTTTACCGATATCGACTTTGCGGTCAACATTGACGTTCCGTTCGAGCGACTGGTCGCTCGCATCTCCGGGCGCAGAATGTGCCCCGACTGCGGCGCGGCGTATCATGTTTCGACCTACACGGCAGCAACCTGCTCCAAGTGCGGCGCGGCGCTCTATCAGCGCGACGACGATAAGGAAGAAACGGTCGCAAACCGCCTCAAGGTTTACACGGAAAAGACGGCGCCCCTGATCGCGTATTACGAGAACAAGGGCAAGCTGTTCACCGTGAACGGCGACGCGGACATCGACGCGGTAACGAATGAGATTGTGAAAGGGCTTGATGCATGATTACGATCAAATCGGCTCAGGACATTGAGCGGATGAAAGCAGCAGGCAAGGTCGTGGAGGAGACGCTGAAGCTCTTGGAAAAGAGCGTGCGCGTCGGAATCACCACCGGGGAGCTGAACCGCATCGCGGAGGAATACATCCGCAGCTGCGGCGCATATCCGACCTGTCTGAACTACAACGGGTATCCCAAGGCGATCTGCATTTCGGTCAACGAAGTGGTCGTTCACGGGATCCCCGGTCCGCGCAAGATTCAGGACGGTGACATCGTATCGTGTGACGTTTGTGCAACCTTGAACGGCTTTGTCGGAGACGCGACAAGAACCTTCTGCGTCGGAAACGTCGCGGAGGAAACCAGAAAGCTCGTAGAGGTCACGAAGGAATGCTTCTTCAAGGGCATCGAATTTGCCCGTCCGGGCTACCGGATCTCCGACATCAGCAAGGCGATTCAGAATCACGCCGAATCGCACGGCTACGGCGTCGTGCGTGAGCTGACCGGCCACGGGGTCGGACGGCAGCTGCATGAGGATCCGGAAGTGCCGAACTTCTACTCGCCCAGAGCGCGTCAGCGCCTGCAGGCAGGGATGACGATCGCGGTGGAACCGATGATCACGCTGGGCTCGCGCGAGGTCTGGCAGCTGGACGACGGCTGGACGGTCTCAACGCGCGACGGAAAGCCCGCGGCGCATTACGAGAACACCATTGCGATCACCGACGGCGATCCGATCCTTCTGACCTGTTCCGAGGCGCTCGTATGAAGGCATGTACGGCGGAGCCCGGAGGGATCGTTCTCTCGCGGGCGGGGCGCGACAGAAACCGTGCGTTTGTGGTCGTCGATGTGATCGACGAAGCGTACGTTCTGATCGCGGACGGAGCGCTGCGAACGCTGCAGCGACCGAAGAAAAAGAAACGCAAGCACCTTTTAGACGGATCCGAAGCGCGCATGGAACTCGGACCGCACACACTCGATGCGGATATCCGGACGTTCCTTCGCTCGCAGGGATTCTCAAATGACCGGAAAGAGTAAAGGAGGGATATTGTTGTCCAAACAGGATGTCATTGAAGTAGAGGGCGTTGTCACGGAGGCGTATCCGAACGCGATGTTCGAAGTCAAGCTTCCCAACGATCACAAGATCCTCGCGACCATTTCGGGCAAGCTGCGCATGAATTACATTCGCATCCTTCCCGGCGACAAGGTCACCGTTGAACTTTCGATGTATGATTTGACCCGCGGCCGCATCACGTGGCGCGCAAAGAATTGAGAAGACAGGAAAAGATTTAAAGGAGAAAAGCTATGAAAGTCAGACCGAGTGTAAAACCCATTTGCGAAAAGTGCAAGATCATCAAGCGCAAAGGCCGCGTCATGATCATCTGCGAGAATCCGAAGCACAAGCAGAAGCAGGGCTGATCCCAACGGGAACAAACTTGCGGGGCGGCTGGCGCGTATGCGCAACCCGCGAGCCAATATAGATCCAAATTTTCAAATTTTTACGGAGGTAGAGAAACGATATGGCACGTATTGCTGGCGTAGACCTTCCGAGAGATAAGCGAGTCGAGATCGGCTTGACCTA
>DFEW01000018.1:0-3038 GCA_002369195.1 Christensenella sp. UBA3792
CCCTTGCACAGGGGAGCCATGAAATGCGTGCAAATAAAAGCCCTCCTGCGGAGGGGCGTTTGTGCCGGGATGGACGGCAATTGTGTCAAAATTATCATAATTTGCAAAAAAGTCCCGGAATATGGGCGTTTTTCGGAGGCAAAAATCGTGTGAAAAACGGGAATCCTTGCGCTTGGTTTCATGCTATGATGGGGACGTGAAATAAGGAGGTAGGAAAAATGGCAGTATATCGCAACACGGCAAAACATTTTTTCGCGTGCATCGACGCGCGGATCATTCGCGGGAACGAGCTTTCGCTGGCGGCGCTGGGGCTTCTGACGGTGCTGCTCGACCGTCCGGCGTGGTGGGAGGTGCATCCAAGCGAGCTGTGCCGCACGCTTTCGCTCGACGCGCGTTCGCTCGAACCGCTGCTGGAGGAACTGGAGCACAAGGGCTTTTTGAAGCGGCGGCAGGGCAGGCGCGGCATGTACTACGACGTGTACGAGCGCCCGAACGTTGAGGCGGGCGCGCAGGCGCAGGAGGAACGGAAGGAACCGCCGCGGGAGAGGGTCGAGGAGGCGGTCCCGCCGCTGCGCGAGAAGCTGGACTGGCCGGACGAGCCGCAGGAGGGGCAGCCGATGAGCGAACGCAACCGTGCTTTTGCCCTGCAGCTGATCCGCGAGCGCTTTCCGCTTGCCGCAAAGGCGCACGACCTGAACCGCGCGATCGACGACGATCCGGACGGCGCATAAGACGGCGAATTTGCGCGGGTCCGACCTTGCAATGCGGCGCCGGATATGATACCATACGATATACGGGGACTTGTATACTGCGGAGGACTGTGCCGCAGGAGCAAAGTGCGAATAACCATATCGGAGGACAGGTACATGAAGATCGGCGAAACCGAAGCGCGCGTCGGCCGCGGGAGACGGAGAATCCTTGTCGTCGAGGATGAATGGATCAACCGGGAGATTCTGAACCTGATGCTGGAGCGGGACTACGACGTCGTGTTTGCCGAAACCGGCGCACAGGCGCTGGACATTCTCGGCGAGCAGTTCCGCACGCTGAGTCTCGTCCTGCTGGACCTGAACCTGCCGGACATGAAGGGCATCGACATTCTGCGCACGATCAAGGGCACGCAGCGGACGGCGCTGCTGCCGGTCATCGTCATGACGGCGGATCAGGATTCCGAGGTCGAGTGTCTGAGCTTAGGCGCGACGGACTTCATTTCCAAGCCGTACCCGAAGCAGGAAATCGTGCTCGCGCGCATCCTTCGCACGATCGAGCTGTTCGAGGATCGCGACCTGATCCGCTGGACCGAGCACGACCCGCTGACGGGACTGCTGAACCGCGCGTTCTTCTATCGCTACGCGGCGCAGTATGACGCCCTGCATCCGGAGGGCGCGACCGACGCGGTGCTGCTGAACATCAATCGCTTCCACATGATCAACGAGCGCTACGGGCGCGAGTTCGGCGACGAGGTCTTAAAGCGCGTCGCGCAGGAGCTGACCGCGGCGTTCGAGGGAACGGACGGGATCGTCTGCCGCAGGGAGGACGACACGTTTTTGATTTACTGCCCGCACCGCGTGGACTATCGCGACGTGCTCGACCGCGTCTGCGTGCAGATGGACCGCGACTATCAGGTGCGCGCACGCATCGGCGTCTATTCGTGCGCGGACCGCGGCATCGACGTCGAACGGCGGTTCGACCGCGCCAAGCAGGCGGCGGACACCGTCAAAAACAGCTTCTCGCACGCGATCGGCGTCTATGACAACGCGATGCACGAGAAAGCGCTGTATGCCGAACAGCTGCTCGAGCAGTTCCACACCGCGATCCGCGAAAAGCAGTTCTCGGTCTTTTTCCAGCCGAAGTTCGACATCCGTCCGGACAAGCCGGTGCTGAACAGCGCGGAGGCGCTCGTGCGCTGGAACCATCCGACGCTCGGCATGATCAGCCCGGGCATCTTCATCCCGCTGTTCGAGGAGAACGGTCTCATCCGCGAGCTCGACTCCTACGTGTGGCGCGAGACCGCGGAGCACATCCGCGACTGGCGCGACCGGTTCGGCAAAAGGGTGTCGGTGTCGGTCAACGTATCGCGCATCGACCTCGGCGATCCGCCGCTGCTCAAGAAGCTGGAAGACATCGTGGAGGAGACGGGCATCGAGCACGGACAGCTGCTGCTGGAAATCACCGAGTCCGCGTACACGGATGACGCGGAGCGCATCCGCGAGGTCGTCGAAGCGCTGCGCGAGGCCGGATTCTTCATCGAGATGGACGACTTCGGCACCGGCTATTCGTCGCTCAATATGATCACGTCGCTGCCGATCGACGCGCTGAAGCTCGATATGCAGTTCATCCGCACCGCGTTCCGCGACGGCAAGGACACGCGCCTCATCGAGGCGGTCATCGGGCTTGCGCAGTCACTGGGGCTGACCACGATCGCCGAGGGCGTCGAGACGGCGGAACAGATGCTGACCCTAAAGGCGCTCGGCTGCGACATCGTACAGGGCTATTACTTCTCCAAGCCGGTTCCCGCCGCGCAGTTCGAAGCGTTCCTCCTGCCGCAGGGCGGCGAATAAGGAGGGCGCGGACATGGCGAGAGCCGCTTTGCGGCGCGTTTGCGCCTGCGTCTGCGCGCTGCCGATGCTCGCGAAGCCGTACGACGTCGCGGAGAGCATGAGAATGCTGTACGCAATGCTTTGCGGCGACGACCGGTGAGGACCGGACGGCGCGCGTCAGGAAACTGCTTCGCGCTGAATGCGGACAAGATGCGTGATTCCTTCGGAAAAGACCGGAACGGTTCTCCTCTGCGGAGAACCGTTCTGTTTTTCATTCGCGCAATGCAAGACTTCCCATAGAGGGGAAGCTCCGCGAAGCGGTGATGCGGTGTTGTGTTCATCCGACGGGCTGCCGGGGTCGTCAGCCCCTGCGACACCTCATCCGTCACTCGCCGAAACGGCTCGTGCCACCTTCTCCTCGGAGGAGAAGGCTTTTGGCTCCGCACCCCCTTGCACAGGGGAGCCATGAAATGCGTGCAACCAATGCCCTCCCTGTGTAAG
>DFEW01000018.1:3220-14768 GCA_002369195.1 Christensenella sp. UBA3792
CGCAGGCGACGGATGAGGTGTCGAGTCAATGTAAAAGACGCTGTCATTCTTCGCCTTCGGCTCAGAATGACAGCAGGAAAGCGGCTCAGAATGACAGCGGGAAAGCGGCTCAGAACGACAGCGGGTAAACGGTTCAGAATGACAGATTGTCGGGACGACGCCGAAAAGAAAGAAGGTTCTCCGAAATGGGGAACCTTCTTGTATTGTTTGACGGTATCAGTTCTGCTGCTTCTTCGCGCGGCGCTTGGCAGCGGACTTGATCGAGCCGCGGACGATCAGCACCACGATCAGGGCGATGAGGCCGTTGATGACAAGGAAGACCACGATGTGCGGCGCGTTGCCCATCACGCCTGCGCCGAAGGACTTGAGGTTGTCGCCGACGTCCTCCATGCTGTCCTTGAACCGGCGGGAGACCTCCTGCCAGAACGTTTCGGGCTCGGTCACGGTCACGCGCTCGACCTCGTTGAGGTTGATCTCCACGGTGGACAGGTCGATCTGATCGTCGTAGCTGCGCAGGATCGATTCGTACGATTCGATCTCGTAGCGCACTTCGCTGAGCCGGTTCTGCACGGTGATGAGGTCCTCGACCGTCGTTGCGGATTCGAGAATCTTCAGCAGCGCTTCCTGTTCGACGCGCAGGGATTCGAGGTGCTTCTCCGAATCGATGTACGCGGTCGTCACGTCGCGCATGCCGGTGTTCATGTTGGTCACGTTGCCGAGCCCGTCCACGGCGGCGAGCAGTGCGTCGAGGTTTTCGGCGGGCACGCGGACCACGAGGTACGCATTGCGCAGCTTGGTCTGGTTGTAATAGGTGCGTCCGCCGATATTGCTCGTCTCGACGAAGCCGCCGAGCGATTCGACCTGCTCGTTGAGCTTCTCCAGGAACGCGTCGAACTCCAGCGTCTGAACGCTTACGTTCGCGTTGCGGATGATCTTGCGGTTTTCGAGCGCGGGGGACTGGTTCTTATACTCGGTGCGGTTGGACATCGATACGCTTTCCGCTTCCGCAGGTTCCGGTGCGTACATGGACTCCTCCGCGTAAGCGGCGTCGGCGTCATAGTACCCGCCGCTGTGGTTCGCATCCGGCGCGGCCTGCTTGGCCGAACAGCCGAATGCCGTTGCTGCGAGCAGCAGAACGGAAAGGATGATCAGAGATGCGCGTTTCATGCAATTGCCCTCCTTATAATGCGTGGTTTTCACTGAGAATACCGGATGAACCGGCAAAAGGTTGCAAAAAAGGATCATTCGCCGAATAAATCTTCGAAGATTTCGTCCGCGTAGGCATGCACGACCGATTCGAACCGGCGGTAGGCGTCCAGAAAGCGACGTCCGCGATCCGTCAGCGCGGCATACCCGCCGCCCCTGCCGCCGACCTTCGTTTCGAGCAGCGGGAAGCCGAGCGCGTTCTCCGCGTTCTTCACGATGGTCCATGCCTTCGAATAGGCCATGCCCATCGCGTCGGTCGCCTTGCGCAGCGAGTGCAGCTCGTCGACATGCTCCAGCAGCTCCGCGATCCCCGGTCCGAAGATCTTCTCCTCGCCGTAGACGCGCAGCATCAGCGTATAGCGCAGTTTGCCGGCCATCATCCGTCTCCTCCGTGCAGAAAGTTTCTCGATTACAGTATAGCGCAGCGCGCGCGAAAACGCAAGTTTTTGGGAACGGACGCATACGCTGTACAAACGATAAAAAAGGAGTGTTCGACATGGAGATACGAAAAACAACGCTGACGGCGGAAACGGTGTTCGGCAGGGCGGCGGCGCAGGCGCAGATGGAGAGCGCGATCCCGCTGCCGCAGGGAAAGACGCTCGAACGCGTGCTGTCGTACGAAAGCGAGGCGCTCGTGCGCGAGGTCAGCTGCCGCGACGGGGCGGTCGTCGTGACCGGCACGATGACCTTAAAGCCGGTGGTCGAGTCCGCCGAGCGCGAGCCGTACGCGTTCGAGGCGGCGGCGGACTTTACGCACACGGTGCGGCTCGACGGCGTGACCCCCGACATGAACGCGCGTGTGTTCGCCGAGATTCCCGCCTGCAGCTTGACGTGCGAGCAGGGCGGACTGCTGATGCAGGCGACGGTCGAGCTGCGCGCAACCGTGTTCGAATCGCAGCAGATTCCGTGCATCGTCGGGATCGACGGGGTAAAGGAGCTCGAACAGCTGACCGAGACGGTCACGCTCAAAAAGCGCGTGCTGCTCGGCGCGGCGGGCGCGCGCATCGGCGAAACGATCAACGCGCCGCAATCCGCCGCGGTGCTGAAGGCGAGCGCCGTGCCGCTTGTGACGGGGCTTTTGCGCGGGACGGACGGGATGCGCGCGGAAGGCGAGCTGAAGCTTTGCGTGCTGTTCCGGATGCCCGACGGCGGGATCCGCCTCGAACGGTCCGTGCTGCCCTTCTCCGAGCAGATCGCCTGCGAGCCGGGCGAGAACGCGGCGGCGAACGCGACGCTCAAAACGCTTTCCGTGGTGATCGAGGAGGATGGAACGGCGACGGTCGACGCGGCGCTGTCGATCGGCGTGTACGGGAGCGTAAGCGATACGCAGCGCGTGCTTTCGGACGCCTACGACGAGGACAACAGCTTCCTGTGCCGCACCGCGCGCCGGTCGGTGCAGTCCTTTGAGGCGACGTGGAGCCAGACCGTGCAGCTGAACGAGACGCTGACCGTGCCCGCACACATGAAGGACGCGTACCTGCCGCTGTACGCAAGCTTGCGCACGGCGATCACCCAAAGCGCGGCGGCGGACGGACGCGCGCGCATCGAGGGCATATTGAGCGCGACGGTCGTGTATCGCGACGACGACGGCATGAAGCAGAGCTTTACGCAGGAACTGCCGCTCTCGTTCGATACCGAGGCAAAGGGCGATGCGCTGATCGCGCGCCTGCGCGTGCTCGAAACGTCGCTGACCGGCGGCGGGCGCACCGTGGGGCTTGCCGTGTCGCTGCTCGTCGAGGCGGAGTGGTACCGCACCGTGTCGTTCTGCTGCGTGCCGGAGCTGGCGGCGCCGGAGCCGCGAAAGCCGGACAGCGGGATGCTCGTGTACTTTGCCGACGCGGACGAATCGCTGTTCTCGATCGGCAAGCGCTTTTCGCTGCCGACCGCGCGCGTGCACGCATGCAATCCGGACCTTTGTGAGCCGGTCGCGGCCGGAACGCCGGTGCTGATCTTTCAAAACAAATAGGGAAACGGAACGGTCGCGCGAAGCGGCCGTTTTTTCTTGACGCAATCGCCGTCAAACCGTCAAAAAAACGTTGCAAAGCGGGGCGGTTTATGGTATTCTTTAGATGGATGATTATCGGAATGCGGTCGGAAGGGAAGGAGAGAGCGATGGCGGAGGAAAAGAGAGACGTCCTCTATGTGCGCATGCTCGGCGGGTTCGCGATGCGCTGGAACGGCGAGCTGCTTGCGGGCGGTTCCAAGGCGAACGATTCGCAAAGCGCGTACCTGCTGCAGATTCTGATCCACAGCGCCCAAAACGGCGTCACGCGCGACCGGCTCGAAGAGCTGCTGTTCGGCGATCGGGACATCTACAACGTGCATCACGCGCTGCAAAGCGTGATCTACAACACCAAACTCAAGCTCAAAAAGGCGGGCTTTCCGGCGGACGCGTGCATCGAGCAGAAAAAGGGCGTGTTCTACTGGGCGTCGACGGTGCCGACCGTCGAGGACGCGGCGCACTTTGAGCAGCTTGCGAACGAAGCGGAGCAGACCAAGGACCTCGACGAGCGCCTTGCGCTGTACGTCGACGCGTGCTACGCGTACGGCGGCGAGTTTCTGCCGATGCAGACCGGCGCGGTCTGGGCGGCGCGCGAGGCAAGGCGGCTCAAGGAGCTGTTCTGCGTGTGCATGGAACGCGCGACGGAGCTTTTGCGCGTCAGTCAGGACTTTTTCCAGATGGAAACGCTCGGCATGTACGCGACGCGCATCGACCCGCTTGCCGACTGGGAAACGGTCACGATGGAGGCGCTCGCTTCACTGGGACGCGCGGAGGACGCGCGGCGGCTGTACGACGAGACCGTGCAGTTCTATTTCAACGAGGAGGGACTGCGGCCCTCGGCGAAGCTCATGGAACAGTTCGACCGGCTCGGCGAGCGGATGCAGCACCGGCATGCGGCGCTCGATCAGATCCAGCGCGAGCTGACCGGTCTTGAGAATCCGGAGGTCGGCGGGTACGTGTGCAACTATCCGGTGTTCCTCGGCATCTACCGCATGATCGAGCGCATGCTCGAACGCGGCGGGCAGTCGGTGTATCTGATGCTCTGCACGCTCGTGGACGGCAAAGGCAATCCGATGAAGGAGGGCGAGAACCTCGAACATCTGATCACCCGCATGGGCGACGCGGTGCGGCTGTCGATCCGCCGCGGCGACGCGATGTGCCGCTACGGCAAGGGGCAGTATCTGGTGCTGCTCGTCAACACCACGCGCGAGAACTGCAACGTGATCCAGAAACGCATCAACCGGCATTTTCTGGTCGGACGGCAGCGCACGGGCATCGAATATTATGTGAACAGCGTCTTCTGGATGGCGTGAAGGGACGGTGAACGGCTTGGAACAACACGGCGGATCGCAATGGTATATCGGCACGCCGAACGGCATCGTGCTGTGCATCGAGCAGCGGCGCGGAAGCGAGCTTGCGGGGCGGTTCTATCACCGCTACAGCGCGGAGCCGATCGCGTTTTCGGACCTCGGACAGATGACGCTTTTGATGGAAAAGCTGTACGACGATCTGCAGTTCCCGTTTGCGGGAACGAATGAGCGCAGGTTCTCGGACAGCACAACGGCGCCGCGCATGCGGCAGGAAAAGGAGGAACGTATGAGCGACGATCAACTGCTGCAGAAACACGGCGACATCGGCACGTTTATCGTGCGCGTTCAGCATCGGCAGAACAGCAGCTGGCAGGGACGCATCACCTGGATGGAGGAGGACAAGACCATTTGCTTTCGCTCCGTGTGGGAGATGATCAAGCTGATCGAAAGCGCGATGGACACCGTCAGCGTATCCGAGGACGGCGAGGAGCCGACGTGGGAGAATTGACGGCGGTACTATGGAACGGACGGAAGGGAACAAACAAGCGGGCGGCGGACTGCGCATCCGGCGGCTGAACCTCATACTGTGCTGCTTTGCCGCGCTGCTCGCGGTCATTCTGATCGTGTCCACGGTCTATATGCTGCACAGCTATCGGGAGACCGAGGAGGCGAACGAGCGCTACATACAGGCGCAGCAGAACGCGGCGGCGCTGCAGAAGGGGTCGGACTATCTGACCGACCGCGTGCGCACGTTCGTGATCACGGGCGATCCGCAGGCGGCGGCGGACTTCTTCGAGGAGGTCGAGGTCACGCAGCGGCGCGACCGCGCGCTGGAGGACATGCAGGCGCTCTTTTCCGACGCGGAGGCGAGCCGCCTGATGAGCGAGGCGTTCCGGCTTTCGAACATCCTCGCGGACATCGAATGCTATGCGATGCGCCTGTCGGTCGAGGCGCGCGGATACGATCCGGCGGACTATTCCGCGACCTTGCAGCATACGGAGCTGACCGAGGCGGATCGCGCGCTGTCGAAGGCGGAGCAGCAGGCGAAGGCGGAGCAGCTGCTGTTCGACGCGACGTATCAGTCCTATAAGCACGAGATTCGCGACAACATCACCGAGTGCGAACGGACGCTCGTCGGACAGACGCGCGAGATTCAGACCGTCAACATCGCGCGGTTCCGGCGCACGCTTTCGTTCGAGACCGTGCTGATCGCGGTGCTGCTGCTGACGGCGGTCGCGATCGTGGTCTGCACGCAGATCTGGATCATCAATCCGCTCAACACGCTCGTCAAGCTGATCCCGAGCAAGCAGTTTCTGCCGGAGATCGGCGCGGCCGAGCTGCGGTATATGGTACATGCGTACAACGACGCGTACCGGCAGTCGAAGGACCATCAGGACCGGCTGACGCATGAGGCGACGCACGACAGTCTGACGGGGCTCAGCAACCGCAAGGTGTTCGAACAGCAGCGCGTCAACGCGCACAGGCGCCGCCAGGCGATGGTGCTGATCGACGTGGACAGCTTCAAGCAGATCAACGATACCTACGGACACGACACCGGCGACCGCGTGCTCAAAAAGGTGGCGAACGCGCTGCAGACGAGCTTCCGTGCGGAGGACTATGTGTGCCGCATCGGCGGCGACGAGTTCGCGGTGATCCTGCTGCACACGGACCGCACGATGCGCGCGGTGATCGAGCGAAAGATCGAGAACATCCGCGCCGCGCTTCGCGATACGTCCGACGGACTGCCGCGCGTGACGCTGTCGATCGGCGTCGCGTTCTGCGACGAGCAGAACCGCACGGAGGACCTGTATAAGGACGCGGACGCCGCACAGTACTCGATCAAGAACGGCGGCAAGAACGGCTACGCGTTCTTCGACGATGTAAAACCCGATTCGGAACCCGATACAGAAAGGACAGGCAAATGCTGACAATCGAAACCCTGCGCGCATACGGCGCGAACGTGAATGAAGGACTGACGCGCTGTCTCAACAACGAGGCGTTCTATCTGCGCCTTGTCAAGATGAGCGCGATGGACAAAAACTTCGACCGCCTCAACGAGGCGCTGGACGCGGGCGACAGACAGGCCGCGTTCGAAGCGGCGCACGCCTTAAAAGGCGCGATCGGCAACCTCGCGCTGACGCCGATTCTGGAGCCGGTGAGCGCGCTGACCGAGCTGCTGCGCCACGAAAACGACGAGGACCCGACGCCCTATCGCGATCGGATCAATGCGCAGAAGGCCGCGCTCAATGCGCTGATCGACGGATAACCGCCGCAAAACAACAATCGGACACAAAAAAGGGGCTGTTAAGAAAGTCTTGCGTGTCATCCTGAATCGCGAAGCGATGAAGGATCTCAGAACGAAACTGTCTTGTCATGCAACACTGTTTCAAACTTGCGTTCAGAGATTCTTCGCCTGCGGCTCAGAATGACAGACTTTCTTAACAGCCCCTTTTTATGCGCGGTTTACAGCTTTCGGAGCACCTGCTCCTTGTTGCGGGCGAAGCGGATCGCGGTATCGCGCTCGATCAGCCCTTCGGCGTAGAGGTTGACGATCGACTGGTCCATCGTGATCATGCCCTCGGCCGCGCTCGACATGATCGTGTTGTCGATCTGGTGGATCTTGCGCTCGCGGATCAGACTTTGGATCGCCTTGTTCATGTGCATGATCTCGAACGCGGGCACGAGTCCGCCGCCCTTGCGCGGCAGAAGCTGCTGCGAAATGACCGTGTGCAGCACGGAACAGAGCTGAATGCGCACCTGCTCCTGCTGTTCGGCGGGGAAGGTATCGACGATGCGGTCGATCGTGCTGACCGCGGTGCGCGTATGCAGCGTCGTCAGCAGAAGGTGACCCGTTTCCGCCGCCGTCATCGCCGCGCGGATCGTCTCAAGGTCGCGCATTTCGCCGAGCTGAATGACGTCCGGGCTCTGGCGCAGGCACGCGCGCAGGGCGGTGGGGAAGGTGGCGGTGTCGATCGCGACCTCGCGTTGGCTGATGATGCTCATCTTGTCGCGGTGCAGGTACTCGATCGGGTCCTCCAGCGTAATGATGTGGCACGAGCGCGTCTGATTGATGCGGTCGATCATGCAGGCGAGCGTCGTGGATTTGCCCGAGTCCGCCGCGCCGGTGACGAGCACCATGCCGTTGTGCAGCTTGGACAGGTCCATGATCTGCTCGGGGATGCGCATCTGCCGGTAGTCGGGAATCGCGAACGATACGACGCGGATGACCGCCGCCATCGAGCCGCGCTGCCGGTACGTGTTCACACGGAAGCGCGCCAGCCCCGGCACCGCAAAGGAAAAGTCGTCGTCCCAGGTGCGAAAGAACACGTCCGTCTCGCGGTTTGCGAGCGCGTAGATCTCCAGAATGAGCGCCTTGGTATCGTCGGGCAGGAGCTTATGCTCGTCGAGCGGGACGAGCTCCCTGCCGAGCCGGATGCAGCAGGGAGCGCCGGCAAGGATGAACAGGTCCGCCGCGCCGCGCTGCGTTGCCTCCGTAATGTATTCCATCAAAGTCATGGTATGTCCTCCTTATGCGTCGGGTCCGAAGAAGCCGTCCCAAAGCTCGTGTTCGGTCTCCTCGATCATGCTTTCGTCGATCGCCGCCTGCCAGCGCAGGACGGTGAAGGTGTCGCCGTTCTGTTCGATCTCCACGTACAGACTCTGGCGCTCGTCGATCGGGCAGCGGTACGAATAGACCGCGCCGTCCCGTTCGACGCCGTCGACCGGTTCGCCCGCGCGGATCTTTGCGAACATGCGCTCCGCCTGCTCATCCGCGGCGTAGTACGCCTGCGTCGCGCGGGTGCTGCTTTCGGACAGCGCGTCGCCCGCCTTGGCGGTGGAGAGGGAGAGCACGGCAAAGACCGTGAGGCACAGCACGGCGAAGATCATCATCAGCGCGCTGCCGCCGAGGGTGGATATGGAACCGTTCTGTTTCATTCGATCGCCTCCTGCCATGCGCACGTGAGCCGGAACAGCTCCTTGCCGTCCCGGTCGGTGACCGTCACGGCTGCGGTGCCGAGCCCCGGTACCGGTTCGTCGTCGGTTTTCTGCACGGTCATGGAAAAGACGCCGTCGGCGCTTTCGTTCCAGTCGACGTCATAGCCGAACGACCATACGCCGTCCGCGCCGACGCTGCCGCCGAGAATCGCGCTTGCGCGATCCAGATCCCCGTGCGTGCTCTTGAGCGTTTCCGCCGCGTTCTGCGCGTACAGCGCCGCGTGATCGCGGTTCTCGCTGGCGATCGAGAGCGCTTCGGACTTCGCGAACGCCTGCAGGCAGATCGCCGCCGCAAGCGAGAAAAACAGGACCATCAGAAGCTGACCCATCAGGGCCAGAGGCGCTTTGCTGTTCACGGGCGCACCTCCCCTCCGCGCAAAAGCACGCGCACGACCTGCTCGCCGCCGTCGTCGCGGATGCGCATCGTAATGAGCCCGCCGTCCGTCTCCGCCTCCAGCGCGTCCGCAGGCAGGATGTGCTCGCCGTTCTCAAGGTCCGCTTCCGCGTCCGAGAACAGGAACAGCTCACAGAGCCATCCGTCGCGGCAATAGAGCCACGTTTCATACGAATCGAGCTCGTATACCTCCCTGAGGCAGATCACCGTCGTACCGTCCTCTGAACGCACGGAAACGGCGTCGCTCGACTGCGCCTGGTGCATGCGGGTGGTCAGGTACTGCGAAGCGGTGCGCGCGTCGTATGCGCCTTGATCGCGTGCGGTCAGCCGGTCGTAGACGCGGGTTCCGGAGATCAGCACCGAGAGGATGCACACCGCGAACACGCCGAACAGCAGCAGCACCATGAGCCCGCTTAAATTCTGTTTTTGAGAGCTGCGGTCATTCATTGCCCTTCTCCAATACGGTGATGTCCGGAATCAGGTTCTGCGCAAAAATGTCATAGTGGATGATGTAGCGGTCCTCGTCGACCCGAAGACCGTAATGCTCGATCAGGTAATCGATGTCGGGCGGGTACGCACCCTCCGCGGCGAAGCAGGCAACGGCGGCGCGGCGCACGGCGTCCTCCAGCTTGGTGACGCCCTGCCTGCCGATCTCCTCACGCACGTTTTTGAGCGCGACAAAGAACGCCGCAAGCACGGCGACCGCCAGCAGCGCCCACAGAGCGCCTTTGAGGATCGATTTGGACAGCGTTCGTTTCATGCGTTTTTACCCGATTGCGGACATGATGTTCATCAGCGGCAGCATGACCGACAGCAGGATCATGCCGACCAGCAGGGAGGCGATGATGACGAGCGTCGGCTCGACGCGGCTGACCTTTTCGTGGATCGCCGCCTCGCTGCGTTCGCTCATGCGCGCGGTGATCTGCTCCATCGCGGCATCGCCCACGCCGCTGCGAAGACCCGCGGCGAGCAGGCGACATTCCGCCTTCGGCAGCAGGTCGGCGTTTTCCAGCGCCTTGGCGAGCGGCACGTCGTTTTCGATCTCCTTGAGACACGCGTCGACGCGTCCCTTCGCGGAGGGAACCTCTTCGAGAATCTCGCCCGAAAGGGTCAGCGCCTCTTCGATCGGCATGCCGCTGTGCAGACCCATCGACAGCGCCATCGCAAAGCGCGCGTCGTTGACCCGCCGCGAAACGCCCTTGTCGCCGCGCGTTCTGCGCCACAGCGAGACCGCCTTTGCGCGGACCTTGTCGGACACCGCGAGCAGCAGGCAGCCGAGCACGAGCACGCCGAGCACGATGCACAGCACCGGCATGATCTTGCCGAGCACGTTGCCGAATTTGAGCAGCGCGCCCGCAACGCCGGTGAGCGTCACGCCGAATTGCGCGTAGACGCGGTCGAAGATCGGCAGCACGTACACGAGCAGCACGACGATCACGACGAGCATGATGAGAAGCAGGATGACGGGGTAGAGCAGCGAGGTGCGCAGCTGACGGCCGAGCCGTTCGCGCCCCTGATAGTAATCGGCGAGCGCGTTGAGCGTTTCCTCCGTGCGGCCGGACAGGTCGCCGACCTTCAAAAGACGCGCGGCATAGGCGGGAAATACGCCCGCCCGGTCGAACGCTTCCGACAGAGACGCGCCGTCGTCCGCGGCCTGCGCCATGCCCTCGAGCAGCGCGCGGTGCTTGCCGCCGTCGTCCGCCATCAGGGTCAGCGCGTCCGCGTTCCCCATTCCCGCATGCAGCAGGTATGCAAGCTCCCGACACAGGGTGCTGACTTCATCATTGGACAGTTGCTTCATGGTACCCTCTCAATAAAAGTATTTCTCCGCGTAGTTGCTTCCGTTTCCGATAAACCGTTCGATATTGGCCTCGCTCTTGCCGACGGCGTCGAAGGTCGGGTCCATGCGGACCCAGCTCGTGCCGTCGAAGTGAATCGCGTTGATCCAGCCCTCCTCCGGCGACCACACGCGGATCCACGCGTGATAGGCCTTGCCGACGTAGCCGAACACGAGCTTGCACGGCACGCCTCTCAGCCGCAGCATCGCCGTCATCAGCGACGCGTAGTCGAAGCAGATGCCGCGCTTTCGCGACAGCACGCGGTCGAGATCCGGCACGTAGCCGCTCTTGACCGTCGCCGCCTGCACGTAGTCGTACGCCATGTTGCCGATCACGTAGGTATAGACGGCGTCCACCTTGGACATCACGTCCGTGCAGTCGCCCGCAAGCTCCTCGGACTTGGCGATCGTGTTCTGCGCCTGCGCGTAGTTCACATACGCGTTGGGAATCAGAAACGGCGCGAACTCGTCGGTCAGAACGACGTCGAACGACACGCCGATGACGGTCGCGTAGCGGGTGCCGCCTGCGTTCTCATAGATCGAGACGCCGTAGCGTCCGTCGCCCTCCGAAAGCGGGCAGACCATCCAGTCGCCGTAATGCAGGTCGTACGTGTAGGTCGATTTTCGCGTGATCTGAATCTTGAACTTGCGGTCGCTTTCGTCGAGCCGCTTGATCATGACGTAGCCGTCGGCGGTGTTCGAATAGTCGATGATCGCCTTGCCGCACTCGCGCGTCTGCGTCCCGCTTGCCTCCGGCAGCTTCATCGGCTCGGGCGTCGGCTCCGGCGTGGGCGTCGGTTCCG
>DFEW01000018.1:14840-15141 GCA_002369195.1 Christensenella sp. UBA3792
GCGTGGGGGAAGGGGTCGGCGTGGGTCTGCGCGTCGCAATCGCTTCGACCGGCTGCCGCGTGGGCGTCGGCACGGCGGTGGGAACAACCGTAGGCGCAGCCGTTGCCGCCTGCACCGGCGCTTGGGTCATCTGCTGTACGGACATTACCGCATCTTCGGATGCCAGCGCGGGCGCACAGCCGAGCGAACAGGCCAAAAAAAGACCGGCGAGCAGAAGCGAAAGCGTCCGTTTTGTGGAATGGTACGGCATCGGTTCTCCTTTCCGGCATGACCTCGGTTGGTGAATCGGATCGATGATCCT
>DFEW01000018.1:15369-15520 GCA_002369195.1 Christensenella sp. UBA3792
AAAATCATATATTGACTTTTCGCGTTCCGTGCTACGATACTTTTTGGGTAAAACCGAAAAAAGGAATGTGAAGGGGTATTCAAAACATGACATTTCCGAATGCAAACAACGGCGTGAAGAAACGCACACGAAAAAGGGGCTGTTAAGAAAG
>DFEW01000046.1:0-741 GCA_002369195.1 Christensenella sp. UBA3792
GCGCATGCGATCAAGGTTGCGATCGACGAGGCGGAAAAATGCCGCGAGAGCGGCGAGGAAAAGACGATCGTGTTCGGGCTGACCGGCACCGGCTACTTCGATCTGGTCGCTTACGAGCGCTTCCACAACGGCGAAATGACCGATTCGATCCCGACCGACGAGCAGCTTGCGGAAAGCTTTGCAGCGCTGCCGAACGTTTCAGACTGCCGATAAAGGTCCGGACCGTTTTCGGCGGATTTTATACATACATAACGAAAGGAAAGACCCGGGGGATTGCCCCGGGTCTTGTTTTATTCGGTGTATCTGCGCTTGTTGCGGCCGGGGAAGGTGTTGTACCGGTCGGGCAGCCACATCGGATCGACGTCCTTGACCGCTTCGGCGGCGGTGATGACCGCGTCGTTGTTGTCGATGTCGATCAGCGTGTAGCGGTCGTTGCCGAGCCCGATCTCCTTCATGTAGCTGAGCTGGCGAAGGCCGTGGCGGGATTCGACGCGCTCGATGAGCGCCTTGCCGCCGCCCTCCGGCAGGTTGTAGATGAGGTCCATGCAGGCAGCGTCCGCCGCAAGGATGTCGAGCGATGCGACCAGACCGACGTCCGGCGTCACGACCGGTTCCGCTTCCGGACCTTCGCAGTCGCAGGAGACCGACATGTTGCGCATCGTGTTGATGTAGCAGATGTGCGGTGCGAAGAAATCGACGGTCGCCTTCGTGCTCTCGCTGATGCGCTCCATCAGCTCCTCC
>DFEW01000046.1:880-11139 GCA_002369195.1 Christensenella sp. UBA3792
CAGCCGATGCCGATGTTCTTGTTGGAGCCGCCGAAGCCGCCCATCATGTGCCCCTTGAAGTGCGTCAGCACGAGCAGCGAATCGTAGTTCAGCATGTTCTTGCCGACGTGCATGACGTCGAACCACTTGCCGCCGTGCACCGGAAGCTCGGCAACGCCGTCCGCGTCCGTGATGTCGACGGGGCAGAACGTCCAGCCGTTGATTTCGAGCGTCTTGCGGTGATCCTCGGTCGTATAGCGGCTGCCCTCGTAGTACGTGTTCGTCTCGATGATCGTCGCGTCGGGGAGCTTCGTTTCGATCAGGGAACGCACCCAGGGACGCGGGATGATGTTCGGACCCTCCGCTTCGCCGGTGTGCAGCTTGATCGCGACCTTGCCGGTCAGCACCGAGCTGACGCGGTCATAAATCTTCTGGAGACCCTGTTCGGAAAGATCGCGCGTGAAGAACACGACGGAGCTTTCGCCGGTGCGTTCCGAAAAGGGGATGTACTTGTTACCGTCCCTGCCGGGTACGGGATGCTGTTCGCGCATGTGGGTTCCTCCTGCCTGTTTAGATACTTTATACCATTATCGCCCAAACCGCACCTTCGCGCAAGCGTTTTTTGCGATTTTTTCGGAAAAACCGAAAAACAGACTGAAATAATCCTTTGCGAACCGTGCCGGATATGGTATGATACAAACAAGACACAGGCGTGTCGAGACTTTTCCGGAGGAAAACACATGGCAAGCTGTCTGATGCTGAAGAAATCCAACTGCAAGAACTGTTACAAGTGCATCCGGCACTGTCCCGTCAAGTCGATCCGCTTCTCGGGCAGTCAGGCGCACATCATCGGAGACGAGTGCATCCTGTGCGGACACTGCTTCGTCGTCTGCCCGCAGAACGCGAAGCAGATCGTGAGCAGCGTCGAAAAGGTGCGCGTGCTGATTCAGAGCGGCGATCCGGTCGTGGTGAGTCTCGCACCGTCGTTCATCGCGAACTACAAGGGCGCGGGCATCGAATCGATGCGCAAGACGCTGAAAAAGCTCGGCTTCTATGACGCGGAGGAGACCGCGATCGGCGCGACGATCGTCAAGCGCGAATACGACCGGCTCCTGTCCGAGGAGGGACGCGACGTGGTGATCTCGTCGTGCTGTCACTCGATCAACCTGCTGATTCAGAAGTATTTCCCGTCCGTTCTGCCGTGCCTTGCCGACGTACTTTCGCCGATGCAGGCGCACTGTCAGGACATCAAGCGCCGCATTCCCAACGCCAAGACCGTGTTCATCGGACCGTGCGTCGCCAAAAAGGACGAGGCGGAGCTGTACGCGGGCATCGTCGACGCGGTGCTGACCTTCGAAGAGCTGTCCGAATGGCTGGAGGCGGAGGGCATCGCGATCGAGCCGGAGCGCGACGAGAGCAACGAGAGCCGAGCGCGCTTCTTCCCGACGACCGGCGGCATCTTAAAGACGATGGTGCGCGAACGCAAGGATTACAGCTATCTCGCGCTCGACGGCGTCGAAAACTGCATCGCGGCGCTGAAGGATATCGAAAGTGGCAAGATCCACCGCTGCTTCATCGAAATGTCGGCGTGCGCGGGCAGCTGCGTCGGCGGTCCGGTCATGGAGAAATACCACAGCCGCAGCCCGATCAGCGATTATGTTGCGGTCAGCGAGTACGCCGGAAAGAAGGATTTCAACGTCGAGCAGCCCGATTCGATCGCGATCCGCAAGAGCTTTGCGCCGATCGACCGGCATGAGGTGCAGCCGTCCGAGTCCGAGATCCGCGCCGTGCTGCGCGAGATGGGCAAATACAGCCCCGCGCAGGAGCTGAACTGCGGCTCGTGCGGATACAATTCCTGCCGCGAGAAGGCGATCGCCGTCTGCCAGGGCAAGGCGGAGATTTCGATGTGCCTGCCGTTTTTGAAGGACAAGGCGGAGAGCTTCTCCGATACGATCGTCAAGAACTCGCCAATCGCGCTCATCGTAATCAACGACCAGTTTGAGGTGCAGCAGATCAACAATGCGGCATTGAAGCTGATGAACCTGCGTTCCGCGGACGACGTGCTCGGCGATCAGGTCGTGCGCATCCTCGATCCGCTTCCGTTCATGACCGTGCAGAACACCGGACGCAGCGTGGTCAACCAGCACATGTACCTTGCCGAGTATCGGCGGTACGTGGAGCAGATCATCGTACAGGACCGCGAAAGCCGGATGATGATCTGTTCGATGCGCGACATCACGAACGAGGAAACCCAGCGCGAAAAGAAAGAGGAGATCACGCGGCAGACCGTGGAGGTCGCCGACAAGGTCGTGGAGAAGCAGATGCGCATCGTGCAGGAGATCGCGTCGCTGCTCGGCGAGACCGCCGCGGAAACGAAGATCGCGCTTGCGAAGCTGAAGGAGTCGATCACCGATGAATGACCTTTGCGCCGACATCGGCTATAAAAGCATCCTGCACGCGGGCGAACAGCTCTGCGGCGACCATGTGGACATCGCATCGGACGAGCAGTCCACCGTGGTCGTGCTTGCCGACGGGCTCGGCAGCGGCGTCAAGGCGAGCATCCTCTCGACGCTGACCTCGAAGATCATCTCGACGATGATGGCGGAGGGGCTTTCAATCGAGGACTGCGTCCGCACGATCGCGGCGACCCTGCCGGTCGATTCGAAGCACGGCGTGGCGTATTCGACGTTCACGATCGTGCATCTTCTGAACAACACCTACGCGGACGTGATCCAGTACGACAACCCGCAGCTGATCCTGCTGCGCAACGGGCAGAACTACGACTACCCGACGCAGGAAATGCACATCGGGGACAAGAAGATCCTGCGCTCGCACATCCGTCTCGAGGAAGGCGACCTGTTTATCGCCATGTCCGACGGCTGTCCGCACGCGAGCGCGGAGGAAGCGTACAACATGGACTGGACGCGCGACGACATCATCGAGTTTATGGAGACGGTCTCGCTCGCGGGGTACACCGCGAAAACGCTGTCGACCATGCTCGTGGACGAATGCTGGAAGCTCTACGCCGGCGAACCGCGCGACGACGCGACCGCCTGCGTGATCGCGATCCGCAAGCGCGAGCCGATGAATATCCTGTTCGGACCGCCGAGCGATCCGGACGACGCCGAGCGTATGATGAACCTCTTCTTTTCGAAGGAAGGCAAGCACATCATCTGCGGCGGCACGACGGCGTCGATCGCCGCAAAGCATCTTCGCGTGCCGCTGCGCGCGGGCTCTGGCGAGATGGTCGGCGGCATTCCGCCCACATCCGAATTGGAGGGCGTCGATCTTGTCACCGAGGGCGTCATCACGATGAGCCGCGTGGTCGAGTACGCGCACGACTTTGTCGGCGAAAACACGCAGTACGAGACCTGGAGCTACGGACGCGACGGCGCGTCGATGATCTGCCGTCTGCTGTTCGAGGAGGCGACCGACATCAATTTCTACGTCGGCCGCGCGGTCAATCCCGCGCACCAGGACCCGAACCTGCCGATCAACTTCCATATCAAGATGCGGCTCGTCGACGAGCTGTCGGAAGCGCTTCGCACGATGGGCAAGCGCGTCAAAATCAGTTATTTCTAAGGAGGCAGCATGACGCCGAAATCGGAACGCAGATTCGATACGAAGATTCAGTACCTCAAGTACAAGGTCCTGCGCGAGGTTGCGCGGCAGGAATGGAACGGCACGCTCGAAGAAAACCTGCTCGACATTCCCAGGATGATCGTGCCGGGCAAGGTCCCGACGATGCGCTGCTGCGTGTATAAGGAACGCGCGATCCTCGCCGAGCGCATCAAGCTCGCGATGGGCAGGGACCTCGGCGAGCCCGCGATCATTCAGGTCATCGACATCGCCTGCGACGAGTGTCCCGCCGCCGGATACGAGGTCACCTCGTCCTGCCGCGGCTGTCTCGCGCACCGGTGCGAGGATGTGTGCCCGCGCGGCGCGATCACGTTCGACCACAACCATGTCGCGTTCATCGACAAGACCAAGTGCGTCGAGTGCGGCCGTTGCTCCGAGGTATGCCCGTACACCGCGATCATCAACCGCAAGCGTCCCTGCCAGATCGCGTGCAAGGTCAAGGCGATCTCGATCAACGAGGACAACGCGGCGTCGATCGACCACGACAAGTGCATTTCGTGCGGCGCATGCGTATACCAGTGCCCGTTCGGCGCGATCAGCGACAAGTCCTTCATCCTGAACGTGATCCGCATGCTCAAGGATGCAGCGGCGGGCGGCGAAAAGGTCGTCGCGATCGTCGCGCCTGCGATTTCGAGCCAGTTCACCTATGCAAAGCTCGGGCAGGTCGTGACCGGTCTCAAGTCGCTCGGCTTCGATACCGTCATGGAGGCGGCACTCGGCGCGGACATGGTTGCGCAGAGCGAATCGCGCGAGCTCGCGGAGCGCGGGTTCTTGACCAGCTCCTGCTGTCCGGCGTTTGTCACGTACATCCGCAAATCGTTCGACAAGCTCACCCCGTACATCTCCGACTCGCTCTCCCCGATGGCGACGATCGCGCGCTATCTCAAGGAGAACCGCGCGTGCAAGACCGTGTTCATCGGACCGTGCACCGCGAAGAAGGCGGAGATCGAACAGGACTTCGTCAAGCCGTATGTCGACGCAGTGCTGACGTTCGAGGAACTGCAGGCGCTGTTCGACAGCCGCGACATCGATATCACCGCGCTGGAGGAGGGCGTGCTCGACAACGCGTCCTACTTCGGACGCATCTTCGCGCGCTGCGGCGGTCTGTCCGACGCGGTAGCGGAGGGCTTGAAGGAGCAGGGGATCGCGTTCGATCTCAAGCCCGTCTCGTGCGATGGCATCGAGGAGTGCCGCATCGCGCTCCTCAAGAAGAGCCGCAACGCCTCCGACGCCAACTTCATCGAGGGCATGGCGTGCGTCGGCGGCTGCATCGGCGGCGCGGGCTGTCTGACGCACAGCCCCAAAAACCGCGCCTCCGTCGACCGGTTCGGCGAGCAGGCGACGCGCTCGATCGCTGAGGCGGTCGCGGGACTGAATCAGGAATAACGCACAATCACGCAAAAAGAGACCGCAAAAACGGTCTCTTTTTTCGTCTGAAGCTTACTCGTCCGACTGCGGAGCGGTCATGCGATCGTAGAACGCGCGGTAGAAGGGCGCGTCGTCGCTGAGAATGCGCTCGAGCTGCGCGTGCAGCGCGGGATCGCCGAGATGCACGGTGACGAGCGGGGAAAAGCGCTTGTGCTCCTGCGCCGCGATGTCGCGGATCACCGCGTCGAGATCGCCGTCGTACTGATCGCACAGGTATGAAACGACCGCGAGCGTGTCGGTCATCTGCCGGTAGGGCGAGGCGTTGCGCACGTACTGTTCCGGGTACCCGCCCGCGCCGTTGTACCAGCTGTGGTGTCCGAACGCTGCGTCGGCGTAGATCGCGGTCGAGGGGCGCTCCATGAGCTCGGTGTGACCGGCGATCGTGTGCAGACGGATCATGCTGTCCTCGACTTCGAACAGACTCCGCACCGACGTCATGCGCGTGACGTTCATTTCGATCCGTCCGAGATCGTGATACAGCCCGCATTCGCCGGCAAACCGCACGACCGTTTCGCGCTTTTCAACCGGATCGGCGATCGACGCGATCCAGTCCACGTCGTCGTAGAACGTCGGGTCGCTGTCGAACAGCGTGCCGGCGTACAGGCGCATCACCGCGGCGATCTGTTCGGAGCGGATCATCAGCGCGCCGGCGAAGCGCTGCATCATCTGCAGGGCGACGTCTTTGAGCGGCGGCACGTCCTTGATCTCGTAATAGCCGCTCATGACGAGGCGCAGAATGTAGGTCAGATAATCCGGATCCCGATCGAGCGGGCAGTGCATCAGCGTGTGCATCATCCGCCGGTAAATGCGTGCGAGCACCTGTTCGTGCTTGGCACGGTTCTTCGCGCCGGGATTGGAGCGCAGCAGACGCCCGTAATAGATCGGCAGCTGCACGTTCCCGTACAGTCCGGAAACGCTGTAATCGGATGCGTCCATGCCTTCGACGATGTGCTCGAGCCGTTCGAGCGTCGTTTCGAGGTCGACGAACCCGCAGGAAAACTCCATTTCATAGTACGGCCACAGCCAGCGAACGTCCGGATTCTGTACGCCGTCCTCCGGCTTGAACACCTCGTAGCACGATTCGAATACCGCTTCAAGCTCCTGCGTCGTCAGATCGCCGCGCGACAGCGTCGTGCGGTTCGCGCTCATCTGCTGGTTGGAGCGGCGCACGAACACGTCCCACGGCAGCGACGGTTCGAGATTGCGGTAGTAGTCGTCCCTGCAGATCTGCAGCACGCGCTTGGTCACCGCGATGCGGCGTTTGCGGTCGTTCGAGCAGATCGCGATGTTCGCCAGCGCGCGGATGATGTAGCCGCGCGTTTCGCTGTCCTCGATCTCGGCAAAGTATTTGAGATACGAACCCGCCTCGGTGAAGATCATTTCGTTGCGGAACCGGTACGAGGCGATGTATTTGGAGCCGACGCCCTCGATGATGCGGTTCTGATAATACAGTCCCATGCCGAGCTTGTACAGCTCGCGGATGATGCGGTTGCGATCGCGCCGCACGCGATACATGCGCAGCAGCGCGTCGTGAATCTGCACGTAAACGCCGCAGTCGAGGTTCGTTTTCCAGTCCATCAGCTTGTCGGCAAAGGCGATCAGCTCGTCGATCGTCTCCTCGCTTGCCGCATGTAGCGCGTCAAGCACAGGAAACAGGTGTTCGCCGAGCAGCTCCATGTTCTGCTGCCGCAGCGCCTTGATGCGCGCGGAGCGGCGCTTCTGCTCGGCATACCATGTCTCGAAACCGTCGGTCGGGACGGCATAAAAGTCCGAGAGCGCGCTGATCTCGGTCGTATTGTCGATGTACTGCTGTTGATAGGGCTGCATCGCGTTCCCTCCCGTCAGACGATCTGATTCAGGGTCTGCATCAAAAGCTGAATGTCGATCGGCTTGGGCAGATGTCCGTTCATGCCCGCGCTGCGCGACTTTAAGACGTCCTCGGCGAACGTGTTCGCGGTCATGGCGATGATCGGCACGGTTGCCGCGTCCGACCGGTCGCTTTCGCGGATGCGCCGCGCGGCGGTATAGCCGTCCATGACCGGCATCTGAATGTCCATCAGGATCAGGTCGTAATAGCCCTCCGCCGAGCGCAGGTACCGGTCGACCGCCTCCTTGCCGTTCTCTGCCGTATCGATTGCCGCATTCGTCACGCCGAGCAGCTCGAGCGCGATTTCGCGGTTGATCATGTTGTCCTCCACGAGCAGCAGATGCTTGCCGTTGAGGTCCGGCGAGCCGAACGGGCGCTCCTGCTCGGTCGACGGCGTCAGCGCCTTGTTGAGACCGTTCAACAGCGATTTGCGGAACACGGGCAGGGGAATGAAATGCCTGAGCCCGCAGCGGTTCGCATGGTACTCGATCTCCTCCCAGTTGTGTTCGCTCACGAGAATCAGCTCCGCCTGCGGGAACGACTTCGAGAGGTACGACGCGAGATCGAACACCGTGCCGGTATGGTCGATACGGCTGCCGATCAGGATCGCGTCATAGGCCTTGCCCTGATAGTCCGCATCCGCGAGCGCCGAAACCGCCTCCGACGACGAGCAAACCAGCGTGTAGTCGATCCGAAACTCATCGAGGTACGTGCGGTATACGCTCCGCATCGCGTCGTCGGCTTCGATGATCAGGATGCGCTTGTCGAGAAGCGCTTCGGTATGCACCTCGATCGTCGAGTAGCGCAGCGGGATGCGGATGAACACCGTCGTGCCCTCGCCCTGCTTGCTCTCGATGCGAATGCTGCCCTGCATCGCCTCGATCAGCTTTTTGACGATGCTCATGCCGAGCCCGGTCCCCTCAATCTTGGAGATCGTCGAGGACGATACGCGCTCGAACGGGTCGAAGATTCGCTGCAGAAACGCCTCGCTCATGCCGATGCCGTTGTCCGCGCACGTAAAGCACAGCACGCAGCGGTCGTCTTCGTGCGCTTCGTCGATCGACAGCTGCAGCGCGCCGCCCTCCGGCGTATACTTGACCGCGTTGTTCAGGATGTTGACAAAGATCTGCCGCAGGCGCAGCGGGTCGCCGCACAGGTTCTCCGCAAAGATTTCGCCGACCGCAAGCCGGAACGTGTGCTTTTTCTGCTCGATCTGCGGACGGATGATCGTCATCGTTTCGTGCAGCAGATCGCTGAGCGAGAAGAATTCCTCCGCGATGTTCAGTTTGCCTGAATTGATGCGCGACATGTCGAGAATATCGTTGATGAGACTCAGAAGATGTCCGCTTGCGACTTCGATCTTATTGAGCGCGTCGGATACGCGCGCCTTCTCGTCAATGTGCTTTTTGGCGAGCGCGGTCATGCCGACGATCGCGTTCATCGGCGTGCGGATATCGTGCGACATGTTGCTCAGAAATGTTTCCTTCGCAAGGTTCGCCTCGCGCGCTTCGTTGAGCTCCGCCTCGAGCAGCTGCATCCGCGCGGCCTGATCCGCGTCCTCGCACAGCAGCAGCGTCGTGCCGTCGGGCAGCGGGATCCGTTCGCATACGGCGTCCGGTGTATAGGCGTTCGTGCGGGTCAGCTCCCGTCCCGACGCGTCGATGATCGCATACGCTCTGTCCATTGCAGCTCTCCTTGTTTCGATTCTTTTTCATATTAAGTATACCAGATCGATGCCGCAAATGCAACGCCGCTTTTGTGCGGGGTGACAGACGCGCCGCGTTGTGGTATACTGATGCTATACGGGGAAAGGATGGACCGATTCGATGCTGAACACGCTCAAAACCCGCTTTGCAGCGCATCCGGAACGCCATGCGGGACTCGAATGGGAAACGGTCGAGGCGCGCCTGATTGCTAACGAATCCGCGCTCGAAACGCTGCGGCGCATGGAAGAGACCGGCGGCGAGCCGGACACGATCGGCTTCGACGAAAAAACCGGCAAGCTGATCTTCTGCGACTGCGCAAAGGAGACGCCTGCGGGACGCAGAAGCTTGTGCTACGACGAAAAGGCGCTGCACGCGCGCACCAAGAATCCGCCGGCGGGCAGCGCGGCGGGCATGGCGGAGCATCTCGGCGCGTCGCTGATGGGCGAAGCGCTCTACCGGAAGCTGCAGACGCTCGGCGAATTCGACCTCAAAACGTCGAGTTGGATCCTCACGCCCGATGCGATCCGCGCGCAGGGCGGCGCGCTGTTTTGCGAACGCCGCTACGGCGCGGTTTTCACCTTTCACAACGGCGCGGACTCCTACTACTCCGTCCGCGGCTTCCGCGCCTGCATCCTCGTCTGATCCGAACGCAAAAGAATCGGGACCGCTGTGTCGGCAGTCCCGTTTTTATATTGCTGCGTTATTCGACTTCGACCACGCCGTCCGGCTTGATCGTAATCTTCATGCCGGTCTTGACGTAGGACAGGAACGCGTCGCCGAGGCAGTCGACGGTCGGCATCTTCGCGTCGGTCCAGATATCCGCGAGCAGCACGCCCGCGGCGCCGATGGAATCGATGGGATTCGCAAACAGCATGCAGGCGGGCTGGCGGCCGTAATCCGCCGCGGTGAACAGGATCATGCCGCCGGTCGTGGAACCGATCGTCTGCGGCAGACAGAGCGCAACGCCCGCAAGCGGCTTTTTATAAAGATCGGGATTGTTCTGATCCGAGCAGGTTGCCTTCTTGTCGCCGGTCAGAAAGCTCGTCGTATAGCTCGCCAGCGTGTTGAAACCGCCGTGCGATACCAGCGCTGTCGCCGTGCATTCGCCCGGCACGACCACTCTACCCTTGAATTGCTTCATTTCACTTCACCTCCGGTGATCATGGCAAGGATTTTGTCGTCTTCGTAGAAGCGGCAGGACGTATATGTGCGCAGCTTGTTCGAGTTCGTAATGATCGGCACGCTGTGCACGAGCGGGTTGTCACAGTACATCAGCGGGCAGATATAGCTGACGGTCAGTCCGTATGCCGCCGCCATGCGCTCCTCCTCGCTGCCCTTGATCGCGTTCAGCACGCCGGGGGCGGAGGTCAGCACCACGGGGATCACGGGCTTGCTGCGGCCGTTCGCCTTGAGCGCGGCGCAGATCTTCCGGATCCAGTCGAGCAGCTCGCTCCGGGTCAGGTGCGGGCAGCCGATAAAGCACATCTTCGGCTTTGCGTCCGGGTTCTTCCAGATGACCGGATAGCTGTCGATCACGCGCCGGATCTCGGCGTCGTCGATCACGTAGGTCTGCGCGTTCGGCGCGATCAGCGCTTCGCCCTGTTCGACCGCCTCCGGCGTCAGTCCGTCGATGTGATACA
>DFEW01000045.1:0-496 GCA_002369195.1 Christensenella sp. UBA3792
GGAAGTCCAGATACTTCAGAACGTACGCCGCGGGGATCTCGTCGAAGTAGCCGTAGCCGAACGAGGTGTACGGCCCGATCCAGATGTCCTGCGTGAGCTCAACGCCGTTGATCTTGCAGAACTCGGAGAACGGCAGGCAGAGATCCTTCAGGTTCGGGTTCTCGCCCTTGACCGGCTCGCGCTTCGCGTTGACCTGGGAGAAACCGTCGTAACGGCCTTCCGCGACGCCGCGGTGACCGTTCACGTCATAGCCCTTGTACTTCGTTTCGAGGAGTTCGCCGAGCTTCTTGACCTGCTTCTTCATCTTGAGCAGACGCGGGATCTTCAGAATGTTCTTCTTCGGCTCAAACGGCTCGATGACCTTGCCTTCTTTGTTCTTGTAGTTGCGGTTGAGTTTCGGACCGTCGTGCGTGATGCCGCAGAATTCCTCAACGTCGTGCACCGCATAGTAGCTCGGCACGCCCATGATCGCGCCCATCTCGTAGCGGCGACCGTT
>DFEW01000045.1:582-26801 GCA_002369195.1 Christensenella sp. UBA3792
CCAGCACTTGCCGCCGACGCGGTCAAGCCGTTCGAGAATCGAGTAGTTTTCATACCCCTTCTTTTCCAAGTACATACCGGCGGAAAGACCCGCGGGGCCGCCGCCGACGATGCAGATACGAATGTTCTTATCCATCTTTTTTCCTCCCAAAGTTTGTGATGACTCACATCCTTTTCATTATAGCGCGTCCGTACATGATTTGCACGAAGTTTTTGCAAATTTTCAAGAAAAACTTTTCAATTCTGCAGAAACATGTTACACTATGGGGCGGAGGAAATGAATGATGCGTTTTTCCGGTTTTCGAATGCTCCTGGAGCATATGGCAAAACATGCGCCTTGTGCGCCTGCGCTTCTGTTTGAAGCGGAGGGCGCTTGCGCAACCTGCACGTTTTCCGAGCTGCACGCGCGCGTGCTTGAGCGCGCCGAAGCGCTTGCGGCGGAAGGAAAGCATGCGTACGGGATCGTCACGAACGGAACGATCGACTGCGTGATCGAGCTGTTCGCCTCGGTGCTTGCGGGACGGCGCACCGTCCTGCTCGGCGAGAACAGCGCCGAAGAGGTGTTGCTCGAACAGGTCGCGGAAGCGGAGCTCGACGCGCTGTGGTGCGACGACGATCTTCTCGAAACGCTCGAACCCGCGCTGGTCGAATCTGCCGAGGGTGGAGCCGGCAAGGTTCTGTTCTTCACGTCCGGCACGACGAGCCGCGCCAAGGCGGTCGTGCTGACCGACGCGTCGCTGATGAACAGCGCATACAACGGCGGCGCCCTGCTGCCGCTGACGGGCGACGATACCCTGCTGTGCCTGCTGCCGCTCGACCATGTGTTCGGATTCGTCTGCGGGCTTTTGTGGGGACTTTCGAGCGGTGCGGCGGTTGCGCTGGGACGCGGCGCGCGCCACTATACCGACGACTGTATCTTCTTCCGTCCCACCGCGATTTCCGTCGTACCGGCGCTGTTGGGCTTTCTTCTCAAGTACCGCGCGCTCAATCCGGAGCTCAAGCTCATCCTGGTCGGCGCGGGCGGCTGCTCCGAACGGATCCTGACCGCCGCGAAGGCGACCGACGCGCGCGTCTGCTTCGGCTACGGGCTGACGGAAACAAGCTCCGGCGTCGCGCTGTCGCTCGGCGAGGGCGATCCGTACGCGATGACGGTCTGCCCCGACGATGCGATCACGATCGCGCCTGACGGCGAGGTGCTCATATCCGCGCCGACCTGCATGATGCAGGGCTACTGGCGCAAGGACGCGGACACCGCGGCGGTGCTTCGGGACGGCGTGCTGTACACAGGCGATCTCGGCTCGATCGACGAGACCGGAAAGCTGAAGCTCACGGGGCGCAAAAAGGAAATTCTGGTGCTGTCGGACGGCACCAAGCTGTATCTGCCCGAATACGAACAAGCGCTTTCGGACGCGCTCGGCGGCGAATCGCTGTGCGTCCTGCTCGTTGACGATCAGCCGATCCTGGTGCTGGAGGGTGCGGTGCGTCCGACCGGCGCGATCTGGGAGGCGATCCGTCCCGTGCTCGATGAACTTCCGCGCAACCGGCAGATCAAGCGAATCGAGTTTTACGAAAAGCCGCTGCCGCGAACGGCAAGCGGAAAAATCATGCGTTGGGCGATCCAACGGGAAAGAGAGGGGTTATGACCCGCAAAGAAGAAATCCTGAACAGGACGAAAGAAATCATCGTCGAATCGCTGCCGGAGCTCGAAGGCAAGGACTTTGACGAAACGACCGTCATCAACACCGACACGGGCATCGACTCGATGGGCTTCACGCTGATCATCTGCCGGCTCGAGGCGGCGTTCAACGTGCGCATCCCGAACCGCCAGTGGCAGAAGCTGTCCACGCTCGGCGACGTCGTGGACGCGATCGAAAAGCGTCTGCCGAAAGCATGAGCGTCTACGCATTCGATTACCGCATCTTAAGCTCCGATACCGACGCGAACCGCAATCTGCGCCTGTCGCGCCTGTTTACGATGCTGCAGGAAGCGTCGATCGCGCACACCACCGAGCTCGGCATGGGCCGCGAAAAGACGCTCGACCGCGGACTGCTTTGGATCGTCACGCTGCAGCAGGCGAAGATCACGCGCCTTCCGGTGTACGACGAACCGATCCGCCTGCGTTCGTGGCCGGGCAAGACGATGCACCTGCTGTTCCCGCGCTACTACCGCATCGAGGACCGGCGGGGCAATTCGCTCGTCGATGCGAGCGCGCTGTGGGCGCTGATGGATCAGAATACACGCCGCGTCGTGTTCCCGGAACTGTACGGAATCAAGATCCGTGGCGTGCATACCGGCAGGGAGCTTGCCCTGCCCGCGTCGCCGAGAATGCCGCAGGGGGAGCAGACCGGCTCGTTTACCGTGCCGTACAGCTACGTCGATCTCAACGGGCATATGAACAACACGCGCTACTTCGACCTCGCCGAGGACCTGATGCCGCCGGAGCTTCGCGCGCGGCGCATCACGGGCATTCAGACCGAGTACGCCAAGGAGGCGAGGGAGGGCGATACGATCCTCTTGCGGCAGGAGACGGCGCCCGACGCGTTTCTGCTCTGCGGCGAGCAGAACGGGCAAAAGCTGTTCCGCCTTGCGCTGACCTACGGCGCCTGAAAGAGCAAAGAAAAAGGAGCTGTTTTCGCAGCTCCTTTTTGCGTATCCGCGCTTATTTTTTCAGCTTCAGACCGTCTTTGAACGCGTCGCCCACGCGCTCGGAGACGCGGTAGTAGCCGTGCGTGTACGGATCGAACGCGATCGCGTCCACGAGCGTCATGTCGACCTTGCCGTTCTTCATGACGGCCTCGTCCGCGGTGACGTTCACGACCTTGCCGATGACGCCGACGCCGGTTTCATCGCCCTGATACTCGACGAATTCGCATTCGAGGCAGAGCGGGAATTCGTTGATGATCGGCGCGTCGACCAGCTCGGACTTCACGGCGGTCATGCCGCTGTTCTCGAACTTGTTCGGCTCGCGGTTTCCAGAGACGACGCCGAAGTAGTCCGCTTCGACCACATGCTTCGCGTCCGCGATGCTGACGGTGAATGCGCCTCTCTTCTTGATGTTCTGCACGGTCTTGTGCGTTTCGGTCAGGTTCAGCGCGACGGTGCCGCGTTCCTGCATCGTGCCCCATGCGGCGTTCATCACGTTGACGCTGCCGTCGTCGTTGTAGGTGGCGACCATCAGCACGGGCATCGGAAAAATTCCTTCGGTCAGATTCAGTTTCTGTCTCATCATATCCTCTTTCTGCGCATTGACAGGCGCGTTTTTCTGTTTATAATGATAACGAACCGCAAGGTGAAATGCAAGCGACAGGAGCAGAAAAACATGACGGAATGTGAAAAAATGCTGCGCGGACAGCTGTACGACCCCTCCGACGAAGCGTTGACCGCCCTTCGCACGAAGGCAAGAAAGCTCGCGCGGCGCTTCAACGCGATCGATGAGGACGAACCCGAAAAACAGGCGGCGATCCTGAAGGAACTGCTGTGCGGCTCGCCGAACATCCCCGCCATGCAGGCGCCGGTCTGGTTCGATTACGGCTGCAACACGACGTTCGGACGGCTGTGCTATACGAATTTCAACTTCACCTGCCTCGACTGCTGTCCCGTGCATATCGGCAGCAACGTGCTGATCGGACCGAACGTGACGCTCGCAACGCCGCTGCATCCGATGCACTTTTCAGAGCGCAACATCCGCGAGCGCGCCGACGGCTCGCAGTACGATTACGAATACGCGAAGCCGATCACGATCGAGGACGATTGCTGGATCGCGTCGAACGTCGTCGTCTGCGGCGGCGTCACGATCGGACGCGGCAGCGTAATCGGCGCGGGCAGCGTCGTTACGCGCGATATTCCGCCGTTCTCCCTTGCGGCGGGCAACCCCTGCCGCGTGATCCGTCCGATCACCGAATCCGACCGGATGATGTAAAGCAACCGCGCTACTACGACACCGAAGTCGATTTCTGATCGCAAAATCCGCCTGCCGGATCCGTCCGGCAGGCATTTATTACGGTGGACGAACGCCGCAATCGGCGATATCATGATGACACAAACAGAAGGAGATTTGCTATGGAACTGCGGGATCAAAACGGACTGACGGAACGCGAATTCTTAGAAGCGTACGCAAAGAAGAGCTATCCGCGCCCGTACCTGACGGCGGACGTCGTGCTGCTGTCGAACGGATGCGACGTGCTGCTGGTGCGCCGCAAAGGACATCCGTGCATCGGAAGGTGGGCGTTCCCCGGCGGGTTCGTCAATCCGACCGAATCGGCGTTCGACGCCGCGCTGCGCGAACTGAAGGAGGAAACCGGCGTGGAAACGGCGTCGGACCTGCATGAAATCGGCCTGTTCAGCCGTCCCGGACGCGATCCGCGCGGCTGGGTTGTGACCGACGCGTACCTTGCCGAGATCGACCGCAGCCGCACCCGCGTGCAGGCGGGCGACGACGCGGCGGACGCCGCATGGTTCCGCGTCTCGCTGGACGGCGGCAAGCCGGTCTCCCTGACCGCGCCGGACGGAACGGCGCTCGCCCTCGATGCGCTCGCGTTCGATCACGCCGAAATCCTCGCCCGCGCCTTCGAACTGCACCGCTCCTTACAGCAATAATCACGCAACATCGCACTCGACACCTTCTCTCGCTCAGGGGGAAGGTTTTTTATCGGCTTCGTCCCCTATAGGGTGGAGAAGCTGTCACCGAAGGTGACTGATGAGGGGGTTCTGTTTATCGAAGACACTGCCGACTGTAATACATAGGCATGTCTGCCTTGCCGCATATGTTACGATTGAATAGTGATATTTTCCTCTATCCGATATATGTTCAATGAAACGATTTGTAATTCTTGACGCTTTAATATATCACGTGCTACAATTATTTATAAGATTATGTTTATCATATAATGTGCAGGAGGTAGTATGAAACACTATAGTTTAAAGTCTGGTGACTATACGATTTCACTTCTTTCGGATCTAGAGTTTTCTAAGTACAAAGAATTGATTCCTGTGATAAAGGATTGGTGGTGGCTGAAAACTACCAGTCAAGATAAAACTAGTATCATGTTCGTAAGCATTGACGGCGAAAAGAACGAGTATGGTTGGGAACCATTCTATCAACTTGGGGTAAGACCTACTTTGCAAACCTATAATTTTGATTATGAAATAGGTGAGATTTTTTCTGCACTTGGTAATAGATGGATTGCGGTTGATAAAAACTTTTGTGTGAGCATTGATAATATTGCACATAAGCGTTTTGACAATGATAACCAAACTGCATGGGAGAAGGAGTATAAGACCAAAGAAGCAGTACCTTGCGAACTGAAGAAATGGATAGAGCAGTGGGCGATTGAAGGAGAGGAGTGAATGGGGTATGGACAAGTTTACTTTTTTTGATGTCGAATATGCAAATTCAAAGAATAAGGCAATTTGTCAAATGGGGGTTCTGTGCAAACCGTTTGATTCTAGTAAAACATATGATAATGAACTCAATATCTATGTTAATCCGGAAGATGAATTTGACGAGGCATGTGTACGTGTGCACGGAATAACAAAGGGACGGGTCAAGAACGAGCCGTCTTTTGCAGCGATTTGGCCAACAATTGAAAAATATTTCACAAATGCAATTATTGTCGGGCATAACGTGGCAGGAGCCGATCTGGATGCTTTAGTCAAATGCCTGCGCCGATATAATTTCGATGTACCGGAATTCTATTATATTGACACTTATGAAATAGCTAAATCGTGCATTAACCGGTTTGAAGTTGACAATTACGGATTGAGCTGTTTGTGCGAGTATTTCGAATTAGACGAATACAATTCGCACGACGCATTTGCTGATGCATGTGCAAATGCCAAATTGTTCTACACTCTTATAGAGAAATATGCAATCAACCCCCTTACTGCAGTTAAAAAGTATGAGGCTCATGAGACACGAGAGTTTTCAGCTTATATTTCAAGCCCAGAACTCAGAAAAAAGGTAAGCGAGTTTTATGGTATATTACGGGGATTCTCCATTGATAATGAGATTTCAGAAAGAGAAGCGAACTATTTAGTAGAATGGAAGAAAGAGAACACGAAGTATGCGGATCAAAGAGAGATATCCGAAATAATCGAAGAAATTGAGGATATCCTATCTGATGGGGTCGTAACTGTTGAAGAGATTAAGGATTTGCAGCGAATCATCAGTCAGTATCTTGAAATCGTTGAAAGCTCTCCGATAACTCTTGCAACACAAATACTTGATGGGATTATGAAGGGTATCACGCATGACGGGATGATTACAGAAGAAGAGTGTAAAAATCTAAGGACTTGGATGTATGATAATATTTATTTGTCGGGACACTTTCCGTTCAACAGATTACTGGATACGCTCAATAAAGTTCTAGAAGATGGATATTTGACACAGGAAGAATCTTTGGAGGTTATGAGTACAATTGAAGAACTCCTAAACCCAATTGAAACGACGAGAAAGCAAATACTAAGTGTTGGTGGAAAGAGGGTTTGCTTGAGCGGGGAATTCAAGTTCGGCAAAAAGACAGATGTTGAAGCGGAGCTTATCAGACAAGGCGCGCTTGTTGAGCCGAATGTAAAGAAGACAACAGATATTTTGATGGTCGGAGATTTAGAGTGTAAAAGCTATTCAAATGGCTCGTACGGGACAAAAGTCAAGAAAGCGATTGAGTATAACGGAAAAGGGAGCAATATTCTAATCATTAAAGAATCTGACTTCTTTAGCGAATGATTCGCGCATAAGTACGCAAAGCACAGCGGAACCGGCTGTGCTTTTTTGCTGCAGAAAACGCGAAAAAATTTTGATCTTTTAATTTCGTTTTAGGAAGCGCCTGTATGATGGTACCATCAAAGAAAGCGAGGACACGCAAATGGAAAGCATTCAAACGCCGATCACCGTTATGAAACGGTACGAATGGAAGTATATCCTGAGCGCGGCGCAGACGGATGCATTCGTCGCGCGCCTCGAGGGACACATGGAGCCGGACGCATACGGACTGACCACGATCGCGTCGCTCTACTACGACACGCCGGACTACCGGCTGATCCGCGAATCGATCGAGAAGCCGGCGTTCAAGGAAAAGATCCGCCTTCGCGCCTACGGCCGTGCAACCGACCGCACGCCGGTATATCTCGAACTCAAGCGCAAGGCGTACGGCATCGTGTACAAGCGCCGCGTGCAGGCGACGGTGCCGGAGGCGGAGCAGTTCTTTTCCGGAACGCTGAACCTCGACGAGAACGGACAGATCGACCGCGAGATCACGTACTTCCGCGATTACTATCACACGCTCGTTCCCGCGTGCATGATCCTGTACGACCGCACTGCATACTGCGAGCCGGACGGCGATCTGCGTCTCACGATCGACCGCAACCCGCGCTACCGCGTCGATGCGTTCCGCTTCGACAGCGATCCGGTCGGAAAGCCGCTGCTGCATGCGGGCGACACGATCCTGGAACTGAAGGTGCAGGACGTGATCCCGCTGTGGCTGGTGCAGATCCTGTCGGACCTCAACATCAAGCGGGGAAGCATTTCGAAGGTCGGAGAAGCGTTCCGCCGCGAGCATTTGCTTGCAATTTGAGAGAAAGGATGATATATAATGTTTGAATCGATTTATTCTTCGACCGTTACCGCGTCGCAGTTTTTCCTGATGGCGGGCGTCGCCGTGCTGTGTGGCGTGCTGTTTGCGATCATTATGGCAAGGCGTGTGCGCTCCAGCAAGCGCTTCTTCATCGTCGTTTCGCTGATCCCGTTCGTCGTCGGCGCGGTCATCACGTTCGTGAACGGCAACATCGGCGCGGGCGTCGCGATCGGCGGCGCGTTCAGCTTGATCCGGTTCCGCTCGGCGCAGGGCTCGGCGGACGAGATCGCGGCGATCCTGATCGCCATGGGCGCGGGCATCGCGTTCGGCATGGGATACCTTGCGTACGGCGTGATCATCCTGCTCTCGCTCGCGCTGCTGTATTTCCTGTTCGCATCGCTGAAGCTGTTCGACAGCAAGACGATGCAGGAGGAACGGCTTTTGAAGATCACAGTACCCGAATCGCTCGAGTACACGGACATGTTCGACGACACGTTCGCGCGCTACCTAAAGAGCAGCGAGCGCCTCGGCGTCAAGACGACGGGGATGGGTTCGATGTTCCGCCTGTCGTATCTGGTCCGCATGAAGGACCAGAAGGAGGAAAAAGCGTTCATCGACGAATTGCGCACCCGAAACGGAAACCTCGAAATCTCCCTGCTTCCGTACAGCGAGCAGCAGGGACAGCTCTAAGGCACAATGCCGGAAAGGAAACAGCCATGAAACGGAACTTGAGACTTCTTGCAGCAGCGGTCGCCCTGCTTTTGTCGGCGGCATGCTCGTTCGGGAGCGTCGCGGCGACGGTACCCGATTCGCAGACGAACGAGATCGCGGTCGTCGAGGGTACGGATGCGGTCGCTGTCGGCACGGATGCCGGCGCGGAAAGCACGCCGCTTGCCGATCCGGTCGACGAAACGAAGGTCAGCACCGACGACTTTTCGCTCAGCGGCGAGTCGGGCGAGATCCTGCCGGACGGTTCGGTCTACACGATCACCGCGGCGGGCGAGTACACGCTCTCCGGCGTGCTCAGCGACGGGCAGATCGTCGTGAACGTCGGCGAGGACGACGAGGTTAAGCTGAACCTCGACGGCGCTTCGATCGCGTGCAGCTTCGGCGCGCCGATCCGCGTCGACAGCGCGGGCGACGTGACGGTCAAGGCGCAGAAGGACACGTACAATACGGTCACCGACCTGCGCACCGGCAGCGCGGAGAACGTCGAGGACGATGCGGCGATCTTCTCTTCGAGCGATCTGAAGCTCGCGGGAACCGGCACGCTGATCGTCGAGACCGCGTTTGACAACGGCGTCAAGTCGAAGGACGATCTGTCCGTCAAGAACCTGACGCTCAAGGTCAGCGCGAGCGGCAACGCTCTGAAGGGCAACGATTCGGTCGAGATCAAGTCCGGCAATCTCATCCTGATCTCTACCGCGTCCGACGGCGTCAAAACCGAGAACTCCGACGTCTCGTCCAAGGATAAGCAGCGCGGCACCGTCTCGATCACGGGTGGACAGGTCGACATCTATGCGGCGTGCGACGGCATCAGCGCGGCGTATAACGTCGAGATTTCCGAGGAGGAATCGTGCGTCGTCAACATCTATACCGCATCCTATGCCGAGGAAAACGCGAGCGCGGCGGTTTCGGAGCGCTATCTCATTGTACCCGGCTCTTTGTACACCGAAGCATGCGACTACTACGCATACCTCTACAACGACGACGATGCGGCGGGCGTATACGTGAAGTGCACCTATGAGACGATGATCTACGGCGGACGCACCCCGTATTACGGACTGGTGTTCCGGCTTGCGGACGGCTATTCGAACATCCTGTTCCACATGGTGGACAGCGGCGCGACGCCCGACGGCGAGAACTATAAGGCGTCGACCGCGGGCGAGACCGTCAACGCGGCGATGAACGGGTACCTGATCACCTCGGTTTCCGGCGGTCTGATCGCCGGTGACTGGGTGCAGATCTCCGACGGCGGTGATTCGTCCAAGACGACCTATTCGTCCAAGGGCGTGAAGGCGGAGAACGAGATCATCATCGACGGCGGCGTCATCACCGTTTATGCGGGCGACGACGGTCTGCACGCGAACGGCGGCACCGCTTTGGAAAACGGCGAGACGGGTCTCGGCAGCATCACGGTCAACGGCGGCGAGCTCACGATCACCAGCGCGGACGACGGCATGCACGCCGACAACGCGCTTACGATCAACGACGGCACGGTCCTGATCGTCGAATCGCACGAAGGGCTCGAAGGCAATACCGTCACGCTGAACGGCGGCACGGTGTACGTCGACGCGGACGACGACGGGATCAACGCCTGCAAAGGCGCGGTGACGCCGATGGTGTACATCAACGGCGGGTTCGCCCAGATCCGCACCGGCGCGGGCGACACCGACGCGATCGATTCCAACGGCAGCTTCGCGATGCGCGGCGGCACGGTGCTCGTGCTCGGCGGCTCGCAGAACGGCGGCATGTCCGGTTCGGTCGACGTGGACGGCACGGTTTCGGTCACGGGCGGCACGATCGTCGCGCTCGGCGGCATTTGCCAGATCCCGCAGTCCGGCTCGGTCAATACCTACGTTTCGAGCGGCACGCAGTTCTCCGCAGGCGCGTATACCTTAAAGGATGCGAGCGGCAGCACGGTCTTCTCGTTCACGCTGAGCGGTTCGTACAGCTCGTGCTGGATCGCGTCCGATGCGTTTGCGCTGAACGGTTCCTATGCGGTGGAGAAGGACGGCTCGACCTTGCTTTCCTGGACGCAGTCGTCCTCGACCGAAGGCGCAACCGGCAATTACGGCGGCTTCGGCGGCTTCGGCGGCGGCGGTCACGGCGGCGGTCACGGAAGAAGATAACAAAAAACACCTCCGGGTGGGTGTGCCGGAGATGTCGGCTGCCGCAGGCGTTATGCCTGCGGCGGCTATTTTTTATCGTTCGCTGAATACGGCTTCGACGGTCAGGGATGCGCCGTCGTTCGATCCGGCATGAATCCTGCCGCCGTGCAGCTCCGTCACCGCTTTGGCGATGGCGAGCCCGAGCCCGAATCCGCCGGTCTCCGAATTGCGCGAGCTGTCTGCGCGATAGAACCGGTCGAACAGACGGTCGGCGTTTCCCTTTTCGATGTTTTCTGCGCTGTTGGTGACCGAAAGGCGGATCTGCTTGCCGCTCTTTTTGAGCGTCAGGACGATCGAACCGCCCTCCGGCGAGTACTTCATGGCGTTGTCGAGCAGGATCGAAACGAGCTTGCGGATCGATTTTTCGTCGCCCTTGAGGGTCAGAAGCGGGGCGATTTCGGTCTCGAAAGTCTTGCCCTGCGTGCGCGCGACCGACCGGAACGGCTGCGCGGTCTCCTCGACGACCTCGGACAGCGGGAAGTCCAGCATCTGCGGCTTCGCGGTCTCCTCGGTCTTGGAAAGGAAGATCAGATCGTTGGTCAGCGTGGCGAGCCGATCCGCCTGACGGCGGATGTCGTTGAGCCATTCGCTGTCCGGCACGTCCGCTTCGAGCACGTCGGCGTCCGCGCGGATGATCGTGATCGGCGTTTTCAGCTCGTGACCGGCGTCGGTGATGAATTGCTTTTGCTTTTCATAGCTTTGCGCGATCGGCTGCACGACCCTGCCGGAGATCAGAAGCAGCAGCAGGAACACGGTCGCAAAACCCGCGAGCGAAATGAGACAGCTGGTCAGCAGAAAGTCGCGGGCGGTATTCAGCTCCACCTCGCGGTTCAGGAAAATCCAGCGCATGCCGTCGTCCGTCGGGACGCCGAGATAGCGGTAATCGTTCGAAAACCCGCGGCGTCTGCCCGCGTTCGCCGCGTCGATCGCCATCGAAAGCGCCGTTTTTTCATCGACGGTCACGACGTTGCGAAGATCGACTTCCGCAACCTCGCCGTCGTCGGACAGCAGCACCGAGAAGTAGCGGGACTGGTACGGTCGCTCGCCCGAATAGTCGTGCCGCGTGCCGGGCGTCTTGCCGACGGGCGGCTCGGTCCCGTCCTTTTTGCCGAACGTGAAGTGACTCGGCGCGTTGCCGTCGAGCTCGGAGAGCGTATCGAGCGTGTCGTCCGCCTCACGCACCAGACTGCGGTAGTTCAGAATGTTGATGACGAAGATCAGCACGGCGAGCACGATGAACAGCGAGAGCATCGCCGCCAGCACGAACTTTCTCCGGAGCTTTTTAATCATGGTCCACCTCCAGATAGTATCCGGCGCCGCGCTGCGCCTTGATCTTCACGTTCGCGCCGACCGCGTCGAGCTTCTTGCGAAGATAGGACACGTATACCCACACGACGTTCAGCTCCGCCTCGCTTTCGTAGCCCCAGATGCGGTCCATGAACGATTCGGTCGAGATGAGCCGTTTCGGGCTGCGCATCAGCATTTCGAGCATTTGAAACTCCTTGCCCGCAAGCTTAAAGCGTCCGCCGGGACCGGAAAGGTCGTAGGTCGCGCAGTCGAGCGTCAGGTTGCCGACCGAAAGCGTCGCGTCCGCCTGCACCGCGGATACGCGCGTCATGGCGCGGATGCGGGCTAAAAGCTCTTTGGTGTCGAACGGCTTTGTGAGATAATCGTTCGCGCCGGAGTCGAGCCCGAGCACCTTGTCGTCGATCTCGGAACGCGCGGTCAGCATCAGCACCGGCGTCTTGTTGCCCGCCTCGCGCATGCGCTTCAATACCGAAAAGCCGTCGACCTTCGGCATCATGACGTCGAGGATCACGCCGTCATAGTTTTCGGTGGCGAGGTAGTCCAGCGCATCGGCGCCGTTATAGACCGCGTCGACGGAATAGTTGTTCTTTTTGAGAATCGCGCAGACCGCGCGCGACAGGGACTTTTCGTCCTCGGCAAACAGAAGCCGCATGCTCGTTCTCCCGGCGTTTTCTTGGATTATATCATATACGCATGCGAATTGCACGAAAAAAGTTGCGCGCTTTAGGGTTCGTTTAGAGTAGCGCCGCTAAAATGGTATCATCGGAAAGAAAGAGGTGACGAACATGAAGGTCAAAAAATACGGCTTTGCCGTCCTGTTCGCGATCGTGCTGTTCGTGTTCACCGGATACCTTCTGGCGGACACGTTTCTGATCAGCCGCGTATATACCGTCGTCGAACAGGCGCAGACGCCGGTCGGACAGGAGGAAAGCGAAACGGTCGAATTTGTGCTGTCGCAGCCGACCGCACAGCCGGAAGCGACCGAACAGGCGAAAACGACCGCACAGCCGGACGTGACCGAACAGACGGAGGCGGCTGCGCAGCCGACCGCGGAAGCGCTGACGATCGCGCCGGTGTCGGACGAAACGTCGTATTCGGACGGCAATATCGCGATTGCGCTTTCGACATACCGCATCGCGGACACGACCGTTTACGTCGCCGACGTGCAGCTTTCGAGCGCGGATTACCTCAAAACCGCGTTTGCGCAGAGCGCATACGGACGCAATGTGACGGAAAAGACCTCGTCGATCGCCTCGTCGGTCGATGCGATTCTTGCGATCAACGGCGATTACTACGGCGCGCAGAGAAGCGGCTACGTGATCCGCAACGGCGTGCTTTACCGCAGCAGTTCGAGCGGCAGTGAGGATCTTGTGATCTACGCGGACGGCTCGTTCGGCATCGTCAACGAAAACGACGTGACGGCGGAGGAGCTGCTCGAGCGCGGCGCGTGGAACGTGCTGTCGTTCGGACCGGCGCTGGTCGCGGACGGAACGGTCGCGGTCGGCGTCAACGACGAGGTCGGCAAGGCGATGGCGAGCAATCCGCGCACGGCAATCGGCGTGATCGACGATCTGCACTACGTGTTTGCGGTTGCGGACGGACGTACGAGCGCGAGCGAAGGGCTGTCGCTGTATGAGCTTGCGACATTCCTGCAGGAACTGGGCGTCAAGACCGC
This sequence comes from Christensenella sp. UBA3792, assembly GCA_002369195.1. GTDB lineage: Bacteria > Bacillota > Clostridia > Christensenellales > CAG-138 > UBA3792. Next base: position 14,027 of record DFEW01000045.1, read on the forward strand.
CTACAATCTGGACGGCGGCGGATCGTCGTCGATGGTATTCATGGGGAATCTGATCAACAACCCCACCACGAACGGCAAGCGGACAAGCGAAAGGAGCGTGAGCGACATTGTCTACATCGGTTACGGCGCGTAAGCTTTCGGAGCGGCATAAGCTGCTTCTTCTCGACCTCGGCGCGACCCTCTTTGCGGCGCTGTTCGGCGCGGTATACGAGGCGTTCAGTCACGGCGTATACTCGTACTGCATGATCTACGCGTTCGCGTTCCCGCTGGTGCTCGGCGTGCTGCCGCTGATCCTGATCGGCATTCTGCGTGCGCCGTATCCGAACCGTGTGATCCGGAGCATGCAGCATGCGGGCATCGCGACGCTCACGGTCGGCAGCATCGTTTCGGGCGTGCTGTTCATCTACGGCACGACAAGCCCGCTCACGTCCGTGTACTGGATTCTCGGCACAGCGCTCGTGCTCGCCGCCGCCGGTGCATACGCGGTCACGCTTTTCCGAAACAGAAAAACCGGCAGCTTGCCGCTGCCGGTCCGATAGAACCGTTATCGGCAGCAGGATCCGTCCTGCTGCTTTGCGTATGCCCCGAGAACATACAGACTTTCCTTCGGCGTGCGCCGCTGGGTGGCGCGGTCGACCGCAACCAGACCGAAGGTCATCGAATAGCCCTTCTGCCACTCGAAGTTGTCCAGCAAGCTCCAATGGCAGTAGCCCTTGACCGGAATGCCGTCCGCGATGCAGCGCTGCACGCCGTCGAGCGCGCGCTCGATAAACGCGACGCGGCGCGCGTCGTCGCCGGTTGCGATACCGTTTTCGGTCACAATCAGATCGCCGGTGAAGTCCTCGCGCACCTTGCGGATCACGTGCTCGAGTGCTTCGGGATAGAATTCGTAGTCCATCTGCGTCAGCTCGGCGCCTTCGGGCGCGGGAAGCTGTCCGTTCGGACCGTACAGCGTGCGCGTATAGTTCTGCACGCCGAGGAAGTCGTCGCCCTCGATGTCGCTGCGGTAGTGCCGGAACTCCTCGTCCCATGCGGCAGCGGCGAGCGCTTCGCCGCCGGCCGTCGCCTGACAGTCGTGCAGCGACAGGGTGATGCCGACGCGGATATTCGGACGGATCGCCTTGATCGCATCCCTTGCCGCCCGGTGCGCGCGCATCACGAGCGCGTCGCCCTCCGGTGTGCGTGCAGAGACGAACACCTGCGGCTGCGGCGTGCCGAACACCTGCGCGTTCTCCATCGCGGCGAACTTCATGTTCTCCATCATCTTTTCGAAGTTCATTCCGACCTGCACCGTGCCCTCGGCGCGCTTCGCCTTTTCGGCGGCCTGCTGCGCCATCAGCAGAAAGCGCTTTGAGATCGTCGCAAGCTGCAGACCCATGTTCGCTTCGTTGATCGTGCAGATATAGTTGAGCTCGTCGCCGAGCTGCTCGGTCACAAATGCGGCGTAGCGGCGAAAGTATTCGACCGTGCTTTCCGCTTCCCAGCCGCCCTTTTGAATCAGCCAGACGGGGGAGGTGAAGTGCTGCAGCGTCACGATCGGCTCCACGCCGTGTGCGCGGCAGCAGCGGATCACGTCGCGGTAGTGCGCGATCTCCGCCTCGTCGAATCGGCCTTCCTCCGGCTCAATGCGCGCCCATTCGAGCGAAAAGCGGTAGGCGTTCAGTCCCGCGTCCGCCAGCAGCGCGATGTCCTCCGCATAGCGGTGATAGTGATCGCAGGCATCGCCGCTCGGCTCCGCAAAGCTCGTGTGCGCAAGCTGTTCCTGCGCCCAGTAGTCGCTGTGAATGTTGTTTCCTTCCACCTGATGCGCCGCTGTCGCCGCGCCGAGCAAAAATCCTTTCGGCATCATACGTGTTGTTCCTCCGTTTCAAATTGATAGGTTCCCGCCGTCATGCGGCGTTCCGTGCCGTCCGGCAGCAGAATCGCCGCCTCGACCGGCACCGTGAGTTCGTATCGGATCCGGTCGCCTTCATAACGCCATGCGCTCTTGACTGTGCCGTAAGGCGCGCGCCATTCGGCTTCGGCAAACCGCAGCGCGCGGCTCGGATGCGGACGGATCGAAAGTCCTTCGTCGGAAGGACGGATGCCGCAGACGCCGCCGATGAGCCATCCCGCGATCGCGCCGTAGGAATAGTGGTTGAACGAGTCGTGCACCGTACCGTCCGCGCGCACGCCGTCCCACGTTTCCCATACCGTCGTCGCGCCCTGCCTGACCGCGTAGAGCCAGGAGGGGCAGGTGTCCTGCAGCAGCAGCCGGAACGCGGTATCCGCGTGTCCGTGATCGGCGAGCACGGCGCAAAGGTCCGGCGTAGACAGAAAGCCGGTGTTCAGGTGGTATCCGTTTCGGATCACGAGCGCGTTAAGCGCATCCGCGGCGGTCTGCGCCTGTTCGCCTTCCAAGAGACCGAATGCGATCGGCCGCACATATTCGCATTGCCGGTCGGACGCGATTTTTCCGTCCTTCGTGCAGTTCAAAAGGTATGCCCGCTTCACGTTTGCGGCGAGCGCTTCGAACGCCTTTGCGTCGTCGTGCCGTTGCAGGATCGCAGCGATTTTCGCAAGGATCGACGCGGAACGGAAGAAGTATGCGGTGGCGACCTCCGGCGCGCCGAACAGCATCGCCTTTTTCATCGCCGCGCCGTTGTCCACATCCGGCTGGCACCATTCGCCAAAGTGAAATCCCTCGTCAACCAGATACCTGTGACAGGGCCTGAACAGATTGTGCGGGCGGGTCTTTCGCGCGCGTTTTTGGGTAAAGCGCACCCACCGGCACATCATGTCGTAGTTCTCCTCTAAAATCTCCGTCCTTCCGTACGCCCGATACAGCGCCCACGGCACGAGCACGCACGCGTCGCCCCAGCCGGCGGAGCCCTGCAGCAGGTTCGAAATCATGCTGCCGCCGTTGTTCACCGGCGCGATGTTTTCGATCAGCCCGTCCTCGTGCTGCGCAAGGCGGCATTCGCCGAGCCACTTGCGAAGGATCGGATAGCAGTCTGCAAGCAGAACCGCGGTCGGCGCAAACACGCCCGCATCGCCGGTCCAGCCCGCACGCTCGCGCGTCGGACAGTCGGTGGGAATGTCGCAGAAATTGGAGCGCATGCTCCACAGCGCGTTCGAAAACAGCCGGTTGACGTCCGCGCTGCCGCACGCAAAGAAGCCGGTCTGCGGCATCTCGGAATAGACCGCGATCGCGGTAAACTGCGCGCCGGTCAGGTCGACGTCGGTTTCGATCTTTGCGTAGCGGAACCCGAAGATGCAGAAATGCGGGTGAAACACGTTCTCTCCGTCTTTGCAGATGTAGGTGATCCTCTGCGGGATGCCGTTCTTGTTGCGATCGCCGGGATCGAAGTTCGCTTGCGTGAAGTTGCCGTTCTCGTCGAGCGTTTCGCCGTGCCGGAGCGTGATGCGCTGTCCCGCCTTTGCGTTGACGCGCAGCTCGGTGTATCCCGCAAGGTTTTGGGAAAAGTCGATCACCGTCGCGCCGTCGGGCGTTTGAAAGAGCGTGCCCGAAAACCGCTCCTGTTCGAGGATCGGCACGCTCTCGGTCGGGACAAGGTTCGAAAAGCCGAAGTCGCGCTCGCGCACCCCGTGCCAGCCGGTCACGGTCTCCATGCGCGCATCGTAGGTCTCGCCCTGCTGCAGGTCGTTTTCGCGAACCGGACCCGATGCGCTCGCCTCCCAGGACGCGTCGCTGCAAAGAACCGGCGTGCCGTCGAGTTCGAGCTGGCAGAGCAGCGCAAGATCGTCGCCGTAATAGTTCGTCAGTCCGTCGATGCCCACGCTTCCGCGGTACCATCCGTCGCCGAGCGTAACCGTCAGCTCGTTTTCGCCGATGCGGAGAAGCGCCGAAACGTCGTATGCCTGCACCGCCAAACGCTTGCGGCAGTCGCCCGTTCCCGGCGCGAGCACAAAGTCGCCGACGCGTCTGCCGTTGAGCACCGCTTCATAGAGCCCGTGGCAGGTGATGTACAGCACGGCATGCTCCGTCCCGCTCAGCGTGAAGCGGCGGCGCAGTACGGATGCGGGCTGACGCGCTGTGCGGTCGTGTTCCGGTTCCGGATCGATCCATTTTGCTTGCCATGCGGCGGGCAGTTTTGCATTGCGGTTCAGCATGTCAGTTCCTCGCCTGCAGCCATTGCGCGCTTTGCGCAATGCTCTTGTTCGGATCGTTGTCGATCCAGTTTCTGTGACTTTCGAGGATCACCGATTCGACGCCGTTTTCGCGCGCGATCGTCCAAAGCCCGTCCAGATCTATGCTGCCGGTGCCGAGCTCCACGCTGTCGCACTTCAGGATCGGCGTCATCGCCGCGCCGCGCTGTCGGCTGCCGCGATCGGTCACGTGCCACAGCTTCATGCGCGGTCCGAGCCGGCGCATCCACGCCTTTGCATCCGCGCCGCCGTCGGTGAACCAGTAGCTGTCAAACTCGAAATTGACGAACCGCGGGTCGGTTTCGTCGATCAGAACGTCGTACGCGCGCCGGTTTTGGGCAACCCGAAGCAGCTCGATGTTGTGATTGTGATAGAGCAGCGAAACGCCGTCGTCCCTGAGCCGCTCGCCCGCGGCGTTCAGCCGCAGCGCAAGCGCCTTGACGTTGCTCTCCCTGCCGTAATCGAATCGGTACATGCCCGTGATCACGACCGTATCGGTCGAAAAACGCTTCGCGTCCGCAGCGACCGCCGCCGCGTCGCGCTCCAGACTTCCGAGATCGGTGTGCAGCGAAACGACGCCGAGGTCTGCCTCCTTGAGGAGCGATTGCCAGTCGAGCTTTCCGCCCTTGCCGGTCGGCATGCCCGCCGCCTTGGTGAGCATCCGCACCAGCAGTGAGGTCGGATGGATCATGAACGAATTGAGCTCCAGTCCGTCGTAGCCCGCCGCCTTGATGCGCCGCAGGGTATCGCGCGCCGCGTCCGCGTTTGCGGTGACGGTGCCGAGCATGATTTGCTGTACGTACGTCTTCATTTTTTGATCCCCTGTAAAATGCGGTTCAGCTGTTTGATGCTCTGCTCGTCGGCGCCGCCCTGTTTCAAAAGACTCAGCATCGTCATGCGTGCCATCATGCGCTGCAGCGACGGATTGTCCTTGACGGTCCGCGCCACGTCGCCGCGTGCCGCCGCGCCCTGTTCCATCATCGCGTCGACGATCGCACCTGCCTCCGGATTGCTGCGGATCTCGCCGAGCGTGTCGTTGATCGAAAAGCATGCGGGGTCGATCTCGTCTGCGTCAAACCAGTTGGAAACGGTCGCCGCCGCCTTGTTGAAGAGATAGCGTTCGTCCGGCGCGTCAACGCGGCGCACCGTCATCGTATCGCTGCACCCGTCCGCCTCGGCGAAAAGCCGATGCTCGCCCGTCAGCGGCAGCGAAAAGCGGAACACGGTTTTGCCGCTCTGCTCGCCGACGAGCGCGCCGTTGTCGTACAGGCGCACGGTCGGGCAATTCGAATAGACCTTGATTTCGGTCGTCTCCTCGCAGCGGTTTTCATAGCGTCTGCCGCACAGATGCACGAACGGCTCGGTGCGGTTCCACGCCGCCTTGTAGAGGTAAAACGCATCCTTTTTCGTCTGCCGGTCGAAGGTCACCAGCCCCTTCTGGTTCTCGCCGTGCTTGCCGCCCTCGTCCCTGCCGTCGGCGGCAAAGTCGAACAGGTTCCACACGTGCGTCGCCCAAAGGTACGGGCGCGCTTCGATCATGCGCAGCATGTGTTCGTGATAAAGTGCCTGATACTCCTCGGTGTAATCGCCCTTTTCGGGCCGCGCGGCATGGAACGCGGGGTTCGCGTCCGCGCCGTATTCGGAAAAGCCGATCACGCGGTCGGGGTATTTGGCATGGTATTCATCGAAGAACGCGTCGTTTTGCCCGAGCTCGCCGAGGTACCAGCCGAAGTAGAGATTGTAGCTGTTGATGTCGGGAATTTCGAGGATCGGGCTTTCCGGCTCGAGCATAAAGACGTTTGCCATGACGGTTTTGCGCGTCGGGTCCATCGCATGGCAAAGCGCGTTCAGCTCCCGGTGGTTCTGAAGAAGATCCTCGTTCACGGCGCTCGCCGCGGTGATCTCGTTGGACAGCCCCCACACCGCGATGCACGGGTGGTTATAACACTGCGCGATCAGCTCGCGCATCGCCGTGAGCGTGTTTTCGCGCGCAGCGGGCATGTGCATGGTGATATACGGGATCTCCGCCCAGACCACGATGCCGGCCTCGTCGCACAGATCGTAGAAATCCTGCGCGTGCTGATAATGCGCAAGCCGCAGGGTGTTTGCGCCGAGTTCGCGGATGATCGCCATATCGGACCTATGATCCTCGATCGAAAGCGCGTTGCCCTTGCCCTTGCGGTCCTGATGGCGCGAAACGCCGCGCAGCGGGTATGCCCGTCCGTTGAGCAGAAATCCCCTGTTCGGATCGAAGTCGAACGTGCGGCAGCCGAAGCGCACCGAAACCGCGTCGCCCGAGTCGAGCGTCGCCGTCGCGGTGTACAGGTACGGATCGGAAAGCCCGTCCCAAAGATGCGCATGTTCGATCGTAAAGGTCGCCGTCTTTGCAACGCGCTGCGTTTGCCCGTTCACCGTGATGTTCACCGCATCCGCGTTGTGCTGCGTTTCGACGGTCACGGTCGCCGTGCCGCTTGCTCGATCGACGGTCGGCGTAACCCTGACGCCGCAGGTGCCGTTCTCGATCAGCTCGAAATGCTCGTTCGGAACCGCGATCAGGTTCACGCTGCGGTACAGTCCGCCGTAAAACGTGAAGTCCGCCTTCTGCGGGTAGACGCGGTCGGAATCGGAATTGTCCACCGCGATTGCAAGCGTGTTGCGGTCCGCAAGATGATCGTCGAGCGCCACGCGGAACGTCGCATAGCCGCCCTCGTGCCGCCCTAAAAGCGTACCGTTCAGGTACACCTCTGCGGTGTGGTTCGCGCCGTTCAGTTCCAAAAACAGCCGCTCGCCCGCGCATTCCGAGCGGGTCAGCTCGCGCACGTACCAGCAGCGGCCGCGGTAATAGTCGTTGCCGCCGTCCTGCCCGTCGATCGCGTTCCATGTATGGGGAAGCGTCACCGCTTCCCCCGCAGCTGCGTATTGCATTGCCGCTTCGACCGGCATATCGTGCTTCAAAAACCGCCAGCCGTCCGTCAACGTGGTAATTCTACGCATAGCGTCTCCTCAGTGCGCTTCGTCCGCGGATGCTTCCGCCTTCTTGACGGCGATCTCGGACTGAATTTCTTCCATCTTTTCCTTGGACAGGGAGAACTTTCGCATCGCGAACAGCGTGCAGATCCAGCCGAGAATCGGCAGTCCGCAGAACAGCGCGACCGTGATGATGCGAATGCCGAGGGTCAGCGGGTCGGACGCCATCGGGATCTTCGAACCGGTGTAGCCGACAAAGCCGATCAGGAACGTCGCGAGCATCGGCGCGACTGCGCTGACCATCTTGTCTATGAACGAGTAGACCGCGCTGACCGTCGCGGGCAGGTAGTTGCCGGAGCGGTACAGCTCGTAATCGACCACATCCATGCGCATCGCGTTCGTTGCGGTCGAAACGACCATCTTGACGGCGTTGTTGCCGAGCATCAGCAGGAAGAACAGGATCAGCGCGACGCCGAAGTGGGATGCGCTCTTGGCGGGAACAAACATCAGGAACAGCGCGAACGCGATATTCCAGAAGATGCAGATCCAGGTCCATTTGACCATGACCTTCTTGTTGCCCTGCTTGCCCGCCATCTTTGCGCCGATGATGGCAAAGATGATCGACGGCATCATCGCGATCAGTGATACGATGTAGGAGCCGACCATGCTGCCCAGCAGCACGCTGTACAGAAGCGTTGCAATGACCGTCTGGCTGCCGACCGTCTGCGCGAGCTTGTCGGAACTCGCCGCGACGATGTATCTGCCGAGTTCCTTATTCTCCTTCAGGAGCGCGAACATCTCCTTCATCGTTGGCGAGCTGTTCTTCTTGAGACCGACGAAGTTTTCGGGCTTATCGTACGGCGTCAGACCGATGCAGGTAAACACGAGCGCGATAAAGGATACCGCGAGCACAACAAGGTTGCCCCACTTGAATACGTCAACCGTCCAGCTGTAGTCGGTCGCGCCGTTTTCGAGCGTAAACGGAATGCCGTACTTGGGCAGAAAGACCGTCGTGATGAGTGCCGCAACGATCATCGGCGAGAGGTAGGAATACACCGTGCCCCACACGCCGAGCGTCGGGCGCTGCTTCGGATCGTTTGTAAGGATGTTGCCGGTCATGTTCGCGGTGCAGCTCGTAAAGGTATACCCGATGTAGAACAGGATGAAGCACAGCGAGAACAGCAGCACGCCGATCGGATTCGACACCGCTTCGTTCGGCCCGAACGCGAATCTGCCGCCGAGAATGTTGCACATCAGCGTCGTCGCAAGCGCCATCAGCGCCCATCCAATGATCAGGAAAAAGCGCATCTTGCCGTACTTCGAGTTGAATTTCTCGATCGCCAGCGCGATGATCGGGTCTGTGATGCTGTCAAACACGCGCGAAAGCGTGATCAGTACGCCGACAAGCGCGGTCGTGATGGCAAAGCCGAGATTGCCGATGTACGCGGCGTAGCCGATCAGTACGTAAAACGCCATCTGCATGATGCCGGTCATCTGGCTCAGCGCGATATGCCAGGTTTTGGCTCTCCGGTAAGTAACTTGTTCGGACATGGGACCTCCTCCAAAAAATGCAGTATGATGCGTACGGTACCCCCCATACGCTCTGTCCGCATTATATCGGAATCCTGCGCACGACAGGTAGAAAAATATTAAGATCAATAGAAAATAATTGACCGAAATGCAAAAAATGCTATAATCTTGTATTATCATGCGGAGGTGCAACATGGATCGGAATCTGTTCGCCGCCCTGACGCGCAGCCTGCTTTCGATCGGTACGGTCTGTTTTGAGGCGGGGCAGAACCCGCCGGCGTCGTTCTCGGAAAAATACTGCTACCATCCGGCGCTGCAGGCGTGCTATGCGGAGGAAGCGCTGCAAAGGACCGTGCGCGAGCTGCCGGAGCGGACGCTGTGGCAGCTGCAGGACGCCGTCGGCATCCGTCTGCTGCTGTTTCGGACGGACGGAACGGTGTGGATGTGCGGACCGTTCGTGACGCAGCCGTTCTCGGAAAAACGCGTGCGTGCGGCGCTGATCGCGCACCGGCTCTCCGCGTCCTACATTCCGTCCCTGCAACTCTATTACAGCGCGTTTCCGCTGCTGAGCGAGCAGCGCGCGGTGCATACGATGCGCGCATTGCTCCGCGTGCTGACGGCGGGCGCCGAGGAGTACGGCTTTGTCAACCGTGTGCCGTCGGAGCCGGACGAATCCGCGCAGACGGACCGCTACCGCACGCGCTTCGATTACGATACGATCCGCCGAAGGTATCTGCTCGAAAACCGATTTCTGCGCATGATCGAGGAAGGAGATACCGAGCACGTCCTCGGCGCGTTTGACGGCATGAGCATATCGGAGATGAACGAAAAGCGCTATCTGAATTCGATCTATTACGTGCCGGAAATCAGCATGGCGATGGTGCGCGCGCTGAGCCGCAAGGCGGCCGAGCGCGGCGGCGCGCCGCTCATGGAGATCAACGAGATCACGCAGCACGCCGTACAGTCCGCCGCCGCCGGCACGCTGAGCGAGGCGCGCATTCTGCGCAACATGCACGGCATGATCCTCGAACTGACCGAGGCGGTGCGGCGGCACCGGCATCTGGAGGGGCGTTTTTCTGCGCCGATTCGGAAGGCGGTCAGCTATCTGCGGCAGAATTACAGCCAGGATGTCCGCCTTGCCGAGCTCGCGGACGTTGCGGGCTTTGCGCCGAGCTACCTGTGCCGCCTCTTTAAGGAGGAGGTCGGACAGACGGTGTCGCAGTACATCCGCGCACTTCGCTGCGAGCAGGCGGCGCGTCTGCTGCGGGAAACCGACCTGCCCGTTTCGGAGATCAGCGCCTATGTGGGCTATCCGGACAACAACTACTTTGCCAAGGCGTTCAAGGCGCAGTATGGGACCACGCCGAGCGTCTGGCGCGCGCAGAAGGATGCGCCGACCGTGTAGCGGCGGTTACAGGCAGGGCGAAGCGGCGAAGAAAAACCGGCTGATCTCGTCGGCGGAGTAGGTGTCGTGCCGCATCCACCAGCGCACCGTTTCGGCAAAGCCGCAGACCGTGCGGTGCAGCAGATAATCCTGCGGAACGTCCGACACGATCTTCCCGCACGCCGGCGCGAACAGCGTGACCAGATACGACTGAAAGGTTTGCATAAACAGCTCGCCGCTCTCGCTCGAAAGGATGCTTTTGAGATACGCGCGGCTGTCGTACAGATGATACAGCACATGCGTGACCTCGGCTTCGAGGTCGTTTTTGCGTCCGGAAAAATCGTGCGTCTTTTCGCGCGCGGGGTGCTCGGAAAACACATGGTCGAAAATCTCCTTGCACAGCGCGTTTAACAACTCGTCTTTCGTTTCAAAGTGCGCGTAGAACGTGCTGCGACCGATATCCGCCGCGTCGATGATCTCCTGCACCGAAATCTTTGCGTACGGCTTGCGTTCGAGCAGCGCCGTAAACGCCTCGAACACCGCCTTTCGCGTCTTTTGCTGTCTGCGATCCATCGTTTCCTCCCGCACAATTTGCCGAAAATGTTCCGTAACGGACGTGCGTCCGCGTTTGATTCTTGTCAGTTCGCCGACCGAACCGTACAATGATAATCGAACAGGGTGTTCAGTATCATACAAAACATACGATATTGAAACGTACTTGTCAAGGGAGAAACGATATGGTGAAAAAAACCAATGATTTTCTTGCGGGATGGCCCATGACGGCGGTCGGCGGCGTGTTTTTGCTCGCGTCCTTCGTTTTGCCGCGGGTCGGCGTCGCGTGGGGCGAACAGCTTGCATGGGTGTGCGTCGTCATCTGCGGCATTCCGCTGCTGTACCTTGCGATCCGCCGGATCGTTCAAAACAAGGGCATCGCGAAAATCTCGTCCGCGCTGCTGATCTCGATGGCGATGATCGCGGCGATCTGCATCGGCGATCTGTTCGCCGCGGGCGAGGTTGCGTTCATCATGGAGATCGGCGCGCTGCTCGAGGACATGACGACCGCGCGGGCGAGAAAGGGTCTGCGCAAGCTGATTGCGCTGACGCCCAAGACCGGACGCGTGCTGCGCGAGGGCAGGGAGGTCGTCGTTCCGGCATCCGAGATTTGCAGGGGCGACCTGCTCCGCATCCTGCCGGGCGAAACGATCCCGGTGGATGGCGTGATCGTCGTCGGCGAAACCTCCGTCGATCAGTCGGTCATGACCGGCGAGAGTCTGCCGGTCGACAAGGCGAAGGGCGACGCGGTATTTGCGGGCACGATCAACCGGTACGGCTCGATCGACATAGAGGCGACCGAGGTCGGCGCGGACAGCTCGCTTTCGAAGCTAATCCGCATGGTCGAGGAAGCGGATCGAAAGCAAGCGCCGACGCAGCGCATCGCGGACCGGTGGGCAAGCTGGCTCGTGCCGGTCGCGCTGCTCATTGCGATCGTGGCGTATCTGATCACCGGCGACATCGTGCGCGGCGTGACCGTACTCGTCGTGTTCTGCCCGTGCGCGCTCGTTCTGGCGACGCCCACGGCGATCATGGCGGCGATCGGGCAGGCAACCAAGCACGGCGTGATCGTCAAATCCGGCGAAGCGCTTGAAAAGATGGGGAAGGTCAAAACTGTCGCGTTCGACAAGACCGGCACGCTCACCTGCGGAAAGCTTACGGTCAGCGATCTCATTTCCCTTACGGATATTTCCGAAGAGGAGCTTTTAAAGCTTGCGGCCTCCGCGGAGAGCCGCAGCGAGCATCCCCTGGGGAAGGCCATTGCAGAGGGGGCAAAGGAGCGGGGGATTCAGACAGAGGAGCCCGCAGAATTTCATATGTCTCCCGGCAAGGGGGTTACGGCACTTCTCTCCGGAAAACGCATCCATATCGGCAGCGAGAAATTCATCGGGGAGCAGGGGATCACTGCAGACGAAAAAGCGGAAAAGATCCTGACGCAGCTTCGGGCCGAGGGGAAGGCCGCAGCCATCGCCGCAAAGGATGGGAAGATCATCGGCGTCATCGCCCTGTCGGATGTGCTCAGGCCGGAAGCAGCTAAAATGATCAGCCGCCTCAGGGAAATGGACACCGACGCAGTGCTTCTGACAGGCGACAACAGGCAGGCCGCCGAATACTTTGCCGGGATGGCGGGGATCAAAGAGGTCCGGGCAGAGCTTCTGCCGGAGGAGAAGGTTTCCTGTATCGCCGGGCTGAAGGAAAAGGACAGCGTCTGCATGATCGGGGACGGTGTGAATGACGCGCCGGCTTTAAAGACCGCGGATGTGGGGGTGGCCATGGGAGCCATGGGCAGCGATATCGCCGTGGAGGCCGCGGATGTGGCGCTGATGACGGACGATCTGCGGCTTGTGCCCTATCTGAAATGGCTGGGGAGGGAGACGCTTTCTACCATCAAAGCCGCCATCACCCTTTCCATGACCATCAATTTCTTCGCGGTGACCTTTTCCGTCCTGGGGGTCTTAAATCCCACCACAGGCGCCCTGGTCCATAACGCCGGCTCCTGTTTTGTGGTGCTTTTAGCCGCCCTTTTGTATGACCGGAGGTATCCTGACTGAGATCCGGTTTCAATCTGAAACCTGATATTGTATTGCGGTTTTATCTGTTTTAGAATAAGACTATCTATAAGACAGGGAAAGGGTGATCCGTATGCAATCTCAGGAATTTGTGATCCTGGAGATCATCCAGGCGATCCTTGCG
>DFEW01000024.1:0-200 GCA_002369195.1 Christensenella sp. UBA3792
GAAGTGGAGAGCGACGAAGGATCTCTGGACGGATCAGCACAGCAGCGCTCTGAGATTCTTCGCCTTCGGCTCAGAATGACAGCGGAAAAACGGCTCAGAATGACATATTGCAGGGGGCGATGGTACGCGTGCGGACTGTAGGGGGCGACGACCTCGGCGCCCCGTTGTGAGGCATAACAACCCTTCCGTCTCGCTTCGCG
>DFEW01000024.1:339-41671 GCA_002369195.1 Christensenella sp. UBA3792
GAAGCTGGCTGCGAAGCAGACTGATTAGGGGGTATCTTCGCCGAGCTGCCGGGGTCGTCAGCCCCTGCATCTTTGCATCATTTATAGAAAAAAAGGCATCGAAACCGATGCCCTTTTGCGGTTTTGGGGTTACTCCTTTTCGGAGAAGAAGCCGAAGGAGTCGAGCGACTGGATGACGCGTTCGAGGTAGCTGTCGTCGGTGATCGGCCACTTGAAACCGAGCCGGAACAGCGCGTTGACCGTGAAGCGGTGTTCCGCGTCGACGAGCGAAAGGTCGTTGCCCTCCTTGTTTGAGTAGGCGACGAGCGACAGCACGGTGCGGCTTTCGTCGGCGTGCTCGGTCGCCCTGCGCAGCGTTTCGGCGAACTGCGCCTCGGTCACCGCTTTGACGTCGAAGCCGTGCCGACGCACGACCTCCATGATGTCCGCCATCGTGACCGCGTGGTTGTTGTTCACGTGGAAGATGCTGAAGCGCCTGTCCGCGCCCGCAAGGAGCAGGACGGCGTTGGCGACCGAGTCGATCGGCGAGAATTCCGCGGGCTGTTCGAGGATCGTGACCGGATATTCCCCGAGCCGGATGTATGCCCACAGCGAACGCATGAACGCGTTCGTCTCGAAGTTGATCTGGAACTCGCCGTCCGTGTGTCTGCCCATCAGATTTCCGACGCGCAGGATGATCGCGTCCAGTCCGCGGTTGACGCGGGCGCTCAGCACCGCGCGCTCTGCGAGGAACTTGGTGCGCACGTAGTCGTTGTCGACGTTCTGTCCGAAGTAGAGCTTGCTCTCGGTCAGGGTTGTGCGGTTCTGCGAGTCGATCTCGCCGCCGACGCTGAGCGTCGAAATCTGCACAAGGCGCTTATGGCTGCGCACGCACAGATCGACGAGGTTTTCGACGCCCTTCACGTTGATGCGGTCGAGGATGTCGTCCGTGACGAAGTGTTTGACGCAGGCGGCGCAGTTGATGACGGTATCCGCTTCGTTCGATTCGAGCGCGGCAAGCGTTTCCGGTTCGGTGATGTCGCCGTCAACGCAGAAGAGGCGCTTGCCGAACAGATCGCCCATCATCTCGCCGAAGTAGTACATCAGCATGACCTTCATGCGCTTTTCGACGGTCTCGTAGCGGCCGCGGCGGATCAGGCAGGTGATTTTGCCGTCCGTGTTTTTCAGGAACGCGTACAGAACGTGCACGCCGAGGAAGCCGGTCGCGCCGGTCAGGATGACGTTCTTCGGAATCTTTGCGGCGATCTCATCCACATGCGCCATCGTGTTGTACGAGATCAGCTCGTTGATCGCGGTGTAGTCGAAGTCCGCCGCCGCCTTGGAGCGCTCGTCCTTGCCCATGCCGACGATCGCGCGGGCAAGCTCGCGCGCGGAGGGGTTGGAGAACACGTCCTTGTAGACGATCGGATAGCCCTTGTTCATCGCGAACATGACGACTTCCGCGACGCTGATCGAGCTGCCGCCGATGTCGAAGAAGCTGTCCGTCGCGCTGACGCGTTCGAGACCGAGGATCTGTGCGAACTTGTCGCAGATTTCTTTTTCGAGCGGCGTTGCGGGCTCGACGTATGCGGCGCTTTCTTCGCGGCGCTGCGGCTTCGGGAGCGCGCGCTTGTTGACCTTCTGGTTCTGATTCAGCGGGATCGCGTCAAGCTGCATGAACGCGGCCGGTACCATGTACGACGGCTTTTTCGAACGAATGAACTCGGAAAGATGCGGGAAGTCCACCGCGGCGTCCGAAACGACGTACGCGGCGATAAACTTGCCGCCGAACGCCTCGTCCTCGAACGCCTGCACGGTCACGTCGCGGATGCCGGCGTATTCGCGGATCACGCCTTCGACCTCGGCAAGCTCGATGCGGAAGCCGCGGATCTTGACCTGTCCGTCGTTGCGCCCGATAAAGTCGATCCTGCCGTCGCTGAGCCGCCGCACGATGTCGCCGGTGCGGAACACGCGGTCGAACCCCGGTTCGGCGCAGAACGGGTTTTGCGTAAAGACCGCGTCCGTGCGCTCCGGCAGGTTCAGGTAGCCGCGGCCGACGCCGTATCCGGCGATCCACAGCTCGCCCATCGCGCCGACGGGCAGCTCGTGTCCGAGCGCGTCTGCGACGTAGACCTTATAGTTGGACAGCGGCTGTCCGATCGGGATGCGGTCGTAGAGCTTGTCGACCGGCTGGGTTGTCGTGAAGATCGTGCACTCGGTCGGTCCGTAGCCGTTGGTGAGCGTATAGCTTTGCGGCGGCTGGATCGGGACGAGCTTTTCGCCGCCGACCGACAGATGCCGGATATCGCTGTCCGGGAACTGCGCGGCATACAGGCGGCCCATCTGCGTGGTCATGAATACGTGCGTGACGCCGTTGTCCTCGTAATAGCGTCGAAGAAGCGGCAGATCGATGCGCAGATCCTCCGGCACGATGCACACCGCCGCACCGGAGGTGAGGGCGGGGTAAAGGTCCATCATGTTCGCGTCGAAGCCGAAGCTTGCGTACGCCGCGACGACCGACTCGGGCGTCAGCGCATAGTAGGTGCGGTACCAGTCGCAGAAGTTGACCAGGTTCCGATGCGTCAGCATCACGCCCTTGGGCGTGCCGGTCGTGCCGGACGTGTACAGCAGAATAAACAGGTTGTCCGCCTGTAGCCCCGATGCGACCGCGTCCGCCTGCGGCAGGGACGGGATGTCCTTTAAAAGCAGGACGGGACCGCGATAGTCGGGCAGCAGCGGCAGCAGCGATTCGTCCGCGATGAGCAGCTTCGACTTTGCGTCGCCGATCATGTACTGCAGGCGTTCGGACGGATAGCTCGGATCGAGCGGCTGATACGCGGCGCCGGACTTGAGCGCGCCGAGCGCCGTGACCGCCATGTATTCGCTACGCGGGATCAGGATCGAAACCACGTCCTCCGGTCCGATGCCGAGTTCCTTTGCGTAGGCGGCGATTCGGTCCGAAAGGTCGTCGAGCGCGCGGTAGGTCATGCGTGCGTCGCCGCAGATCAGCGCGGTCCGATCGGGATACTGCGCCGCGCTCCTGCGGAACAGCGTTGCGATGTCGGTCTGCTCGATCGCTTTTTCGGTGCGGTTGAACGCGGCAAGGCGCTCACGCTGCTCGGGCGTGACAAGCGAGATCGCATCGAGCGGCGTTCCGGAAAGCAGCGCGCATACGGTGGTTTTCAGGCATTCGAGCAAGGAGCGGATGTGCCACTCCTCGTAGTGGTCGGTTTGGTATTCGCAGTCGATGCGGAAGCCCTCCGGCGTGTCGAACACGAAGAAGGTCAGCTCCGCCTTGCCGTCGCTCGGCTGCAGCGCGATCTGTTCGGCGGGCTTGCCGCCCACGGTGAAGGACTCGCCGATCGCGCCTTGATAGACGAACAGGATGTTTGCCTTGACGTCGAAGGCGCGGGAGATCTTGGCGAACGAGTAGATGTCGTTCGACATGCTGTCGGTCAGCTGCCGTCCGATGCGCGAAACGAGCGCTTTTGCGCTTTCGCCCTCCTTGCGGCTGTACACGACCGGCAGGGTATGGACGAACATGCCGACCGCGTCGAGCAGGCGCGCGTCGTTTCTGCCGTTGTAAACCGTCGTAAAGACGCAGTCATTGCGCGCAAGGAATTTTGCGAGCGTAAAGCCGAACGCCGCGTTCCACAGCGCGTTCGCCGTCGATTTCGCATCCTTCAGGAACCGGTCCGCCGCATCGCGGTCGATCGCGACGGTCTCGGACAGCAGACGGATGTCGTCGACCGGATTGTTCCGGTCGCGCACGGGCAGGCAGTCGGTGTCCAGCCCTTCGAGCATGGCGGTGTAGTACGCCTTCGCCTGCTCATAGGCGGGACCGTTCAAAAGCTGTTCCTCGTCGAGCGCCGCATCGAAGCCGGTGTAGCGCTCCGCCTTGGGCTGCATGCCGCCGTAGGCGACCTCCAGGTCGCGCAGCAGCACGCCGAGCGATTCGCCGTCAAAGACCAGATGATGCGCGTCGAAGAACAGGTACTGCGCGTCGTCGTCGAAGATCAGCGACGCGCGCACGAGCGGAGCGTCGGTCAGGCGGAACGGGCGGACAAGCTCGGAAAAGCCGTAGCGCAGGTCCGAAAGACGCGTCGATTCGATCTCGATCGGCTCATCGTCGTGCCTTTGGACACAGACCTTGCCGTCTTCGCCGGCCGCAAGACGCGCCTTGAGATACGGATGCGCGTTGATCGTCACGCGAAGCGCGTCTTTGAGCCGGTCCGCGTCGACGGACGGGTCGAGCTTCAGCAGCAGCGGGATGTTGTATGCGGTTGCGTTCGGGTTCGCGAGGCACTCCACGTATACGCCCTGCTGCACGCTCGAAAGCGGGTACGCCTTTCTGCTCGGGCGGGCGGGCTGCTCCTCGGGCGCGGGTGTGTTCGCTTGCGGAGCAAGCGCGTCCGCAAGCTTTCGAACCGTGTCGTAGCTGCGCAGTTCGGAAATCTTCATATTGACGCCGAAGGCGTCGCACAGCAGCACATTGAGTTTCAGCGTGCCGACCGAGGTCAGACCCGCGTCCAAAAGGTTCGTGTCGATGCCGAACGCGCGATGTCCGATCGCCTCCGCAACGAGGTCAAAGACCGTTTGCTGCGCCGCGGTTTCGGGCGGGGTGTCCGCCTCCTGCTTGCGCTCCGGATAGGGGAGCGCCTTTTTGTTGACCTTCTGGTTCTGGTTCAGGGGGATGCGCTCGATCTGCATGATCACCGCGGGCACCATATAATCCGGCTTTTCGCCGCGGATGAAGCCCTTCAGCGCGTCGAAATCGACCGGTGCGTCCGAAACGACGTACGCCGCGAGGAACTTGCCGCCGGACGGCTCGGTAAAGTCGGCAACCGTTACGTCACGGATGCCGTCAAAGCGGCGGATCACCTCTTCGATCTCCTTGAGCTCGACACGGAACCCGCGAATCTTGACCTGGCTGTCGCCGCGTCCGACGAACTGCAGGTTTCCGTCCGCAAGGTACCGCACGCGATCGCCGGTGCGGTATGCACGCGTATACGCCGGATCGGCGTAGAACAACGGGTTTTGCACGTACGCCTTCTGCGTCTTCTCCGGATCGTTGCGGTAGCCCATCGTGACATGCGGACCGGTGATCCACAGCTCGCCCTTTGCGCCGGGCGGCAGCAGCCGTCCGCGGCTGTCGACGACGTACAGCTTCACGTTGTCGACCGGACGCCCGATCGGGATGTCGTCGTACGCGCGATCGACCGGGAACGCGGTGACCAGAACGGAGCCCTCGGTGGGTCCGTACAGGTTGTTGAGCATAAAGCCCTGCGGCGGATCGACCGGCGCAAGCTTCTCGCCCGCGACGCAGAGACTTTTCAGCGTCTCCGTGCCCTTCATATGCATAAACTGCGTGCCCACCTGCGTCGTCATGATCGTGTGGGTAATGCCGTTTTCGTTGAAGTATGCCTGCAGCGCGAACAGGTCGAGCCGCATGTCCTCCGGAATAATGTACAGCGTCGCGCCGGAGGTGATCAGCGGATAGGTGTCGAACACGTTCGCGTCGAAGCCGAAGCTGGCGTATACCGCGAACCGGCTGCCCGGTCCGTAATCGAAGTACCGCCGTCCCCAGCTGATCGTCGCCATCGTGTTCGCGTGCGAGAACTGCACGCCCTTGGGCTTTCCGGTGGAGCCGGAGGTGTACAGCACGATAAACAGATCCTCTGGCGCGGGCGGAACGAGCACGGTATCGCTGTCGGGCAAGGAAGGAATCTGCTCCATGTCCATGCGTTCGCCGGCAAAGGATGCGCCGATGCGCGATTGCAGGTCCTTTGCGGCAATTAGAAAGCTCGCGCCGGAATCGGTCAGCATCTGGTTGAGTCGCTCGTCCGGATAGGACGGATCCATCGGCAGGTATGCCGCGCCGGATTTCAATACGCCGAGCGCGCACAGCGTCATGTATTCGCAGCGCGGGATCATCACGCCGACCACGTCGCCGCGTTTGACGCCGCGTTCATTGAGGTGCTTTGCGAGCCGGTCGGTGATTGCATCGACCGCGCGATAGCTAAGGTGCGTTTCAAGATAGACCACGCAGTCCGCGTCCGGCGTTTTTGCCGCCTGTTCGCGGAACAGATCGACGACGGTTTTGCCGGATTCGTACGCGACCTCGGTGCGGTTGAACGCATCGAGGCGCGCGCGGTTCGCCTCGTCGGTCGGTTCGATCTCGGACAGCGTCGAAACGGTCAGAAGCTGTCTTACGACGTGCAGATACGTGTCCGTAAAGCTCTGCATGAACGGCTCGGTGTACGCCGCCTTGCTGTATTTTGCGACGACGCGGAACCCGTCTGCTTCCTTGCGCACGTTGTATTCGAGATCGCAGATCGGCTCGTCGGGGTTCAGCAGCGTAACCGCCGTGCGTTTTTCGCCGATCGACACGTCATTCAGGAGATCCGCCTGATACACGAACGAAAGATTTTCCGTAATGCCGTACTGCTGCGAGACGGCGCCGAAGTCGAGCGCGTCGTTTTTCTGCAGCGCGTAATAGGTTTCGTAAACGTCGTTGAGGAACGCTTTGGTCGTTTCGGAAGGCGAGAAGCGGATGCGCATCGGGAGCGTTCGCACGAACATGCCCACGACCGGGTCGTTCTTGAGCCGCGCGCGTCCGTGGTGCGCCGTGGCGAAAACCGCTTCCTCCGAACCGGCATACAGCGCCGTCGTAAACCCGAACGCGCCGAGCAGCAGCGCGTTTTCGCTGACGCCGACGTGCGCGGCAAACGCGGACGCCTGCGCGGACAGCGCATCGCCGAACGGCACGGAGAGAACGCCCATGCCCTTCGGCTTGTCCTTCAAAACCTGATCGGGATCGAGCCGGAAATCGCAGTCCGCGCCGTCCAGCATGCGGTCGATCTCCGCCTTCTGTGCATCGGCTGTCTCAGGATCGGATGCCGCCGGCTGCATGAGCGCGCGGTATGCGGGGGATTCGGGTGCGATCGCCCTGCCCTCGTACGCGTCCGCGATCTCGCGCAGCAGTACATGCAGCGATGTGCCATCGAACACAAGATGATGCACGTCGAACAGCAGCGCGTCGCCGTCCTGCGCATGCACGAAGGCGAACCGGCACAGCGGACCGTTCTGCAGATCGAACGGACGGCAGAAGCTTGCGGCGATCTCGTCGATCGTGGACGCTTCGCACAGCTCCACGGCAAACGGATGCCCGCATTTGTGCAGGGTCGGCACGCCGCGCTCCTCGCGCACCGCGCAAAACAGCGCTTCGTGTCCCTGTACCGCGCGCGTCACGGCGTCGATCAGCCGGTCGCGGTCGATGCCGTCCGGCAGCTTCAAAAGAACGGGAATGTTGTATTTACGCGTTTGCGGCGATGCCGAACATTCCAGATAAATGCCCGTTTGACTCGCGTTCAACGGGATGCCGGCGGTTTCGAATTCCTTCATGCAAAATCTCCATTATTTGATCTCAAACGGCATGGTCAGCACGTTGCGGCCGTCGCGGTACGCCCATGCGGCGTTCGGCGCGATCGTGCGGATGAAGCGGATGCCGAGTCCGCCCTCGTCCATGCTCAAAAAGTCGTCGTCTTCCTTGATCGGCGCCGCAAACGGATCGAAGCGCGCGCCGTTGTCGCGAAGCTCTACGGTCAGCGTGCTGCCGTCCGTCCGGCAAAGGTAATCGGCCTCCGTCGCGCCGGAATACTTCACGATGTTCACGAACGCCTCTTCGCAGGCGAGCACGATCTTCTTTGCCCGCGCGCGACCCGCGCAGCGCGTCAGGATCGCCTGCTTCAGCGGCAGGAACCCGCTGAGCGAGAGCTCGAGCGCCGTGCGCGCATCCGCGCCGCGGTTGAACAGCGCGACGGCGGTGATGTCGTCAAACTGTTCGCATCCGCGCATGAAGTCCGCAAGCGACGCGCGCAGCAGTTCGGTCGCGGTCACGCTGTCGGTCACGGTGCCGTCGCTGAGCAGCGCCGCAAGCCGCTGTGTTCCGTAGAACGTGCGTTCCGCGTTGACCGCCTCGGTCACGCCGTCGGTATAGAGCATGATGCCCTCGCCGCAGTTGAGCTGCAGCGTTTCGGTGCGGATGTCCGCGTCGTCGAACAGACCGAGCGCGATGCCCGGATCGGGCTTCAAATAGGTTGCCGTGCCGTCCCGCAGCAGCAGCGGCGGGTTGTGTCCGGCGTTGGCGTACTGCATCCGGCCTGTGGCGGGATCGAGCAGCAGCGCGAAGATCGTGACAAACATGCCCTCCGGATTCTGCGCGCAAAGCTCCTCGTTGACGCTGTTGAGCGCGACGGCGGGATCCTCATACTGGCGGATGCGGTCGCGGACCAGATTCTTTGCGAGCGCCATGAACAGCGCGCCCGCCATGCCCTTGCCGGATACGTCCGCGATCAGCACGCAGACCTGACCGGTGCGCAGGGTGAAGCAGTCGTAGAAGTCGCCGCCGACCTCCTTTGCGGGCTTCATCATGCCGGAGATGTCGATGCCGTCCCGCTCGGAACGGTACGATGCGGGCACCATGCCGTACTGGATGCGCTGCGCGGCGTCGAGCTGCGCGCGGTTGAATTCCTGTTCCGCCGTGACCGTCGCGATGCGGTCGATGTAGGTTCGAAGGTCCGCGGACATCTCCGTAAAGGCGTCCGCAATGTGCTGAATCTCATCCTGCGAGTGCAGGTCCAGCGGCACGTCCTCTTTGGACGGATCGAACTGCGAGATGTGCTGTGCAACGACGCGCAGCGGCTTGATCATGCGGCGCCGCAGCAGAAGGAACAGCAGCAGGTACGCCAGCACCGTCAGCGCGGCGAAGGGCAGAAACATTGTCCAGAACTGCTTGGCGACCGTGCTGTTGCGCACCTCGACGCTGATGTCCGTGCCGATCAGCGCCGTCTCGCCGTTGGCGTCGATATACGGCGTGACGTAGACCGCCACCTTGCCGAACTGGTTGTCGATTATGTGGAACTCGTCGATCGGATCGTACCTGAGCGCGGCGCGTTCCTGCGGCGTCAGCGGCTCCGAACTGGTCACGCCGAGACCGAGCTGTTCGGCGGCGAGCGCATCGTCGCCCTCATCGGACGCGCAGGTCATGATGTAGTGGCGCACCTCGTTCTCGTCGACAGTGTACAGGTACATGTATGCCAGATTCAGGATCGAGCAGATGTTGCGAAGATTCCTGCGCGTTTCATCGTAGTTTTCCTTCTTCGTCGTGTCCCGAAGCTCGTTGAGCGACGTATCGTTGAACAGCGAGTTCGAGATCAACGCGGCGCTTCGGGCAAAGGCACGGTCCTGTTCCAGCTCGAGTGCGAGCGCATTGCGGTAACTTAACAGCATGCTCGCGCCGATGATCAGCACGAGCATGACCGCAAAAGTACCTAAAATTCGTTTTTCGACCGAGTGTTTCATGCTTCGATGTGCAGACGCTTCAAGAAGCCCGCCATCTCGAGCACATCCATGATTTCCGGCTGCACATGGGTCAGCGTCAGGTTGCCGTCCATCTTTTTGTGCGCGGCAACGAGCTGCCGCAGCCCTGCCGAGGAAATGTATTCGAGCGCGGAAAGGTCGAGCACCAGCGCGTGCGTGTCCGGTTCGAGCGCGTCGAGCGCGCCTTGCAGCTCGACCGCCGCCTGCGTTTCGAGCCAGCCCGTCAGCTTCAGCGTGGCAATGCCGTCTTGTGTGGTCTTTTCAATGTTCATATCATACCTCCTGCGATTTCTTCGATGGTTACAAATTCGGCGCGCACGCTCGAAAGCGAGCCGTGCCTTACAAGCGCGCAGCGATACCCGTTCGGGATGCGCGGTTCCGCGAGCGCATACGGGGCCGGTGCGCCGTCTACGCAAATGCGCGCCGCCGAAAGATCGACTGCGACGCTTATAGGGTCGCGCAGCAGCCCCTCGCCGGTCGCTTTCAGGTAGCTTTCCTTGCATACCCAGTATCGGAAAAACAGCTCGTCGCGCGTTGCTTTGCACGCCTTGAGGCACGCGTTCCGTTCCGCTTCGGTCAGCACATGCCGCATCAGCCGTTCCTCCGCGGGGCGGACCGGTTCGACGTCGCAGCCGACGGCGTCGTCCGATACGGCGACCGCCGCGATCGTTCCCGCATGCGAGATGCTGAAAAAGATGTCCGGCGCGTCCGCAAGGGACGGCTTGCCGTTCGCATCCGTCAAAAACTGCGGCGGGCGCGTCAGTCCGGCGCATTTCAGCGCATAGCGCAGCAGTCCGTCAGCGCCGAGCGAAAGCATGCGGTCCGCTTCGAATCGGTATCGGTCGGTCTTGCGCCGCCGCCGTTCGTCCGCCGCAGCATAGAAGTGCGCATACCGCTGCGCATTGGCAAGCGGCGAAACGTCGGCAAAATAAATCGTCGTCTCCATGCTTCCGTTCCGTTCGGGCATCCCTGCCCGTTTTCCTATATTTTATATCAGTCTAAAGCAAAGCGCGCGCAAATGCAAGGCATGAAATTTGAACAAAATGCGGAATCCGCCGCGAATGCTTACTTTTTGTATCGGGTCTCGGGACGGTAATGCTCAAAGATCAGACAGTCGTAGCGCTGCTTGAGCCAGGCGTGGTTCGAATCGGGGCGTTCCGTCCAGTAAACGTGCGCCGCGCCGGTCAGTTTTCCGAGGAACCAGCAGAGCGGACGCGGGCCGCGGCCGTAGGCGATGAACTGCGGGTGCGTCAGAAAGTTTGCGCACAACGTGTGCATCAGAAACGCCTGCCACAGCTTCGCGCCGCCCTCGCGCCAGTGCCCGAACGATTCGGTCAGCTGTCCGCGCATGATGTCCGGCGCGTTCCTGTAGAACCAGCGCACGATGTGCGGATCGAAGCTTTCGACGCAGTACGGTCCTTTCAGGGTGCGCAGGATCGCGAGCGTCTTGCGGCAGAGCTCGTCGTAGTTCGGCGTCGATTTCAGCTCCACGATCGTCGGTGCGACGCCGTTGAGCACCGCCATGACGTCGGTAAACAGCGGGATGCGGTGATCGGTTCCTTTGAGCGGCATCGACTGCAGCTCCTCGAGCGTAAAGCTGTCTACGCGTCCGCGGAAGGTCGTCATGCGGTCGACCGTATCGTCGTGAAAGACGACGACCTCGCCGTCCCTGCTCAGCTGCACGTCAAGCTCCACGCCGTAGCCCTCCGCCGCGGCGCGACGGAATGCTTCGAGCGTGTTCTCGGGGATCGACTGGTCCTTTTCGTACAGACCGCGATGCGCCGCCATCAGACCCATAAAAGGCGCTTTCTGCGCGGCGCCGGCTTTTTTGGGCGCGACCGCAAAACAGTATAAACATGCAAGAATCACGACGATTGCTGCACAAATTCCGAAAATCATGTTCATTCCTCCGCATATTTAGAAAATATAAAAAATTCACCTATTGAGATTATACTACATTTTCGTTATAATGAAAAGGTAAAAATATGCGGCATTTGCTGTTGCGCGGGAGGCCTCTATGAAACTGAACTATAAGCGCACCGTTCTCGTCGGTTTTGCGTTCTTCCTGATCTGCGCGTTCTGGCAGGCCTACGACACGATCATTCCGAAGATTCTGACCGATAAGTTCGGCATGACGCAGACGCTTTCGGGCATCATTATGGCCCTCGACAATATTCTTGCGCTGTTCCTGCTGCCGTTCTTCGGCGGACTTTCCGACAAATGCACGCATAAGATGGGACGCCGCACGCCGTACATCCTCGTCGGCACGATCATCGCGGTCGTCGCGTTCTTCGCGCTCGCCGCGGTCGACTATGCGCAGCTCGACAAGAACATCCGCAAGGTCACCGAGATCAACACCATGTCGCTCGAAGAGGTTTACGACACCGTCGGCGATCAGATTCTCGAAACCGAGTCCGGCGAAACCTATACCCTCAAAGAAAAATACACCAAAGAGCAGTTTTTGAAGATCCCCGCAAAGGTCGTGGAGACCGACAAGGACGGCAAGGTCAAGCACTACGCGAACGGCGAGCGCATCTACCTCGACAGCGAGGAGTATCTGACCTACGTCGTGCCCGCGCGGCAGGCGGCGAACCCGAAGGCGGTTCAGGCCTATAAGGAAGTCTACGCGCATCAGGGCGAAGCGGGCTCCGAGAGCTGGTTTGCAAGGAACATCCTGCGCGGCGGACGCGATCCGCAGACGCCGGACGGCGAAAGCTTCAAGCTTTCCGAAAAGTACCCGGAGGAGAGCCGTTTCCTCGCGGAGTTTGCGCAGATCAACATCGAGGATGAGTTCGGCAACATCAAGTTCAAGACGAATCCGGACTATACCGACTATGTCGTGCCCGCGCGTCAGGCATACGTGTGGAACATCACGATCGCCAATCCGCTCGTGCTGATCCTGTTCATCGCGGTCCTGCTCGTCGTGCTGATCGGCATGGCGGTGTTCCGCTCGCCCGCGGTCGCGCTGATGCCGGACGTCACGATCAAGCCGCTGCGCAGCAAAGCGAACGCGATCATCAACCTCATGGGCAGCGCCGGCGGCGTGTGCGCGCTGGTGCTCGGCATGGGCTTCCTGTTCAATACGAGCGCGATCTCCAACACCTTCATGAGCTACTTCGGCTTCTTCGGCGCGATCATCGCGGTGATGCTCATTGCCCTGCTGATCTTCATGCTGACGGTCAAGGAGCCCAAGTGGGCGGCGGAGATGCAGCAGAAGAGCATTGAGCTCGGCATCGAAGAGGTCGACGAGAACGATCAGCTTTCCGGCACGAAGCATCTGTCCAAGGGCGAAAAGCTCTCCCTGCTGCTGATCCTCGCGTCGGTCATTCTCTGGTACATGGGCTATAACGCGGTCACTTCGAAGTACTCGGTCTATGCGGGCCGCGTGCTTGACAAGGACTATAACCTCACCCTGATCATCGCGCAGGCGGCGGCAATCATCTCCTACCTGCCCATCGGCATGCTGTCCTCGAAGATCGGCAGAAGAAAGGCGATCCTGATCGGCGTCGTCATCCTGGCGGCAACGTTCCTCGCCGCGGGCTTCATGCGCGCGGACAGCCCCGTCATGCTGATGAACCTTCTGTTCGCGCTCGCGGGCATCGGCTGGGCGACGATCAACGTCAACAGCTTCCCGATGGTGGTCGAGCTGTCGAAGGGCAGCGAGGTCGGCCGATATACCGGCTACTATTACGCGGCAAGCATGGCGGCGCAGGCCGTCACGCCGTTCCTGTCCGGTCTGTTTATGGACTCGCTCGGGTTCACATCCCTGTTCCCCTACGCAACGGTTTGCGTGGCGCTCGCGTTTATCACGATGTTCTTCGTGCGACACGGCGACGCAAAGCCGATAGCCAAGAAGGGGCTTGAAGCACTGGACATCGACGATTGATGAGAAAGAGCAGCGCGAGCTGCTCTTTTCATATATGATATAAAAACAGCCAGAACGTAGGCAAAAACGAAAGAAAGGCGGAATGAAACATGGATCCAGTATTGCTTTCCGGCAATGAAGCGATCGCGCGGGGCGCGTACGAAGCGGGCGTCAAGGTCTGCTCGGCGTATCCCGGCACCCCCAGCACGGAGATTTTCGAGAACCTGCCGCAGTACAAGGACAGTCTGTACTGCGAGTGGGCGCCGAACGAAAAGGTTGCGGTTGAGGTCGCTTACGGCGCATCGATCGCGGGCGTACGCTCGCTCTCGGCGATGAAGCACGTCGGCGTCAACGTGGCGGCGGACCCGCTGTTCACGGCGGCGTACAACGGCGTATGCGGCGGCTTCGTCATCGTCTCAGCGGACGATCCGAGCATGCATTCCTCGCAGAACGAGCAGGACAACCGTCACTATGCGCGCGCGGCGAAGATCGGCATGGTCGAACCCTCCGACTCGCAGGAGTGCCTCGACTTCCTGAAGGAAGCGTATGCGATTTCCGAACAGTTCGATATGCCGGTGCTGTACCGCATCACCACGCGCGTTGCGCACTCGAAGAGTCTCGTCACCTTCGGCGAGCGCTTTGTGCGCGAAGTGCCCGCGTACAAGCGCAACATGAAGTACGTTTCCTCTCCGGCGAACGCGTACGTCAACCACGCGAAGGTCGAAAAGAACCTTGCGGCGCTCGAAGCGTATGCGAACACCTCCAAGCTCAACAAGGAAGAGATCAACGGCAGCGAGATCGGCGTTATCACCGCTTCGATCGCGTACCAGTATGCGAAGGACGCGTTTCCGGCGGACACGTCGTTCTTAAAGCTCGGTCTCACCAATCCGCTTCCGATGGAGCTCATCAAATCCTTCGCGAAGAAGGTCAAAAAGCTCTACGTCGTCGAGGAGCTCGATCCGTTCATGGAAGAGCAGATCAAGGCGGCGGGCATCGAATGCATCGGCAAGGAACTGATCGGCAACCTCTATGAGCTCAATCCGCAGCTTTTGAAGGAGCGCCTGTTCGGCATCAAGCCCGAGACGGTCGACGTCGGCGTTACGGCCGTGTCCCGTCCGCCGGCCCTGTGCCCGGGATGCCCGCACCGCGGCTTCTTCTATACGATCGGCAGGCATAAGAACTACGTCGTCGCAGGCGACATCGGCTGCTACACGCTCGGCTTCGCGCCACCTCTCAACGCGCTGGATTCGGTCGTCTGCATGGGCGGCGGCTTCACGGTCGCGATGGGCATGGCGAAGGCGTTCGAGGCGTCCGGTCAGACCGACAAGAAGGTCTTCGGCGTCGTCGGCGACTCCACGTTCTTCCATTCCGGCATGACCGGCGCGGCGGAGATCATCTACAACAAGGGCAACGTCATTCCCGTCGTGCTCGACAACTCGATCACCGGCATGACCGGTCATCAGGACAACCCGGGCAGCGGCTTCACGCTCGAAGGCGAGATCGCCGAAAAGCTCAAGATCGAGGATATCCTCGCATCCTACGGCTACAAGAACATCATCATCGTCGACCCACAGGACCTCAAGGCAATGGAAGCCGCGGTCAACGAAGCGGCGAACAGCGAGGTTCCGGCGGCGATCATCACGCGCCGTCCGTGCCTGCTCATCAAGCGCATCAAGCACGACATCGGAAAGTGCGAGGTCGATACGACCAAGTGCATCGGCTGCAGAAAGTGCCTTTCCGTCGGCTGCCCCTCCGTCATGGTCGAGAACAAGAAAGCGAAGATCGATCAAACCACCTGCGTCGGCTGCACGGTCTGCGCACAGGTCTGCCCGATGGGCGCGATCACCCGAAAGGAGAAATAAGCAATGGAAAACAAGAGTGCTTTATTGGTAGGCGTCGGCGGTCAGGGCGCGATCCTTACCGCAAAGGTTCTTGTCACGGGACTGATGCGCGCGGGCTATGACGTCAAAATGAGCGAGGTTCACGGCATGTCGCAGCGCGGCGGCAGCGTTTCCACGCAGGTGCATTGGGGAGAAAAGGTCTACTCTCCGGTCATTGGCGACGGCGCGGCGGACATCATCGTGGCGTTCGAAAAGATGGAAGCGGTTCGCTATGCGAACTATCTGAAGCCCGACGGTGTGGCGATCATCAACGATTACGAGATGGCGTCCAGCACGATTGCGGCGGGCTACGTCAAGTATCCCGAGGGCTGCCTCGAGGCGATGCAGCAGCATTTCAAGGTCTATCCGCTCAACGCGGAGAAGATCGCGGAGGGGCTGGGCAACGTCAAGTGCGCGAACATCGTGCTGTTCGGCAGCATGGTCAAGGCGCTCGGCATGACGGACATCGATTGGGACGCGGTCATTTCGGACGTCGTTCCGGCGAAGTTCCGCGAGCTGAATCTCAAGGCGTATCACGCGGGCTTTGACGCGGTATAAGCCATGCGGGTACTGGTCATCAATCCGGGCGCAACGTCCACCAAGATCGCGGTCTTCGAGGAGGAGACCGAGATCCTTCGCGTGTCGATCGACCACAGCGCCGAGGAACTGCGCGGCTTCGAGCGCGTTGCGGATCAGATGCCGTATCGAAAGGAACTGATCTTAAAGGCGCTTAAGGAAAAGGACTTCGACCTCGCTACGCTCGACGCGGTGTGCGGCAGAGGCGGTCTGTTTCGCCACATTCCGTCCGGCACCTACGGCGTCAACGACCGCGCGATCGCGGACATCCTGCACCCGTTCTACGGCGAACATGCGGCGAATCTCGGCGCGTATATCGCGCGCGAGATCGCCGATCCGCTGCGGATTCCGGCGTTCTTTGTCGATCCGGTGAGTGTCGACGAACTGTGCGATCTGGCGCGGGTATCGGGCCTGAAGGGCATGGAGCGAGAAAGTTTCTTTCATGCGCTCAACCAAAAATCCGTCGCGCGAAAGGCGGCGGCGACGCTGGGCAAGCCGTACGAGGAGCTGAACCTCATCGTGCTGCACCTCGGCGGCGGCGTTTCGGTCGCGGCGCACGAAAAGGGCATGGTCGTGGACAACTTCAACGTCAAGGACGACGGCGCCATGGGACTTGACCGTCCCGGCGCGCTGCCGGTCAACGCGGTCGTCAACCTCTGCTTCTCCGGCAAGACGAAGAAGGAGATCAAGAAGCTGATCAGCAGCGAAGCCGGCGTCTATTCGTACCTCGGCACGAAGGACTTTCGCGAGATCGAACGCCGCGCGCTCTCGGGCGAGGATCCGGAGGCGACGAAGATCTTCAAGGCGCTCGCCTATCAGCTGGCGAAGGATGCGGGTGCGATGGCGGCGGTCATGAAGTTCAAGGTCGACGCGATCGTCTATACCGGCGGCATGGCGTATTCGAAGACGTTCTGCGACGAGTTGGATTCGTACCTGAAGCCGCTTGCGCCGGTGCTGCGCTTCCCGGGCGAGGAAGAGATGAAGAGTCTTGCGGAAGGCGCGCTGCGCGTTCTGCACGGCGGAGAATGCAAAACGTATCTGGGGGATGGAAAATGAGAACGATAGCGGAAATCATCGAGGCGGCGCAGGGCTACGCATCCGGCCGCATCGCGGTGGCGGCGGCGCACGACGCGGACGTTCTGAAGGCGGTCGTGGAAGCGAAGCGCCGCAGGATCGCCGAGCCGATCCTTGTCGGACACGGGGACACGATCCGGTCGATCCTTGAGGAACTCGGCGAAAACCCGTCCGACTACGAGATCATTCAGGCGGATACCGACGTGGATTGCGCGCAGAAGGCGGTCGAATGCGTCTCGGCGGGCAAGGCGAACTTCCTGATGAAGGGACTTTTGAACACGCCGGACATCATGCGCGCGGTTCTGAAGCCCGAGGCGGGACTTCGCACCGGCAAGCTCATCAGCCACGTGATGATGTACGAGCCGAAGGGACACCGCATGATGGGACTCACCGACGGCGGCATGAACACGTTCCCCGACCTCGATAAAAAGGCGGAGATTCTCGAAAATGCGGCGCGTGTGTTCAAGGCGCTCGGCTACGACGAAATCAACGCGGCGTGCATCTGCGGCGCGGAGGTCGTCAATCCCAAGATCCAGTCCACGGTGGACGCAAAGACGCTGTCCGAAATGACGGACCGCTGGGCGCCGTACCACATGAACGTGTACGGTCCGGTCGGCCTCGATCTTGCGGTATCGGAAGCGGCCTGCCGCCATAAGCATTACGAAGCGAAGGGCGCGGGGCAGGCGGATATTCTGCTCGTTCCGTCGTACGAAACGGGCAACGGCATCGGCAAGGCGATGTCGATCTTCGGCGGCGCGATGAACGCCGGCATCGTCGTCGGGGCGAAGGTCCCGATCGTGCTGGTCTCGCGCGCCGACAGCGCGGAAGTCAAACTGGCGTCCGTCGCGCTCGGCGCGGTGGTCGCCCGCGGTTTGGAATGGAACAATTAGAGGAGGTAGGATGATGTTAGTTCAGGAAATGGTTCAACTCGGTGCAAAGCGCGCCTATATTCGAGAACTGTTCGAATACGGACTGCGCAAAAAAGCGGAGATCGGCGCCGAAAACGTCTTCGATTTCTCGATCGGCAATCCGTCCGTGCCCGCGCCCGACGAGGTGCAGGAGGCGTACAAGCGGATCGCAGCGACCGAAAACACCGTCAAGGTGCACGGCTACACGTCGGCAACCGGCGCGATGAGCGTGCGCGAGGCGATCGCAAAGAATCTGGATGAGCGGTTCGGCTGCGGTGCGCGCGGACAGAACATCTTCGTGACCTGCGGCGCGGCGCCTGCCCTGATGGCGACGATGAAGGCGATGTGCGTTCCCGGCGCGGAATACATCGTCCTTGCGCCGTATTTTCCGGAATATCTGACCTTCATCCACGCGGTCGGCGGCACCTCGGTCATCGTCCCGCCCAACACGGCGGACTTCGACCTACACGTCGACGAGATCGAGCCGTACTTTACTGAGCACACGCAGGCGATCATCATCAACTCGCCGAACAATCCGACCGGCGTCGTCTATCGAAAGGAATCGCTCCAAGCGCTCGCCGCGCTGCTGCGCCGCATGAGCGAGAAGTTCGGTCATCCGATCTACCTGATCGCGGACGAACCGTACCGCGAGCTTGTGTTCGACGGCGTGACGGTGCCGTTCATCCCGAACCTCTATGAGAACACCGTCGTGTGCTATTCGTGGTCGAAGTCGCTGAGTCTTCCGGGCGAGCGTATCGGCTACGTGTACGTGCCGGACGCCTGCGCGGACAGCGTCGATCTGTTCAACGCCGTCGCGGGCTCTGCGCGCGCGCTCGGACACATCTGCGCGCCGGCAACCTCGCAGTACATCGTAGAGCAGTGCTGCGGCGTGATGCCGAACATCAAGGCATACGACGAGAACCGCAAGACGCTCTATCAGGGGCTCACCGAGCTCGGCTATACCTGCATCTATCCGCACGGCGCGTTCTATATGTTCATCAAGGCGCCGTTCGGCACGGCGATGGAGTTTTCCGAGAAGGCGAAGGAACTGAACATCCTGATCCCGCCGGGAGAGTCCTTCGGCTGCCCGGGCTACCTGCGGCTTTCCACCTGCGTCAGCCATGAAATGATCGTCAAGAGTCTTTCGGCGTTCAAGACGCTGATCGAGCAGGGCTGCTGAATTTGGACAGCGGGAGCGCGCGCTCCCGCTGTATTTTTCAAAAAAACGGAGAAGAACATGATCGAACCCAAGCGTGTACAGGCGTTTTTCGACGGTCTCGCCCCGCAATGGGACGCGACGACCGAGCGTAACGACGCAATCATCGAACGCATCCTCGACGCGGCAGGCGTGCGCGCCGGCACGGATGTGCTGGACGTCGCGTGCGGAACCGGCGTACTGATCCCCGATTATCTCGGGCGCGGCGTCGCTTCCGTGACCGCCGTCGACCTTTCGCCGAAGATGATCGAAATCGCGGCGGAAAAGTTCGCGGGCGAGCCGAACGTCGCCGTGCTGTGCGCCGATGCGCGCACCGCGCGATTCGACCGGCTGTTCGACTGCATCGTGATCTATAACGCATTCCCGCACTTTGCGCAGCCGGACGCGCTGATCGCCACGCTGTCGGACGCGCTCAAACCGGGCGGGCGGCTGACCGTCGCGCACGACAGGAGCCGCAAAGCGATCAACGCGCACCATGCGGGCATGCCGGATACGCTCGCAGCCGATCTGATGTCCGCGGACGCGCTTGCCGCGATCTTCGAACGCACGCTCACGGTGCTGTCGGCGGTCTCGGATGAGCGCATGTATCTGGTCGTCGGAACAAAAGAGTAAAGTCATTCGGAGGAACCTATGAAACTGGCGGAAGCATTACAGGAGCGGGCGGATCTGAACCGTAAAATCGACGAGATCAAGCGCCGGCTTGCGAAGAACATTCTGGTGCAGGAAGGGGAGCAGCCCGCGGAACAGCCGGACGAGCTGCTCAAATCGCTCGACGTGTGCATCGACCGTCTCGAAACGCTGATGGCGGCGATCAACCGCACGAACGGCAAAACGAAGGTCAAGGGCATGACGCTGACCGAGCTGATCGCGAAGAAGGATGCGCTGAACATCCGCATCGGCGCGTATCGCGACGCGGTCTATACGGCGAGCGAGAGCACGAGCCGCGCGCGCGGAACGGAGATTCGGGTGAAAGCCCTGCTGTCCGCCGCCGAGCTGCAGAAGCAGACGGACGCGATGTGCGCCGAGCTTCGCGCGCTCGACAATCTCCTGCAGGAAACGAACTGGAAAACGGAACTGCAATAACCGAGTCGGTAACCGAAGCGGGTGCATATCAGGCGGCAACTGCCCAAGTTGCAACTGTGCAGGCCGTGAGCAGGCTGGAGTTGGAATCTCCGAGCATCGTTATGCTCCGATCGCGCACGACCGCATCCAAACCGTGCATTGCGCATCACCGGATATGAACGCTTCGGCGAGGGTGGCGTAGGGGAAAACACCGCCGCGGAATACCGCGACGGTGCTTTTTTGCGTTAAGCGTCAATGCGTTGATGAAATACGGCTCCGTTCCTGTCATCCTGAGGCGTTGCGCCGAAGGATCTCTGAACGGACAGATTGTACAACTCAACTTCTGAAATCAAACATATACATTTACTCCAATAACAAAATAAGAACAGAAATCATAACACAAGGAGCCGTTAAGAAACTCGAAAGAGGATCTTAACGGCTCCTATTTGTCGTTTGCCTTACTCGCCGAGCTTGTCGCAGCCCTCGCAGTCGTCCGCGTCGCAGTCCCAGCACTCCATGCGCTGCTGTGCAATCGCAAACAGCTCGTCCAGAAGGTCGTCGTCGACGGGCACGAACTCTTCCATGTCCTCTTCTTCGTTGACGATGATCTCCATGATGCAGACCTCGAAGTCCTCCTCCGGATCCTCGGGCAGATCCGCGTCCACCAGGACGGCGTACTCCTTACCGTTGTGCTCAAAATAATCAATGACCTCAAGGTCAAACTCGTTGCCTTCTTCGTCGGTGAAGGTGACAAGATCTCTTTCGTCTTCCATTTTGATAACTCCTTTACTGAAATTCAACTTACAGTATATCGTACTTTTCGGCGTTTTGCAACTGCCTGCGGGAATTTTTCCGGACAGGAAGAACGAACGCAAAAATTCTTTTTATAAATCTAAAACTTTTTCTGCTTTCCTCTTGTTATCCGCGTGCGCAGCGTTTATAATAAAGGTATCATCGGAGGGAGGAACGGCGCATGGATCTCGACTTATACCGCAGACTGGCAAAAGCGATCGCAACGCAGTTCGGGGACAATTGCGAGGTCGTCGTGCATGACCTCAAGGGCGATCCGGACCATACGATCGTCGCGATCGAAAACGGACATGTTTCGCACCGGCATGAGGGCGACGGGCCGAGCCGCGTCGTGCTCGAAGCGCTGAAGGAGAGCGACCCCGAAAAGCTCAAAGACAACACGGGCTATCTCATGAAAACGCACGACGGGCGCATCCTGAAATCCTCCACGGTCTTTATCCGCGACAGCGAGGGCAAGCCGGAGGGCATCTTCTCAATCAATTACGATATCACCGAGCTTTTGATGGCGGAGCGGGCGGTCGACTCGATCCTGCAGCACAAGGCGGACCGCAAGATGCCGGAGCGCATTCCGCAGTCGGTCAACGAACTGCTGGACGATCTCATCGAGCAGTCGGTGCAGCTCGTCGGCAAGCCGGTCGCCATGATGTCCAAGGAGGACAAGATCGCGGCAATCGCGTTCCTCAACAAGTCCGGCGCATTTCTCATCACCAGAAGCGGCGATAAGATATCGAAGTTTTTCGGTATCAGCAAATATACACTTTATTCCTACATCGACGCAAGCAACACCACAGAAACAAAATAATTTTGAGGAAAGGAAACTGCTATGGATTTTGAAGCAATCAAACGGGCTGCGCAGGGTTACCTGCCGCAAATGACCAAGTTTCTCCGCGATCTGATCGCCATCCCCAGCGAGAGCTGCGAGGAGGAGGGCGTCATTCGCCGCACGATCGCCGAGATGGAAGCGCTTGGCTTCGACAAGGCGGAGATCGATCCGGAAGGCAATGCGCTCGGCTGGATGGGCGAGGGCTCTCGCATCATCGCGTTCGACGGTCACATCGACACCGTCGGCATCGGCAACATCAACAACTGGGAACACGATCCGTACAAGGGCTATGAGACCGACGATATCATCTACGGCCGCGGCGGATCCGACCAGGAGGGCGGCGTGGTTTCCGCCGTCTACGGCGCGAAGATCATGAAGGACCTGAACCTCATTCCCGCGGATACGAAGATTCTCGTCGTCGCTTCCGTGCAGGAGGAGGACTGCGACGGTCTGTGCTGGCAGTACATCCATAAGGAAGACGGCATCACGCCGGAATTCGTCGTTTCCACCGAGCCGACCGATGGCGGCATCTATCGCGGTCATCGCGGACGCATGGAGATCCGCGTGGACGTCAAGGGCGTTTCCTGCCACGGTTCCGCTCCGGAGCGCGGCGACAACGCGATCTATAAGATGGCGGACATTCTGCGCGAAGTGCGCGCGCTGAACGAGAACACCGCAACCGACGCGGACGAGATCAAGGGCCTTGTCAAGATGCTCGACGAGAAGTACAACCCCGAGCATTGGGAGGATGCGCGCTTCCTCGGACGCGGAACGATCACCTGCTCGCAGATCTTCTACACCTCTCCGTCGCGCTGCGCGGTCGCAGACTCCTGCGCGGTCTCGCTCGACCGCCGCATGACCGCCGGCGAAACCTGGGATTCCTGCCTCGAAGAGATCCGCAACCTGCCCGCCTGCAAGAAGTACGGCGACGACGTCAAGGTCTCGATGTACATGTATGACCGTCCCGCATGGACCGGCCTCAAGTACGAAACCGAGTGCTACTTCCCGACCTGGATCAACAAGGAGAGCGCTGCGCACGTGCAGGCGCTGTACGAGGCGCACAAGGGTCTGTTCGGCGAAAAGCGCATCGGTCACGAAAGCGCGATGCACCTCCGCAACCGTCCGCTGATCGACAAGTGGACGTTCTCGACCAACGGCGTTTCCATTCAGGGTCGCTACGGCATTCCGTGCGTCGGCTTCGGCCCCGGTGCGGAATCGCAGGCGCATGCGCCGAACGAAATCACCTGGAAGCAGGACCTCGTGACCTGCGCGGCGCTGTACGCTGCGGTCCCGATGTGCTATAAGCCCGAGAACAAGACGGACGACGTAACCGTCTACCGCGCGGGCAAGACCGACACCAAGTTCGCAAACGACTGATTATTTTTGAGGAGGAGCATATGAGCAACGTTAAAAAGTATACCGACAAGCTGGACCAGCTGAAGTTTGACGAAATGTACAACGGCGACTTTTTCCTGACCTGGGAAAAGACCGACGATGAGATCGCCGCCGTGTTCACCGTGGCGGATGCGCTGCGTCATCTTCGCGAGAACAACATTTCCACGAAGATCTTTGACTCCGGCCTCGGCATTTCGCTGTTCCGCGACAATTCCACCCGCACGCGCTTCTCGTTCGCATCCGCGTGCAACCTCCTGGGTCTTGAAGTGCAGGACCTTGACGAGGGCAAGAGCCAGATCGCGCACGGCGAGACCGTCCGCGAAACCGCGAACATGATCTCCTTCATGGCGGACGTCATCGGCATTCGCGACGACATGTATATCGGCAAGGGCAACACCTACATGCACAACGTCGTCAACGCGGTCACCGAGGGCAACAAGGCGGGCGTGCTCGAGCAGAAGCCGACGCTCGTCAACCTCCAGTGCGACATCGACCATCCGACCCAGTGCATGGCGGACATGCTCCACTGCATCCATACGCTCGGCGGCAGCGACGATCTCGACGAGGCGATCAAGAACCTCAAGGGCAAGAAGGTCGCGATGACCTGGGCATACAGCCCGTCCTACGGCAAGCCGCTGTCCGTTCCGCAGGGCGTTGCGGGTCTGTTCACGCGCTTCGGCATGGACGTCACGCTCGCGTATCCGGAGGGCTACGAGATCATGGATGACGTCGTGAAGGTCGCGGAGGAGAACTGCAAGAAGTCCGGCGCGAAGTTCACGATCACGCACGACATGAAGGAAGCGTTCAAGGACGCGGACATCGTGTATCCGAAGTCCTGGGCGCCCTATAAGGCGATGGAAGAGCGCACCGAGCTGTACGGCAACGGCGATTTCGAGGGCATCAAGGCGCTCGAAAAGCGGCTGCTCGCGCAGAACGCGGAGCATAAGGACTGGGAGTGCACCGAAGAAATGATGCAGCTCACCAAGGACGGAAAGGCGCTGTATCTGCACTGCCTGCCCGCCGACATCACCGACGTCTCCTGCAAGGCGGGCGAGGTCGCCGCGAGCGTGTTCGATCGTTATCGCGATCCGCTCTACAAGCAGGCGTCCTTCAAGCCGTACATCATCGCGGCGATGATCTTCCTCGCGAAGGTCAAGAACCCGCAGGAAACGCTCCTGAAGCTCGAAGCCGACGCGAAGAAGCGTTGGGAGGGCGGCGAAAACTAACCTTGATCCAATTGCGACTGTCCGAAAAGGCAGCCGCTCAGACTGTCGATAAAGGTTCAGACCATTTTCGGCGGACTTTGTATAGGAATACCGGCAGGAAGAAACGGGCGGAAGAACCGTCCGTTTCTCTTATTGTATGCCGAAAATTAGCCGGTTTCTCAGCCTCGGCATAGCTGACTATCGCTTTCGGCTGAGAATTCCGGCTTCTGAACGCTTTCTTGGCAGTCTGCTTTTTTGCACGGAAAAAGGACTGCCTCAAAGGGAAGGCAGTCCTTTTGCAATAGGAGGGAATCAGAAGCTCTTGGGCGGCCAGAACAGCGAGAGCTTGTCGATATGCTCCTCGCTCATACCCTTCCAGCCGGATTCGGGGTCGGTCCAGGTGCGCGTGTCCGGGCACTTCCAAAGCTTGTAGACGTTGCCGAACGGGTCCGCCACCGGGAACATGCTCGCCCAGTTGTCCGCCTCGGGGATCTCGCCGATCAGCTTGCCGCCGAGCGCGAGGATCTTGTCGACCGTGACTTTCGGGCTTTCGGTCATGCGGATCTCGATCACGAACTCGATGTCCGGAACGGTTTCCGCGTCGGTGTGCGTCGCCATGATGTTCATGTGACCGGGCACAAGACCTTCGTAGTCATAGTAGCTGGGGCCGGTCGCGACGATCAGCGTCGGGTTCTCCGCGCCTTCTTCCTTGCCGCCTGCGCTGCCGGGCAGCTCGATCATATCCCAGCCGAACAGGTCGATCCAGAACTTCTGCCAGCGGCGGAAATCCTTATAGTACATGTTGCCGAAGCGCAGACGTCCGTGCAGATCCTGCTCGGGGAACTTCTTCGGTGCGCGTCCGATGTACGCGGGCACCTTGCCCTGGTTCTTGAGCCCCTCGCGATACATCTGCGGATACTCGCGCACGTCGAAGTTGACCTGATTCTCCGGCGCGTTCCAGTCGAGATCCTTGGGCGTTTCGGTCACATAGAACGGGTTGCCCTCGGTGTCCTCGAGCACGGCGTAGGTCACGCCTTCGACGTTCTCGTACGGCGCTCTCAGCATCTTGCCGCCGTTTTCGGGAACCTTCTTCAGAATGTCCGCAAGATCGTCGACCTCGACGAGGATCTTCGGATTTCTGCCGGTCGGATCGCTGTTCTCGGACTTGAGGTACGCATAGGTGAAGGACGGGAACATCGGCTCCCAGTTGTCAAAGCCGTCGCCGGTCGCCGCAAAGTACAGCGGGTCGGGCTTGTTCGGATCCACGTTCTTGGCGGGCACGATGTCCCAGCCGAACACATCCTCATAATACTTCTTGGCAAGCGCGGCGTCGGTATAGGACAGCACGGCGCGGCGGATCTGACCGTGGCGGGTGTGCGCCGGGAACGCCTTTGCATGGTGGAAGGACACATCGTATTTATCCCAGTTGGGATCGGGGAGAATCGGATCGACATGGATGCGGCGATCGTCGAAGCTGGTGATGAACGGTTCCTCAAAGATGATGTCCTTGCCGCAGTACGGGCAGACGCTCGGCGCGAGTTCTTCTTCGAGATCGTAGGCGGTTCCGCAGGTGAAGCAGGTGTAGATTTTTCTCATAAGATTTGTCCTTTCTGTAAAAATATGATTTGTGGATGAGTTTTTATCCTCTTTCGATTCTTACCTTATCGGTTTTCTGCACAATTCACAAGTTAGAATGCCGCGCGTTCGTCTCAAATTGATAACATAACGCCGGAATGTAACATGCCGCGAACGGGTTTCCCTGTTTTCTAACAGAAAAGACCGCCTCGCACGCGCGGAGCGGTCTTCATAATTATTCAGATCCCGGCCTGAAAGAGCTGCGGATCCCACGTATCCCAGCCAGCTTCCGCCTCGTCCCACGTGCGCGAATCCGGGCACTTGGACAGCACGATCTTGTTGCCGCTCGGATCCCATGCGGTGAACGTTGCAAACCAGTTCGCGTTGTCGAACTTCGGAACGTCGTCGCCGACCTTGCCGCCGAAGTTCTCCACCTCCGCCGCGGTCATCGCGATCGGCACGTCCATGTGGATCTCCATGCCGAAATTGACCTCCGGAAGCGTCTCGTCCTCGCAGCAGTAGCAGCCGAGGTTCATGTGACCGGGCACGCAGCCCTCCCACGTCTCGTAGCTCGGACCGGTGGCGATCAGGCAGCTGGGGTTCGGGTCGCCGGGCTCCTTGCCGCCGACGGCGGCGGGAAGCTCGAAGAAATCCCAGCCGAACAGGTCGATCCAGAACTTCTGGAACGTCTTGAAGTTGCCGGCATGATAGTAGATCGAGCCGAAGCGCGGACGTCCGTGCAGCGACTTTCGCGTGAACTTTTTCGGCGCGCGGAACGGATAGCGCGATTTCGGGTCGAAATCGGACTTGTACATGCGGTCGTATTTGTACGGGTTCGTGCGGTCCCACTTATAGTAGACCTGCGATTCCGGCTCGTTGAAGGTCACGTCCGCGGGCGTCTGCCAGACGATGAACGGGTTGCCCTCGGTGTCCGCGAGCACGGCGTAGCACTTGCCGTCCTCCTCGTACGCTTCGCGAATGACCTTGCCGCCGTACGCGCCGACCGCGGCGCAGATCTTTTCCACGCTGTCGACCTCGACGACAAAGTGCGGATGCGTGCCGGTCGGATCGGCCTCGCGCGGCTTCAAAAAGCCGTATCCGGTGGAGCCGAAGCGCGGTTCCCAGTTCGGGAAGCCCGGACCGGTCGCGCAAAGGAAGGTCGGGCGCGCCTTGTCCAGATCGGATTCGATCGGCACGGTGTCCCAGCCGAAGACCTTCTCATAGAATTCGCGCGTCTTCAAAAGATCGTCATAGTAGGTGATGAAGCGGCGCACCTGTCCGTGGCGTGTGCCCTTTTTGAACGCCTTGGGGTGATGGTACGCGATGTCGTACTTGGGCCAGTCGGGGTCGGGACCGATCGGGTCGACGTGGATTCTGCGCTTTTCGATGCTGCCGCACCAGGGCTCGCGCAGGAACTGGGACTTGGGCGCCGAGCAGGACGGGCAGAACTGCGGACAGTCCTCTTCCTCGACCGCCATCGGGAACCCGCACTTGAAACAGGTGTAGATGTACTTCATGCTGTTGCCTCCTTGTATATTGATTGCATAAAAGTGGGAAATATTGCAAAAATTCACACACCCGATTCTATTGTTCCGCAAGCGTCCACCTGTTGCAAGTTAGAGTTCGCGGCATTCTGTTTTTTTGATGTGAGAATTGATATAAAACCTAACAAAATAAGGGCTTTTTCGATATATCATAACAGACGAAACGATTGCATATTCAAACACGGAGCAAAGCGCAGAGAAGATTAAACTGGTCTGAAAACAGGGTTGTTTTTTGGAGAAGAAAGGCGTATAATATATACATAATGAAACAAAACGGAGGAGAAGGCAAACGGTGAACGAGACCACGAAGAAAAAGATAGCCGACGCATTTTTGGACGTTCTGCGTCAGAAACCGTTTGCAAGCATCAAGGTCAAGGAGATCATCGAGGCGGCGGGCGTTTCGCATATGACGTTCTATCGCAACTATTCCGACGTCTTTGATCTGGTCGAAAGCATCTGTTACGACGACCTGATGCTGTTCTCGAAAATCTACGGACGCAATGCGGAGTGGAAATCGATCGTCATCTGCATCCTCAACACGATCCGGAACAACGCCGCCTTCTACGGAAAGATCCTGAAGGACGAGCAGGCGAGCGAATCGTTCGTGCGCGCGCTGTGCCGCGTGTCCGGCGATACGACCGGCGCGGAGGGCTCCCGGACGACGCAGGCCGCCTGGCGCGAGACGATGCAGAAATGGGCGAAGAACGGATTCAGGGATTCCGTCGAGGACGTATACATCAAGCTGGTCGGCGCGATGCCGCTGCACGAGGTGTTTACCGGCGACGATTTGCTGGACGTGATCCGCGCGTACGAGACCAATACGCTCGACGATTTCCGCAACCGTCAGCACAAAGATCATAAAAACACATAATCAATCCGTCAAAATCGACGGTTTTTCGAAGGACTTTGCCGCAGCAGCGCGGAAAAGTCCTTTTATGATTTCCCTTTTTATCCCTCTGACCGTTACGAATGCCGCGTTCTGTAACATTCGAATGAGCATCGCGAAAAGTTATAACTTGCCGTCGCCCCGCCGATATTTATAATTATAATCAAGAACGGTGTATTTATGAATGAATTGCGCCGGAAAAAGAAGCTGCGGGGAGGAAACTGCGAATGAAATGCCTGGTTCTCGATTACGGCGGAAGCTCTGTCAAGTATGCACTGGTCAACGACCGTGCCGAAATGGAGGTCACCGGAACAGGCCCTGCGCCGATCGACAGCACGGAGTCGTTCCTCGATTCGGTTGCGCAGCTGTATGAGCAGTTCCGCGATCACGCGGACGGCATCGCGATGAGCTTGCCCGGCTTTATCGATCCGCACACCGGCGAGCATTTTGGCTCTGGCGTGTACGGCGACATCCTGAAGGGAAAGAACGTGATCGCGCTTGTGAAGGAGCGCTGCGGCTGCAACGTCTCGCTCGAAAACGACGGCAAGTGCGGCGCGCTCGCCGAGGCGTGGAAGGGGAGTCTAAGCGACGTCAAGAATGGCGCGGTGCTCGTGCTCGGTTCGGGCGTGGGCGGCGGCGTGATCATCGACGGCAAGG
This sequence comes from Christensenella sp. UBA3792, assembly GCA_002369195.1. GTDB lineage: Bacteria > Bacillota > Clostridia > Christensenellales > CAG-138 > UBA3792. Next base: position 29,176 of record DFEW01000024.1, read on the forward strand.
TGCTGCACGGCAGAAACACCACCGCGGGCGAGTTTTCGTTCCTGCTCGGCGGCAAGCGGCACAATCTGTTCGATACGGGATTCATGAGCGTCGGCGTTATGGGGCTGACCTATCAGCTCTGCAAGCTCAAGAATCTCGACTTCTCGGTGCAGGACGCGGCGCCGATGATGTCGTTCTTCGATACGATCGCGGGCGATCAATACCCGAAGTTCTCCGAACCGCCCAAGCCGATCAAGGCGGACGGCAGACAGCTGTTCAAGTGGGTCGAGGAGGGCGATCCCGACGCATGCAGGGTCTATCGCGACTTTCTGCATTCGCTCGCGATGATCTGCGAGAATATCCAGATCACGCTTGCGCCGGACCGCATCGTCATCGGCGGTGGACTGAGCCGCGCGGACCGTCTGCTCGACGATCTTCGCGCCGAGATCGACGCGCTCTGCAGGGACACGATGATCGCGGATGAAATGAAGGCGGAGGTCGTGCGCAGCCGGTATCTCAACGAATGCAACATCCTCGGCGCGATGTACAACTACATTCAGCAGTACGGGGCATAAGGAGGCAGGCATGTTCAGAGAGGATTTTCTGTGGGGCGGCGCGACGGCGGCAAACCAGTTTGAAGGCGCATGGGACGTCGACGGCAAGGGACCGTCGATTCCGGATGTGTGCACGAACGGCACGCGCGAGCGCAGCAAGCTGTTCACCGGGACGGTCAAGCCCGGGTACCTGTATCCGAGCCACGAGGCGAGCGATTTTTATCATCACTATCAGGAGGATATCGCGCTGCTGGCCGAAATGGGCTACAAGTGCTTCCGCATGTCGATCAACTGGTCGCGCATCTTTCCGACCGGCATGGAGAAGGAACCGAACGAAAAAGGACTCGCGTTCTACGACAAGGTGTTCGACGAATGCAAAAAGTACGGCATCGAGCCGCTCGTCACGCTTTCGCATTACGAAATGCCGCTCGCGCTCGGCATGCAGAAGAACGGCTGGCTCTCGCGCGAGACGATCGAGCACTTCATGCACTACGTGGAAACGGTGTTCGAGCGCTTCAAGGACAAGGTCAAATACTGGATCACGTTCAACGAAATCAACGCCGGACAGATGCCGATCGGCGATATCATTTCGACCGGCATGGTCAAGGGCTACGAAGGCCCGATCGACGGCATCCGTCATAGCGAGCAGGAGCGCTATCAGGCGCTGCATCATCAATTCGTCGCGTCCGCCAGAACCGTGCGGCTCGCGCACAAAAAGTATCCGCAATTCAAGGTCGGCAATATGCTGACGTTTATCGTCGCCTATCCGGTCAACTGCGATCCGGAAAACGTGCTGCTCGCGCAGCGGTACATGCAAAACATGAACTGGTACTGCAGCGACGTGCAGGTCAAAGGCGCATATCCGTATTACGCCACCGCGATGTGGCGCGATAAAAACGTCATCTTAAACATCACCAGCAAGGACATCGAGGACCTTCAGAACGGCACCGTGGACTTCATGACGTTTTCCTATTATATGTCCATCTGCGTGGGCAGGGAAGGCGAAAAGGACACGGTCAGCGGCAACCTGACCGGCGGCTTTAAGAATCCGTACCTCGAAGCGAGCGACTGGGGCTGGCAGATCGATCCGACCGGCATCCGCTACGCGCTGAATGCCGCCTACGACCGCTACCATGTGCCGCTCATGATTGTCGAAAACGGGCTCGGCGCGTTCGATACGATCGAGGAGGACGGCAGCATCCACGATACGTACCGCATCGATTACATGCGCCGGCACATCCGCCAGATGAAGCTCGCGACCGAGGACGGCGTCGACCTGATGGGCTATACGAACTGGGGCTGCATCGATCTTGTCAGCTTGACGACCGGCGAGATGCGCAAGCGCTACGGACAGGTGTTCGTCGACAAGTACGACGACGGCACGGGCACGCTGGAGCGCCGCAAAAAGGATTCGTTCTACTGGTACCGGGATGTCATCCGGTCGAACGGCATGGAGATATAAAGATCGGAAAGGAGCGCAAAATGGCGGAAACGATTCTCAAAGCAGAGCACATGTTCAAGGAATTCGGCGCGACGAAGGCCGTTACGGATGTCACCTTTGAACTGCACAAGGGCACGGTTCTGGGGCTTGTCGGCGAAAACGGATCCGGCAAATCCACGCTTTCCAGCATGATCGCCGGCGTCTATCCTCCCACGAAGGGCGAAATGACCTACAAGGGCAAGGCGTACAAGCCGGGTTCGGTGCTGGAAGCGCGCAAGGCAGGCATTCAGTATCTGACGCAGGAGCAGGGCACGATTGACGGCATGACGGTCGCGGAGAACATGTTCCTCGGCGAGGAGGACAGCTTCGGCAAGGGCGGCATGGTCAACATGCGCAAACTGATTGCCCGCGCGAGGGAGATCCTCAGGGAGAACGGGCTTTTGAACGTCGATCCGTCGCAGCCGATCGACAACTATTCGTTCGAAGACCGCAAGATGATCGAAACGGCAAGATCGCTTTCGAAGCAGCCCGACATTCTGATCATCGACGAAACGACGACCGCGCTGTCCAAGAAGGGCGTCGAGCGCATCTATGAGATCATCGCCGAGCAGAAGGCAAAGGGCACGGCGATCCTGATCATCTCGCACGATCTTGCCGAGGTGCAGCATCTTTGCGACGAGGTCATGATCCTGCGCGACGGCGTGTTCATCGACCTGCTGCACGGCGACGACATCAATCCGGACAACATGCGCCAGAAGATGATTGGCCGCGAGTTCGAGGGCTCCTACTACCGCGCGGACTTCACCTGCTCGTATGAGAACGAGGTCGTGCTCTCCGCCAAGGACCTTTCGGTCGACGGCGTGTTCCATGACATCAGCTTCGAACTGCACAAGGGCGAGATCCTCGGCTTCGGCGGCTTGTCCGACTGCGGCATGCACGAGGTTTTGAAGACCGTGTTCGGCGCGATCAAGCCAACGCACGGCACCGTCACCCTGCACGAGGGCAACGTCAAGCTGCACAACACGTCCACGTCGGTGCGCCACAAGATCGCGTACATTCCGAAAGACCGCGACAAGGAATCGCTGTTCCAGCCGACGAGCATCAAGGACAACATCGTCGCCTCGTCGCTTGACAAGATCAAGAAGGGCATCTTCATCTCGCCGCGCGCGGAGCGCAGGATGGCGGAGGAGAAGGCAGCGATCATGGAAGTCAAGATGCAGAACGTCGCGCAGATGGCGAAGGACCTTTCCGGCGGCAACAAGCAGAAGGTCGTCATCGCCAAGTGGCTCGCGAACGATTCGCGCATCTTCATCATGGACTGCCCGACGCGCGGTATCGACGTCGGCGTCAAAGCAAAGATCTACCGTCTGATGGAGGAATTCAAGCAGCAGGGCATCTCGGTCCTGATGGTCTCCGAGGAAATGATGGAGCTGATCGGCATGGCGGACCGCATCATCACGATGAAGGACGGACGGCGGACCGGCGAGTTTTTACGATCGGAATCGCTCAGCGAAGCGGACATCATTTCGAAGATTATCTGAGGAGGAAGGAACATGCGAGATAAAATTCGTAAGATTATCCCGATCGCGGGACTGCTGATCCTGATCATCCTGTTCTCGCTGACGACGGGCGGCAAGTTCTTCACATGGCAGAACCTGAAGAACATCGTCATGCAGGCATCGATCGCGCTGGTCGCAGCCGTCGGTACCGTGTTCGTCATGGCGCACAACAACCTCGACTTCTCGCTGGGCGGCGCCTGCGCGCTTTCGAGCGTGCTCGCGTACCTCATCTCCGGCGGAAACCTCTGGCTGTTCATCATCCTGGCGATCGTGTTCGGCGTCCTGTGCGGCCTGTTCACGGCGGTCATCCACATCTACGGACGCGTGCCGGCGTTCATGGGCGGTCTGTGCCTGATGTTCGCGGGGCGCGGCGTGGCGCAGACGGCAACCGCGTCGCGGTACATGATGATCGCGGACTCCGGCAAGCTCAACAACTTCTGGGTGTTCCTCGCCGTCGTGGCGGTCGTGTTCGGCATCGGCTACTTCCTCTTTAACTATACGAAGATCGGCAAGTATCAGAAGCTCATCGGCACCAACCCGCGCGCAACCGACCTTTCCGGCATCAGCGTGAACAAGTACAAGACGATCGCGTTCGTCATCAGCGGCATCACGCTCGGCATTGCGTCCTCGCTGGCGCTGTCGAGAAGTCTCGCGGTCACCGGCAACACGGGTCTGAACCTCGAAACGGACGTTCTCTTGGCGCTCAGTCTCGGCGGCATCTCGATGGCGGGCGGCTCGGCGACGCGCATCCGTTCCGCGATCATCGGCGTGCTCACCTATTATATCCTGAACAACGGCATGCTTCTGTGGGGTATGAACCCCGATTACGTGGACATCGTCAAGGCGGTGTTCTTCCTGGCAACGGTTTCGATCTCCATCGATCGCTCTGAGTACGATCTCATTGCATGAGCGGAGATAAGAAATAGAACCCAAAGAACAAACAATAAAAATGGAGGGAAAACAATGAAAAAAGTACTGGCACTGGTAATGGCGATTGTGATGATGCTCGCGTTCGCGGCATGCACGACCAACAACACGCCCGCGAACAACGGCAACGCGGGCGGCGCAGACGTCAAGCATAAGATCGGCATGATCTGGTACGGCAACACCGACCCGATGGGCGGCACGTTCTACGCATGGGCAAACCACGCGGCGGAACTGCTGAACGTTGAGCTTGTCTGGCACCTCGGCGACTACACCACCGAAGCGGAGCTTTCCGCCTGCGAGCAGATGATCAGCGCGGGCTGCGAAGGCGTGTACTTCATCCCGATGGACACCGCGGCGAACCTGCAGCTGGGCAACGCCTGCAAGGACGCGGGCGTCTACTGGGCGGTCTCCAACCGCGACATCCTCGATGAGAGCATCAAGGAAGCATGCTATGCGAACCCCTACATGGTCACGCACATTTGGGACGACAGCTACAACCTCGCAAAGAACATGGTCAAGGTCCTCGCGGATCAGGGCATCAAGAAGGTCTGCATGATCTCCGGCGACCCGAAGGACGCGATGATGGTCGACCGCAACAACGGCTTCACGGACGGCTGCAAGGAATACGGCATTGAGATCCTCGGCACCTTCCAGACCGAGACCGACGCAAAGGTCACCACGGACGGCGTCAACAACTTCCTGACGCTCTATCCCGACATGCAGGGCATCCTCTCCGTCTCCGGCACGGCAGGCACGGCGGAAGCGATCATCTCCACGCTCGAAGGCTCCGGCAAGGAAGCGGGCAGCATCAAGGTTGCGACGTTCGATACCTTCGACGGCAACAAGGAAGCGTTTGAAAAGGGCTGGCTGGCGGCGAACGCGGGCGGCTACACCTCCGAGTGCCTCGTTGCGTTCCTCGCGCTGGTCAACAGAGTGCAGGGCAACATCAAGACCGAAGGACCGTTCAAGCTCCATCTGACCCCGATCGTCATCACGAACGCGGAAGAAATGGATCTGTTCTCCAAGTACGTTGACAACCCCGAAGTCCAGCTCTACAGCGATGCGGACATCAAGGCGATGGTCCAGTCCACCTGCGACGAAGCGTACTATCAGAGCGTGCTCGACAACTGGACGATCGAGTTCATCAAGAGCGCGGCAAACGGCTAAACCCCGAAGAAGCGGTGCGTTTGCGGGCTGTCCCCGCAAACGCATTGGATGAACCAATTTTGAAGAGAGAGGTATCGATATGAAAACGGTTTTGAAGGTTATCAAATCGTACGGGCTTGCCGTGGCGTCTCCCGTCGTTCTGATGCTGCTGCTCCTTCTTGTCTCGCCCGAGACCCGAAGCTTCGCGGCGGTGTGGAACGTGATCCTGCAGTCCCTTGCGCCGGCGGTGCTCGGCTGGGGCGTGCTCTTTAACATGAAGATCGGCAACTGGGATTTCTCGATCGGCGCGCGCATCGTGCTGACGACGATCCTTGCCGGCAACTTCGCCATGCAGATCACGACGGCGCTGAACCTCGGCGTGGCGGGCTTCGTACCGGTACTGATCGTTCTGTCCGTTCTGATCGGCATCATTCTCGGCGTCATCGTCGGCGCAGCGTACTACTTCCTGCAGATCCCGACGCTGATCGTTTCGATCGGTCTGATGCTGATCATGGAGAGTCTGACGCGCATTCTCTACAACGGCGCAGGCATCCATATTTCCAACGATTACATGGTGCTCGGCAAAATGCCGTGGAATCTCATCCTGTTTGCGGTCATCTTCGTGTTCGCTTCGATCCTGTACTATAAGCGCAAGGTCGGCTACAGCGTGCGCGCGGTCGGCAGCAATCCGGTCGTCGCAAAGACGAACGGCATCAATCCGAAGCTGCTGAAAGCGGAAGCACTGGCGCTGTCCGGCATCTTCGCGGGTCTCTACTCGCTGATGAGTCTCTCCGCGACCGGCGTACAGTCGGCGGTACAGGGCACGATGGGCAGCGCGGCGGCGGTCTTCGACGCGATGATGTGCGTCCTCATCGGCATGTCTATCGCGGGGCAGGGCAATATCATGTTCGGCGTGTTCGCCGGCGCGATCGTCACCCAGCTTTTGAAGATGGGCATGATGGCGATCGGCCTGCCGACGACGTTCAACAAGGTCGTCATCGGCGTGTTCGTCGTCATCTTCATGGTCGGCTCCTCGCGTGCGGACCTGTTCCAAAAGCTCGGCGCAAAGCTGCGCCGCAAAAAGGACGAGGTCAACGCATAAAACCCGCCCTTCACCGGATATCTCTCTGTAATTCTCAAAAGAAGCTCCTTTACGGGGCTTCTTTTGCTGCTGTTTTGGGACTTGACAAACCGGCGGAATGCTTCCAAAATAGAAACAGAAACACAAGGAGGCGGAGCATATGCAAGGGTGGATGATCGCGCTGCTGGCGCTGCTCGGCGTCGGCATGCTTGCAGGCGGATTTTTGGGAATCTTTCGCGCGACGCGCGGCCTGCGTTCCTCGCTTTCGACGATCACGAGCGCGCTCAACGAGGCGGTCGCCGCAAACAACGAGCCGCCCAAGCCCCGCTCGCTCTCGTCGCTCGAATCGGTCGTGATGCCGAAGATCTTAAAGGACTTTCCGGACTTCAACGCGAAGGTCTTTTCGCAGCGCGTGCGGCGCGACGCCGAAACGTACTACGAAAGCGGCAGACAGGGCAAGGTCCTGTTCAGGAATGACGCGACGGCGCTGTTTCTCGAATCGTTCGAGGATCGCCTGCCCGAAAACGTGAAGGAGCAGATCAAGGTGCATCGCGCGTCGATCGCGGCGTACGACGGCTCCGGCCGCAGAAAGCTTCTGACCTGCCAGGCGGCGGTCGGGTACCTCGATACGAACGACGCGCAGCAGGAGCGCCGCCTCGTGCTGCAGTACATCGCCGGCTATGCGGACGATCCGGACAGCGAGGTCGTCGGCTTCAACTGCCCGAACTGCGGCGCGCCGCTTCCCGCGGCGGGGGCGCGCGTGTGCGTCTACTGCGGCACTTCGTTCGTCGCGCCGGTCGATCGCGGCTGGATGCTGTTCGAGGCAAAAGAAGGATAACAACGGCAAAAAACAAGGGAGCTGATCGCACGGTCAGCTCCCTTATGTAATCAATTGCGCTTTTTTCTTCGGACCAGCAGGACGACCGATGCGATCGCGAGCACCGCCGCGCCTGCGATCAGGGCGTATACGGTCGGCTCGGTCGGTTCGCTGTGTACCGGCACCGGCGTGGGCGTGGGCGTCGCGCTCGCCGTCGGGGTCGGCACCGCGGTCGGCGCTGCGGTCGGGGCGTCCTCCGCGCTGACGGGGATCGGCGTGGCGGGTTCGGGCGTGGACGGCAGATCAACGCTCTGCGCCGCAGCCAGCGGCAGCGTGAACCATACGCGTCCGTTGTAGGAGAACGTCGCCGTGCCGAGCACATCGCCCTTTTGGACCGGCGCCTGCGCGCCTGCCTCGACGGTGACGGTGAACTGCGCGTCGCCTTCCTTCAAAAGATCGATCTCGCGGATCGGGCGGAACGCGCTCGCGCCGCGCACGTCCGCGATCGCTTCGACTTGTGTGTCGGGCAGGTTCTGTACATCGATCTGCTCGCTGCAGCGTTCGATCAGCGCCGACGCGTCGATCTTCGCGTACTCATAGGTAAATACATATTCGAAAAACTGGATCGCGCGCTTGAACAGTTCCTCGCGGCGGGCGGCGTTGTCGCTGCCGAGCATCCCCATCTGCACGCAGATGATCGTGACGTCCTCGCGCTTTGCGGCGGTGACGAGGCAGGTGCCGAGGGCGGTCGCGCCGGTCTTGACGCCGATCGCGTCCGGATAGTGAAACTCATGCGGCGGACCGTCGGACACGAGCCGGTTGCTGTTGCGCAGCACGAGCGTTTCGCGGCGCTCCTCGCTGCGGGGGATCGTGTATTCGGCGGTGCCGACGATCTTTAAAAATTGTTCGTTTTTCAGCGCGTCCTGCGTCAAAAGCGCCATGTCGTACGGCGTCGAATGGTTGTCGCCGACGTTTCGTCCGCAGGGATTGGTAAAGTTCGTGTCGACCATGCCGAGTTCGGCGGCGCGCTCATTCATCTTTTCGGCGAACGCTTCCTCCGACCCGCATTGATGGAACGCGAGCGAGATCGCGCAGTCGTTGCCGGACACGAGCATCAGCCCGTAGAGCATGTCCTCCGCGCGCATCTTTTCGTTTTTGCTCAGCCCGAGCATCGTGTTCGTCCCGCCGAGCAGCGTCGCTTCGCGCGGGGTCGTGACGATCTCGTCGAGCCCGACGTTTTCGAGCGTCAACAGCGCCGTCATGATCTTGGTCGTACTGCCGGGCGGAAAGATCGTATGCGCGTGCTTGGCAAAGTAGCAGAGGTTTAGATCGCTCGCATCGGCGACGTACACGCCCTGCGCACGCGCGCGTCCGATGAGCGCGCGCTGTTCTTCCTCGCGCTCCGCGCGCTGCGCGTCGTCGAGCCCGATGGATATGCCGAACAGCGGCGTCGGAGACGGTTCCGGCGTCGCTTCGACCGCATCGGTCGGTTCGGGCGTTTGTTCGGCGCGGCTGACGGTCGGCGTAAGCGGCAGCAACAGCAGCAGCGCGCACAGCAACAGAATGCGTAGCGATTTCATACGCAGTATTGTAGCACGGATCGCAGGTTGTGACAAGATGCGACACGCGCGGCTCTTCCATTTTTTGCGCATATCTGTTATACTCAAAGCAACAAACCGGGAGGTAAGGCATGACACCCATCGACAAGGAAGATTACGTCGAGCCGCGCTGCCTGCTGTGCGAGGAACCGTACGGCGCGCAGATCGAGGTCAAGCCCGTGCCGCAGCAGCGGATCATGGAGAAGGTCGACGCGTATATGTCCCGCCGCGACTACGCGGGCGTGGAACGGCACCTCAACTACTGGCTCGAGGAGGCGAAGCTCGGCCACGATCAGAAGGGCGAGCTGATGATCCGCAATGAGCTGATCGGACACTACCGCAAGGTGCAGGATCGCGATCACGCGCTGCCGCAGATCGAAGACGCGCTGCGCCTGCTCGACGATATGGACTTTCGCGGGACGATCACCGAGGGCACGACCTGCGTGAACGCCGCGACGGCGTATCAGGCGTTCGGCGAGAACGCGCGCGCGGTGCAGCTGTTCGAACGCGCAAAGGCGGTGTACGAATCGATCCCCTCCGTCAAGGCGGAGCTGCTCGGCGGGCTCTATAACAACATGGCGCTTGCGCTCGTGGAGGAGAAACGCTTCGACGAGGCGTTTGCGCTCTATCAAAAGGCGCTCGATACGATGGCGCACGCCGAGCACGGCGCGCTCGAGCAGGCAATCACGTACCTCAACATGGCGGACGCGGCGGAGGCGCAGAAGGGGCTTTTGGACGCATCCGAAGCGATCGACACGTATCTCGGCACAGCACAGACCCTGCTGGATACGCCGACGCTTGTGCGCGACGGATACTACGCGTTCGTGTGCGAAAAATGCGCGCCGACGTTCGAATACTACGGCTGGTTCGCGGCGGCGAACGATCTCAACGAAAGGGCGGGGGCGATCTATGAACGGGCTTGAGCTTTCCGAACGCTTCTATTCCGAATGCGTCAAACCGATGCTGTCCGAGCAGTTTTCGGACATCCTTCCGTACCTTGCGGTCGGTCTGTTCGGCAGCGGATCGGAGTGCTTCGGCTTCGACGACGCGATCTCGACCGACCACGATTTCGAGCCGGGCGTCTGCATCCTGCTGCCCGACGAATCAATCGTCGACCGGCAGACGGCGTTCAAACTCGAACGCGCCTACTATAAGCTGCCGAAGGAATTTCTGGGATATCGGCGCAGCGCGATCGCGCCGGTGGGCGGCGCGCGCCACGGCGTTCTGCGCACGGCGGAGGTCTTTGCCGATAAGGTCGGTTCGCCCGACGGCGTGCTGACGGTGCATCAATGGCTGACCGTACCGGGTCACGCGCTTGCGGAGGCGACCAACGGCAGACTGTTCTTCGACGGGTATGGCGAGGTCACGCGCATCCGCGAGGGGCTGCGGCGCTATCCGGAGGACGTGCGCAAAAAGAAGCTCGCGGGACATCTGCTGCTGATGGCGCAGGCGGGACAGTACAACTACGCGCGCTGCCTTAAGCACGGCGAAACCGGCGCGGCGCAGCTTGCGGCGGCGGAGTTCGTGCGGCACACGATGTCGGCGGCGTTCCTGCTGAACAACGTCTACGAGCCGTATTATAAATGGAGCTTTCGCACGATGCGCCGCCTTCCTAAGCTCTCCCTGCTTGCCGAGACGATGGAGTATCTGCTCACGACGGACAACGGCGAGGAGCTGGCGGAATCGAAGCTCGACATGATCGAGGACGCGGCGTCGGACGTGATCGACGAACTGCAGACGCAGGGACTCAGCAAGGCGATCTGCGGCGATCTCGAGAAGCACGCCTATTCGGTCAACGACGCGATCGCGGACGGCGACATCCGCAATCTGCACATTCTTGCGGCTGTATAAGGAGGAACCGATGAACATTCACGGACTGCAAAAAATGACGCTTCTGGACTTTCCCGGACGCGTGGCATGCACGGTGTTCTTAGGCGGATGCGACATGCGCTGCCCGTTCTGCCACAACGCGGAGCTGATCGACGGCACCGCCGCGCCGGTCATGGACGACAAAGAACTGCTGGCGTTTTTGGAAAAGCGCAAGGGACTTTTGGACGGCGTTGCGTTCACCGGCGGCGAGCCGACGCTTCGAAAGGACCTGCCCGATCTGTTGCGAAAGATCCGCGCGCTCGGCTATCCGATCAAGCTCGACACCAACGGCATGCACCCCGACCGCTTAAAGGCGATGCTCGACGAGGGGCTCCTGGATTATGTCGCGATGGACATCAAGTCGAGTCCGGAAAATTATGCGCATACTTGCGGATTGGAAAAAATCGATCTGGAGCCGATTCAAACGAGCGTGAAGCTTTTGATGACGTCGAACATCGATTACGAATTCCGCACGACCGTCGTCGACGAATTGCACTGTTTATCGGACTTTGAGGCGATTGCGAAGTGGATTGCCGGCGCGAAGGCGTACTACCTGCAAGCGTTTACGGACCGCGATACGGTTGTGTACGAAAACTTCCATGCACCCACAAGGGAATGTATGGAAACGTATGCCGCAGCTGTCCGTAAAACCGTACAGAACGTTGCGCTGAGGGGCATATAATCTACGCTTTTCGTTGCTTGCCCCTGCGTATACCGCTTCCTGTATATGCAGTGAATAAATACAACATATTGTAGGATTTGTTAACAATCACCACAAGATATTGACATTTCTTCTCCCTTGCGGTACAATTGCCATGCTCGGTCGATGCGGGGAAGCACCCGTGCGACCAAAAATGTATGACTGACAACCGATGAGGGGGATTTTTATGTACGAGGTTATCAAAAGAGACGGTCAGATCGCGGATTTTTCGATTCAGAAGATCACGGCGGCCATCACCAAGGCGTTTGAAGCAACCAAAAAGCAGTATCATCCGAGCGTGATCGAGCTGCTCGCGCTGCACGTCACGTCCGATTTCGAAAGCAAGATCAAGGACGGCCGCATCACGGTTGAAGAGATTCAGGACAGCGTCGAAAAGGTTCTGTCCGAGTCCGGCTATGCGGACGTCGCAAAGGCGTACATTCTCTACCGCAAACAGCGCGAGAAGGTCCGCAACATCAATTCCACGATGCTCAACTACAAGGACCTCGTGGACAACTATCTGCAGATCAACGACTGGCGCGTCAAGGAGAACTCGACGGTCACGTATTCGGTCGGCGGTCTGATCCTTTCGAACTCCGGCGCGATCACCGCGAACTACTGGCTGTCCGAGATCTACGACAGCGAGATCGCGAACGCGCACCGCTCCGGCGCGATCCATCTGCACGACCTCAGCATGCTCACCGGCTACTGCGCGGGATGGAGCTTAAAGCAGCTCATTCAGGAAGGTCTCGGCGGCGTTCCGGGCAAGATCACGTCCTCGCCGGCAAGCCACCTTTCCACGCTGTGCAACCAGATGGTCAACTT
>DFEW01000024.1:41754-41992 GCA_002369195.1 Christensenella sp. UBA3792
ATCATGCAGAACGAATGGGCGGGCGCGCAGGCGTTCTCCTCGTTCGATACGTACCTTGCGCCGTTCGTCAAGGTCGATAACCTCTCCCAGAAGGAAGTCAAGCAGTGCGTGCAGTCGTTCATCTACGGCGTTAATACGCCGTCCCGCTGGGGCACGCAAGCGCCCTTCTCCAACGTCACGCTCGACTGGACGGTTCCGAAGGATCTCGAGAACCTGCCCGCGATCGTCGGCGGCAAGG
>DFEW01000062.1:0-14315 GCA_002369195.1 Christensenella sp. UBA3792
AGGGCTTTTGGGTCCGCGCACTTCAAGGAGAAGGCATCGGGTTCCCGCAGTCCGTCCCGTCGGTCCGTCCTTTATTGATCCATGCGCGCCGTTATGACCGACTGACGGGACGTCGCCTATTGTAATACTTCTATTATTATTTATTTCCGGGCCATGTGGTGACCGTCCGACTGTCATCACGTGACCGGGGGGATGGTCACCTCGTGACACCTCTATGGTCATCACATGACGCTTTGGGTGTCACCTCGTGACAGGCGTGCGCGCAAATAGGCGAATCTGACGGGCGGACAAACGCATTCGACGGATTGTAAAAGGAACCGGTTTATGGTATACTGAACTATCAACATCGCGCGAGCGCGAAGGGAGGCAGCTATGAGAAAGCAACGAGAACGGACAGGACGGATGCGCATCCTTGCGCTGCTGCTGTGCCTTGCGGCGCTGCTTGCGGCGTGTACGGACCCCGACGGCACCGTGATTTTCCCGAACGCCGAAGCGTCCATGCGCCCGACGCCGACGCCGACTCCGACGGCCGCGCCGACCGCCGCGCCCACCGCGACGCCGGTTCCGACCGAAGCGCCGACCGCGACACCGACCCCGACGCCGACCCCGACCCCGACGCCCGCGGCGACGGCGGTTCCGAAGACGTTCCTGTTCGGCGGGGCGGAGCTGCCCGCGGGACTGACGAAGATCGACCGCAGCACGGTGGACGAGAACGGCAACAAGGTCAGCGGCGAGCGCACGAAGCCGAAGAAGATCACGCGCGAGGAGGTCGAGGCGATGGTCGCGCTCTGCCCGCACCTTGAGAAGCTGTCGCTCGATTACTGTTGGTTCGAGGATTATGCGCCTCTGTCGAAGCTCACGGAGCTCAAGGACCTCGCGCTGATGACCTGCGGCAACGAGTTCGGCGGCAGAAAGATCACCGACATCTCGTGGGTCCGTCCGCTTGTGAACCTCGAACAGCTTTCGCTGTGCTACAACGACATCGACGATCTGACCCCGCTCGAAAACCTCGAGAACCTCGAATACCTGAACATCGCGTCGAACGATCTGGACGACGAGGACATCGAGACGCTCGCGAACCTCACGAATCTGACGACGCTGTACCTCTACTATCTGCCGAACATCAGGGATCTGTCGCCGCTTGCGAAGATCGAAGGGCTCATGTACCTGAACCTCGGACACGACAGGAAGGTCGAGGACGTCAGAGTGCTCACGAAGCTGAAGTACCTCGAAGTGCTGCGGCTCAACGACACGGGCGTGAAGGACATTTCGTACTTCGGCGACTTTAAGCGGCTCAAGTACGTCGACCTGTCCGCCTGCACCCGCAAGGCGAACGACTACAAGGTGCTCGAAACCTGCCCGAAGCTCAAGGGCGTCGCGATCGCCAACGCGCCGGACGACGTGAAGAACGTCTTTGCCGCCATGACCGGCATCACGCTCGCGAACGGCTGGGACAGCAGCTGGAACAAGTAAGAATATCGGGATCAGGCGCTTCCGGAACCACCGGAAGCGCTTTTCGGTTCCGATCGTTCTTGAAAACGGAATCGCGGCAGGGTATAATAAACGTTCAGACGGAGGAAGGATGAAGAAGCTGACGGCCGGAATTTTAGCGCATGTGGACGCGGGCAAAACGACGCTGTCCGAAGCGCTGCTATATCGCGCGGGCGTACTGCGAAAGCTCGGGCGTGTCGATCACCGCGACACGTTTCTGGATACGCATGCCCTCGAACGCGACCGCGGCATCACGATCTTTTCAAAGCAGGCGCGCCTTATGACGGACGCGCTCGAACTGACGCTTCTGGACACGCCGGGACATGCCGATCTGTCGGGCGAAACCGAGCGCGCGATCGCGGCGATGGACATTGCGATCCTCGTGATCAGCGGCACGGACGGCGTGCAGGCGCACACCGAGACGCTCTGGTCGCTGCTTGCGCGTGCGCATGTGCCGACCTTCCTGTTTGTGACCAAGATGGACGCCTCCAAGCTGAGCCGCGAAGCGCTTTTGAAGGACCTGAACGGCGCCTTCGGCGAGGGCTGTATCGAGCTGCCTGCGGACGAACAGACGCTTGCAATGCTCGACGACGCGGCGCTGGACGCGTACCTTGCAGCCGGTCGGATGGACGACGGCGAGATCGTTCGCCTGATCCGACAGCGAAAGCTGTTTCCCGTCTCGTTCGGCTCCGGATTGAAGCTGGACGGCGTGGATGAATTTTTGTCGCTTCTGGCGCGGTTTGCGCCGGAGCCGGTGCGCCCCGCGATCTTCGGCGCGAAGGTCTACAAGATCGCGCGCGATCCGCAGGCGGGGCGGCTGACCTATATGAAGATCACGGGCGGCGCACTTTCGGTGCGCGACACCCTGCGCTACCGCGACGCGGACGGAAACGTCGTCGAGGAAAAGGCGGCGCAACTGCGGCTGTATTCGGGCGCGAAGTTCGAGACGGCGCAGACGGTCTCGGCAGGCGACGTCGTTGCCGTGACGGGGCTGTCCTTTACGCGTCCGGGACAGGGGCTCGGCGCGGAGCCGGACGCCGAAACGCCGCTCATCACGCCCGCGCTGGGGTACCGGATCGGGCTGCCCGCGGGCACGGATGCGCGCACGGTGCTGCCAAAGCTCAGACAGCTTGAGGAGGAAGAACCGCTGCTGCACATCGTCTGGCAGCCGGCGCTCGGCGAGATTCAGGCGCAACTGATGGGTGCGCTGCAGACGGAGGTGCTCGCCTCGCTGATCCGCGAGCGCTTCGATCTTGACGTGACCGTCGGCGCGGGACGCATTCTGTACCGCGAGACGATCGCCGCGCCGGTCGAGGGCGTCGGACATTTCGAGCCGCTGCGCCACTATGCGGAGGTGCATTTGCTGCTGGAACCGGGCGAGCGCGGCAGCGGGCTGCAGTTCGCGTCCGCCGTCTCCGAGAACGACCTCGATCTGAACTGGCAGCGGCTGATCCTGACGCACCTTGCGGAAAAGGAGCATCTCGGCGTGCTGACCGGCTCGCCGCTGACGGACGTCAAGATCACGCTGACGGCGGGACGCGCGCACCTCAAACACACGGAGGGCGGCGATTTCCGGCAGGCGACGTACCGCGCGGTGCGGCAGGGACTGATGCAGGCAAAGAGCATTCTTTTGGAGCCGTATTACCGCTTCCGCCTCGAGGTGCCGTATGCGGACGTCGGGCGGGCGATCAGCGATATTCAGGCGATGGGCGGCGAGCACAGCGCGCCGCAGGAGCGCGGCGAAAAGATGGTGCTGACCGGTACCGCGCCGGTGTCGGCGATGGCGGATTACGCGACCGAGGTTGCGACCTACACGCGCGGACGCGGGCGGTTCTCATGCCGCGTGGGCGGGTACATGCCGTGCCGCAATGCCGAGGCGGTGATCGCCGAGTGCGGATACCGTCCGGAGGCCGACCTCGACAACACGCCGGACAGCGTGTTCTGCGCGCACGGGGCGGGGTTCGTCGTCAAGTGGAAGGACGTGCCGTCCTACATGCACCTCGACACCGGATTCGGCAGGGAAGCGCCGTCCGAACAGCGCACGACGGTGCGGCGGCAGAACCTGAACATCGACGAGAAGGAACTCGAGGCGATCATGGAGCGCGAGTTCGGTCCGATCAAACGGAGCGTCTATTCCGCGCCGCGGGTCGTGTCCGCCGAAGCCGCGCCCGCACCGGCGCAAAAGCAGCCGGAGCGCATCATCGTGGACGGGTACAACGTGATCTTCGCGTGGGACGAGCTGAAAGCGCTGTCCGAAAAGAGTCTGGACCTTGCGCGAAACAGGCTCATCGAACTGCTGATCAATTACCGCAGCTTCACCGAAAACGAGGTCATTCTCGTGTTCGACGCGTACCGGCAGCCAAACAGCGTCGGCGCAAAGACGACGGAGGCGGACCTGCATATCGTATACACGAAGGAGAACGAGACCGCGGACATGTACATCGAGCGGCTCGTGGAGGAGATCGGAAAGAACGAAACGGTCCGCGTCGTCACGTCCGACTCGCTGATCCGGCTCGGCGCGCTGCGTTCCGGCGTGCTGCGCACCTCGTCGGCGGAGTTTGAGGCGGAGGTGGACCGGGTCATGGAGCGGATCGCGCAGGCGGTCGCAAAGGACGGACAAACGGTATGGAAAATCGGGAATTTCAAAAGCGCATCGACGATCTCAAAGACCGCGCAGAGCGACGGGGCATCGTCACCAGAACGGCCTTCCTGACCCCTGCGGAGCAGGCGGCGCTGAAACAGTATGTCAGAAGCGACCGGCTGCTTCTGTGCGGCGGACAGGCGGACTGCGAACGGCAGGCGGCGTTCTTTCTGCCCGACTGGGTCGAGCCGGAGCGGTTCGATCCGTCCGAATACATCCGCGCGGTTCGGATCGACGCGCATTTCGGCACGCCGGGGCATCGCGATTACCTCGGCGCCGTGCTCGGGCTCGGCGTCGCGCGCGAATCGGTCGGCGACATCCGCATCGACGGCGATACGGCGCACCTCTTCTGCCTGCCGGCGGTGCAGCAGCTGCTGCTCGACGAGCTCGACCGGGTCGGACGGGTGAGCGTAACGGTCTTGCCCTGCGCGCTCGACGCCGTTCCCGCCGCGATCGTCAAGGTGAAACCCGTGTCGTTTACGGTCAAGAGTCTGCGGCTCGACGCGGTTGCCGGCGCGATGTTCGGCATGAGCCGCACCGCCGCCGCGGAAAGCATCCGGCAGGGGCTGGCGTCCCTCAATTATCTGCCGTGCGAGCGCACCGACGCGCCAATCGCGGAAGGCGACGTCGTTTCGCTGAAGGGGCACGGCAAGGCGCGGGTAAAGCAGGTCGGCGGGCGCTCGAAAAAGGACCGCCTCTTTGTCGAGGCGGAGGTATTTGTATAAGAAAGCGGAGGAACCATGGGAATTTCGGTTGAGACGGTGAAAACGGATGCGTTTTCGATGGACTACGTGCGCTTCGGCAGCGGCAAACGGACGTTCGTGATCCTGCCGGGGCTCAGCGTGCAGAGCGTGATGGGCGCGCGCGGCGCGGTTGCGCAGGCGTACGACGCGCTGACGCGGGAGTTTACGGTGTATCTGTTCGACCGGCGAAAGGAACTGCCCGCGGCTTACACGGTTGCGGACATGGCGGATGATACGGCGGCGGCGATGCGCGCGCTGGGGCTCAAGGATGTATCGCTGTTCGGCGCGTCGCAGGGCGGCATGATCGCGCAGTACATCGCGATCGCGCATCCCGATCTGATCGAGACGCTGATCCTCGGCTCCACGACCGCGCGCCTCGATGCGTCGCAGTTCGGCATCTTCGACCGCTGGATCGACCTTGCAAAGCGCGGCGACGCCGAGGGGCTGTACCTTGCGTTCGGCGAGGCGGTCTATCCGAAGGCGTTCTTTGAAAAGAACCGCAACGCCTTCGCGGCGCTTGCAAAGGGCGTGACGGGCGGCGAGCTTTCGCGCTTTACGCTGCTTGCCGAAAGCATGCGCGGCTTCGACGTGCGCGACCGGCTGAAGGAGATCGCCTGTCCGGTGCTCGTGCTCGGCGCGAAGGACGACGCGGTGCTCGCGCCGGATGCGGCGCAGATGTATGCGGATGCGTTCGGCGGCAGGGAGGACTGCACGATCTACGAATACGACGGATACGGACACGCGGCGTTCGACATGGCGCCCGACTACCGCGAACGGATGCTCCGCTTCTTGACGCGCCCGCTTGCGCTGCGCGCGCATCACGGCATGTGCATGCGCTTTTTCGAGGGCAGGGGCTACAGCGAGGCGTTCACCGACCGGATGCGAACGGTCATCGCGACCCTTTCGGAACGCCCGCAGACGCCGGTGCGGCTGACCGCGTCGACGGACGCGATCTGTCTGCGCTGTCCGAACAACGCCGGCGGAACCTGCACCTCAAGCGAAAAGGTGCGCCGCTACGACGAGGCGGTGCTGTCCCTGTGCGATCTCAAAGCGGGCGACGAGCTGCCCTACGCGGCGTTTGCGGAGCGGGTGAAGGCGCGAATCCTCGATCAAGGTCTTCGCGAAACGGTCTGCGGCGACTGCGAATGGGATGGCGTTTGCACACTTGCCCCGCACAACCCTTGACAAGACACGGCAAACGTGTGATAATCTAAAATCAGTCTAAAAGAATTGAGGAGATTCGTATGGAAAGCAAATTTGCACAAATCATGAGAAACTCCGGTCCGGCGCGGTTCTTCGTTCCGGTCGGCATCATCCTGATCATCGTCGGCATCATCCTTGCCGGCATGAAAACCGACAACTATCTGAAAACGACGGGCACGGTCACCGAGGTCCGCGAGGGCATGATCGAGGACAACAAGCAGCTATACGACGCGGACGTCACCTACACCGTGAACGGCAAGACCTACACGCTGGAGCTGGTCGACCGCTACGAGGGCGACAAGGTCGGCGACACCGTCGACGTGTACTACAATCCGGAGAACCCCGAGCAATCGACCAACGCCAAGGTCGGCAGCGTGCTTCCGATCGTGATGATCGGCGCCGGTGCGCTCGCGACGGTCGCGGGCATCTTTCTGACGGTCAAGGCGTTCAAAAAGAGCAAGTCGCTGAACGAAACGGCTGTGCCGCAGGCGCGCTTCGACGGCTTTAAGGAGTCCGGCGTGACCGAGTATTACTTCCGCTGGGACGGCAACACCTTCAAGCCCGGCTATCTGATCGAGGACGCGGACCGCAAGGTGCTGTTCGAGGGACAGATGCTGAAGAACGCGCTGGTCGGCGCGCGCACCTTCGCGTTCACGAACCGCCTCACCGGAAAGACGGAGGAGCACGAGATCGGGCATACGGTGTCGCAGAGCTTCGACAACGAGGCGTTCTCGATGTCGTCGTGGTTCAAGATCGACGGCGAGAACATCTGGGACGTGCTGCACGGCCGCGGACTGCGGATGCGCACGAACCTGTTCTCCTCGCTGCCGAACATCGCGTACGACGTGTCCAAGGACGGCGCGCCCTATGCGCAGATCGAAAGCGCCGGCAGGTACGTGCACGAGGACGAGGCCGCGATGCATTCGGTCAACATCCCGACCGGCAGACACTTCCGCTGCTGGACGAACTCGAACGATTTCGAAACGCTGTTTCTGACGATGTTCGCGATCGCGGAAACGAACCAGCTGATGACCGAGTGATTTTTCCGAAAAAGAAGGGAGAGGGCATTTACCCTCTCCCGTTTTTCATGCGTTCCAATGCCCACGAAAAGCCCTTAGCGGTGCGAAGATCCGGATCTTTGAAGTGGTTTCCCGCGTTCCATTCGAACACGCAGTCCGCGCCGCAGGAGCAGAGGTATTCGTGCGCTTCCTGCATGCGCGCGCCGACCGTTGCCATGACCGGGTTGCGCGTGCGTTCCTCGCGGTCGCCGAGCGACAGATAGACGTGCGCTGCGCGGATCGGATGCGTGCGCAGGTAGTCCGAAAACCCCGGAAACCACATCGACGGGGACGCCGCCGCAACGGCGTCGAATGCGTCGGTCTCGTGCGCCGCCCACAGCGCGAACAGCCCCGCGAGCGAGTAGCCGCCGATGCAGTACCGCCTGCTCCGGTCCGCGCACAGCGGCAGGATCGCGTCGAGCGTATCGCGCGCGCCGCTTCCGAACGGCTCGCTGCCGAACACCGGCGGCGCCGTCCAAGGCGACAGGTCGCGGTTCCAGTCGTCGATTCGGACCGCGATCAGAAAAAAGCCGGGCGTGCGTTCAGCGATCGCCGCGGTCTCGCGCTCGATCAGGGCAAGGTCGTGTGCATCGACCGGCTGGATCAGCACGCGATCCGACGCCGGATCGCCGTAAGTGAAATGCTGCATCAGTTCTGCGCCTCGAACCGTTCGAGGATCGTTTCGTCCACATACTGCGCCTTCAGTTCGCGAAGGCGCTGCATATGCGCGGTCGCGCCGTGCGCCTTGAGCGCGTCGGCGTCGCGCCATTTTTCGACCAGCAGCAGCTGTCCGTCGTCCTCGACCGGACGGAAATAGGCATACTGCACGTTGCCGTCCTCTTCGCGGCACTTGCGGTCGATGCCCTCCGACACGACGGCGTTCAGAAACGGTTCGCGCATGCCGGGCTTAAAGCGGTAGGTTACGTTCAGTACGATCATGGGATGCTCCTTTCCTAAGCCCCGGGCGGGCTATACACGTCCATCATACCACAGCGCGGCGGCGCTGTCACGCGCGAATGCGAAAAAAGCGCGCACAGGCGGCGCAAAGCCCTTGAATTGACAAATACTTTAGAGTATAATTAAGAAGTTAAAGTTTACAACCGATCAGAAAAGGAAGGTGTCCCATGAAAACAGATGTAATCCGGATCAACCCGACGGGAGAAGGCATTCGAAACGTGCTGACCGAGACCGAAAAGGCGGCGGCGTACCGCGGACTCGACGCGAAACAGACGCTGCGTCTGCGCCTGCTTGCCGAAGAAATGACCGGCATGCTGCAGACGATCGTCAAGGAAACCGAGCTGCGCTACTGGGTGGAATCGGAGGGCAACGCGTTTTCGCTGCACCTTTGCACGCAGGTTCTGATGAATTCCGATCTCAGAGAGGAACTCTTAAAGACCTCCACGAGCGGCAAAAACGCCGCGGCGAAGGGCTTTATGGGACGCATCCGCGACATCTTCACGCGCATGTGCGATACGACCGATTCGGATACGCTCGCGGTCGAGTACGGGTACTCGTACGTGGACGTCGCCGGCTTCGACGCGTCGATGGACATGTCGCCGAACGCGATGCTGTACGGCTGGTCGCTGCGCGAATACCGCAGCGCCGTCGAAGCGCACCGCGATGAGGAAGCGGACAAGTGGGACGAATTGGAGCGATCCATCACGGCGAAGCTCGCGGACGAGGTCAAGATCTTCATCCGCGGCAACACCGTCGAGATGGTGATTGAGAAAGCTTTTTAACCCATCGAATTCGAAAGGAGCAAACACATGACGATTACGGAAACCAAGAACGGCTCCGCGCTGACCGTTGCACTGGAGGGCAGACTGGATACGATGACCGCGCCGGAGCTCGAAGAGAAGCTCAATGCAGCGCTGACGGACGTGACGGAGCTGACGTTCGACCTCGAAAAGCTGGAGTACATCTCCTCGGCGGGTCTGCGCGTTCTGCTTTCGGCGCAGAAGACGATGAACCGGCAGGGCAGCATGAAGGTCCTGCATGCGAACGAAATGATTCTCGAAATCTTTGAAGTCACCGGATTTTCCGACATTTTAACGATCGCATAACGCCCGTTTGGGGGGCAAGGAGGGTAAGGCATGGCGGAGGAAAAACGCTTTACAAAGGCAACCTGGCAGATCATGGAGCAGCTGCTCGAGGTCGACAACCTTGACGACGCGCTGTCCGGCAGTTTGGAAATCATCGTCGGCACGCTGAACAGCGAGGCGGGCGCGATCTGGCTTCTGGATCCGAAAACGGATCGGTTAAGCCCGATGTTCCACATCGGTCCGGCGGACATTTCCAACATCACGGTGGAGAACGGGCTCGGCATCGAGGGCGTCGTGACCAAGACCGGCAAGTCCGTGATCGTCGAGGACGCGGTCGCCGATCCGCGCTTTGACGGCACGGTGTTCGACGACAACGGTCTCGTCACCAAGACGATGATCTGCGTTCCGCTGAACAACCTGCATGACGTGATCGGCTGCGTGCAGATCGTCAACAAAAAGGACGGCACGCTGTACGACAGCGAGGAGCTCAAGCTGTGCGAGCGCATGGCTTCGCTTGCCGCGATCACGATCGACGAGAAGGGGCTCACGGTCGACCTCGGCGAAAAGAAAGAGGTGCTTGCGACGCTCAAAAACGTCACCAAGGAGTTCCCCTCCGGCGACGGCGTTCTGAAGGTGCTGAAGGGCATCAACCTCGAAATCTACAAGAACGAGTTCGTGGTCGTGCTCGGCGAGTCCGGCTGCGGCAAATCGACGATGATGAACATCGTCGGCGGCATGGACTTTCTGACCGACGGCGAGCTGACCGTCGAGGGCAAGGACTTTTCGCATCCCTCCGACGCGGAGCTGACCGCGTTCCGCCGCGAATACATCGGCTTCATTTTCCAGGCGTACAACCTGATGCCGAACCTGACCGCGCTCGAAAACGTGCAGTTCATCGCGGAGCTCGTCAAGGACCCGATGCCCGCCGAGGAAGCGATCGCAAAGGTCAAGCTGACCGAGCGTTCGAACAACTATCCCGGACAGATGTCCGGCGGACAGCAGCAGCGCGTTTCGATCGCCCGCGCGATCGTTAAGCGCCCGAAGCTGATCCTTGCCGACGAGCCGACCGCGGCGCTCGACTATACCACGAGCATCGAGGTCCTGCAGGTCATCGAGGACATCGTGCGCAACCAGGGCGCGACGGTTATGATGGTCACGCACAACGGCGAGATCGCGAAGATGGCGGACCGCGTCGTCAAGGTGCGCAGCGGCAGAATCGCAAGCATCAAGAAGAACCTGCATCCGGTGCATGCAGAGGAACTGGTCTGGTAAGGCCCGCACAAGGGGTTAACGGTGGTGTAAATGAAACGAACGCAGCGAAAAGACGCTTTGCGCAACATCCTGAAACAGAAGGTATCCTATGCCTCGATCGTCGTCATCGCCATGCTGGCGGTGATGGCGTACCTCGGCATTTCGTTTGCGGCGCATGCGCTGAGCGATCAGGCGGCGCGGTTCTTCGACCGCATGCATTTCCGGGATGCGGAGGTCATCTCCACGCTGCTGCTGAACAGTAAAGACCTTGCGGCGATCCGCGACCTTGACGGGGTGAAGGACGTCGAGGCGGTGTATCAGACGAGCGGCACCATGGAGGTTCACACGACGCGCGAATCGGTGGCGGTCGTCTCGCTCACCGATCGCGTGAATACCGTCGAGCTGAAGGACGGCCGCCTGCCGCAGTCGTCCGACGAGTGCGTGCTCGAATACGACCTCGCGAAGACGCTGAAGCTTTCGGTCGGCGACAAGGTGCGCGTGCTCGGCGCAAAGACGGACATTCCGGAATATCTGAAACAAAACGAGTTTACCGTGGTCGGCTTCGCGCTGCATCCCGATTTCTACTGCTCGACGATCGCGCAGCTGAGCGGACAGCGCTACGTGCTGGTGCGGCCGGACACGTTCGACCATGAAGCCCTGCGCAACTGCTGCATGCGGGCGGTCGTCGCGTACGACAAGCCGGACGGTATGATGATGTACGACAGCGGCTATACCAAGCTGGCATCCGCGGTGACGGAGCGCGTCAAGGCGCTGACCGAACCGCGCGCCGCTTTGCGCGAAGCCGAGGTGCGCGGCATCTATGAGGAAGAGATCGCGAACGGACAGAAAAAGCTGGACGACGCGAAAAAGGAACTGGACGAAGGCCGCAAAACGCTCGACGAAAAGCAGCAGGAGCTGAAGGACGGCGAACGGGAGTTTGCCGAAAAGGAAGCGCTGCTCAAGGACGCCGAACGGCAGCTCAAGGAGGGCAAGCAGAAGCTCGAAGACGCCGACCGGACGCTCAAGGACAGCAAGCAGCAGCTCGACGAGGGCAAGGCGCAGCTCGATGCGGGCAAAGCGCAGCTTGACGCGGGCAAGCGGCAGCTCGATTCCGCGAAAAACACGTTGAACGAAACGTATGCGCAGATCGAGGACAAGAAGGCGGACATCCGCGGCAAGATGAAAAACGCGGTCGCGCAGATCCTGGGCGACGCGTTCGCCGATTCGATCCGCTGGGCGGGTTCGTCGAGCGTGAACGTCGACGATCCGAACGCGAGCGCATCGACCTTTGCGGTCACCGACAACATCTCGCTCGACCTGTCCGCGTCGCTCGACGGACTGCTGAACAACGCGGTCATGCGCCTGCTTTCCGGCACCGAGTATGAAGCGCGCGCGCAGGAGATTCTCGACGAGCTGTTCGCCGACGAGAACTACCGGCAGCTTGCCGACGCCTACGACAACGCGCTGTCGGGTCTGCATCAGTGGGACGAGGGGCACGAAAAGTATCTGTCCGGTCTTCGCACGTACCGCAGCGGCGAGGCGAAGTATCGCGAGAACCTTGCCAAATACAACGAAGGGCTCGCGAAGTACGAGGCGGGGCTCGCCGAGTACGAAGCGGGACTTGCCGAATACGAAGAAAATCTTGCAAAATACAACGACGGGCTCAAGGAGCTCGAAAAGGGACGCCAACGGCTCGAGGACGGCAGACGGCAGCTTCTTGAGGGCGAGGAAAAATACGCCGCGTCGCTTGCCGAATACGAGGACGGGCTCAAAAAGCTTGCCGACGCAAAGGCGCAGCTACTGAAGCTCGATCCGTGCCGCTGGGTCGTTCTGGACGCGGACGGCAACGTCGGCTACGTGCATGCCAAGACGAGCGCGCAGAACATCTCGCGCATCGGCATGACGTTCTCGTTGCTGCTCGTTCTGGTCGGCGCGCTCGTCATCTACGCGACCTGCGGCCGCATGATCGAGGAACAGCGGCGGCTCGTCGGCACGACGAAGTCGCTCGGCTTCTTCAACCGCGAGGTGCTCGGAAAGTATCTCGTGTTCGGTCTGACCGCGACGCTGCTCGGCGTCGTGCTCGGCACCCTGATCGGGTATTTTGTGATCGAAAAGATCGTGCTGGTCGCGCATCAGTCGTTCTATACCGACGGCGTGATCCTGCGCAGCTTCCGTCCGATCGAAGCGCTGATCGCGGTGCTCGCGGGCGCGCTGCTGTCGTTCGTCGCGGTATGGTCCGCCTGCGCAAGTCTCGTTCGCGCGCCGGCAAGAGAGCTGATGCAGGAGCGCGTGCCCGCCGGTCCGCGCCGTGCAAAGCGCGGCAAGAGCCGCCTGTCCCTGCGTTCGCGCCTCATCCTGCGCAACGTGCGCTCGGATAAGAAGCGCGTGATCGTCACGATGATCAGCATTGCGGGCTGCTGCACGCTGCTGATGATCGGCTTTACGCTGCAGTACGGCATCTCGAAGGCGATTTCGAAGCAGTTCGATGGCGTTATGCGCTACGAACAGGAGCTTCGCTTCGACCCCGACACCTCCGAAACGGCGCAGGATGAGATCGAAGCCGTGCTCAACCGGAACGGCGTTTTGCACGCGGCGCTCAACGTGCAGACGATGATGGTGTCCGTGCACGGCGAAATGACGCCGTTCCAGATCTATACCGCGTCCCCGAAGGCGCTCACGCAGTTCTATACGCTGACCGACGTCAAGACCGGTCGGCCGACCGCGCCGGACGGAACCGGTCTGATGATGCACAAGCGCTTCTGCGAGTCGATGAAGCTGGACGTGGGCGACACGCTCACGGTCTACGACGGGAAGATGAACCCGCATACGGTGACGATCACCGGCATTTACGACAACTATTTCGGACGCATCGCGTTCCTGTCGGAGGAGGGATACCGCTCGATCTTCGGAAGTGATCCGGTTCCCAATGCGCATTGGCTGTCCGGCTGCAAGGATGCGGAAGCGCTGAACAAGGCGCTGTATCCGATCAAGGGCTATAAGGGCATGTCCTCGATTGTCGAAAAGCGCAAGAGCGGCGAGCAGATCGCATCGATCCTCACGCTGATTACGGCGGTGCTGATCATCTGCTCCGGCCTGATGGCATACTTTATCCTGCTGAACCTGACCGGCATGTACCTTGCGCAGAAGCAGCGCGAGCTGACGGTCATGCGCATCAACGGCTTTACGACCAAGGAGGTTATCCGCTACGTTTCGAGCGAGACGGTGTTTACCACCGGCTGCGGCATCGTGCTCGGCGTCGGGCTCGGTCTCGGGCTCGGCTACGCGATCCTGCGCATCCTCGAACAGATGCATGTGCAGTTCGTGCGCACGCCGTCGCTGCTCGGCATCTTCCTGTCCGTGGTGATTACCGCGTTCTTCAGCGCCGTGATCAATGCGATCGCGCTCCGCAAGGTCAAAAAACTCAAGCTGACCGACGTCGGCTGATCGGGAGGAACGATGAGAACCGCGTATCGCAACGATCCGTCGATGGATCCGTCCGGGTTCGTCGTGCTGGCGGAATACCTGCCGCACATCGTGCAGGAGATCCGCTACTATTCCACCTATAACTTCATCGGCGAGCGCATCGACGGCTACGAGGAACCGTGCGCGATCCTCACGCAGGAGGCGGCGCGCGCATTGAAGGGCGTCAGCAACGAGCTGTTCGTGCAGGGCTACCGGCTCAAGGTGTTCGACGCGTACCGTCCGGTGAGCGCCGTCACGCAGTTCATCCTGTGGGGCATCGAGGATCAGGATGTGCGCATGAAGCCGTACTTCTATCCGACGCTCGAAAAGCAGGAGCTGTTCGCACGCGGCTACATCGCCAAGCAGTCGAGCCACAGCCGCGGCAGCGCGATCGATCTGACGCTGCTCGACATGCGCACCGGCA
>DFEW01000062.1:14468-19855 GCA_002369195.1 Christensenella sp. UBA3792
CGCATGCTTCTGCGCCATGCGATGGAGCGCGGCGGCTTTTTGCCGATCGACTGCGAATGGTGGCACTTTATGTTGAAAAACGAGCCGTATCCGGAAACGTATTTCGGGTTTCCGGTGTCCGCGGCGTATCTTCGCAGATAAACCGCAGCCGCGGTGAAGCACAGCAAACGGGGGAACAGGCGTGAAAGCTCTTTGGATCAAATGCAAACCGCACCTCAAGGGGATGGCGTTCAACATCATCTGCGCAATCATTTTGCTGCTCGTGTTGTTCAGCGCGGTCGTCAGCGTGACCGGTTATCTGAGCTTTACCAACGCATTCAAGCGCGAGTATGCGACGACCACCTATCATATGGCGGACACGGCGGCGTCGATCGTGAACGGCGATCATCTTAAGGATTACCTTGCGGGCGAATACGTCGAGGAATACTACCAGACCAAGGAACGGCTCGACAGGTTCTGCACCGGCATGAACGTGTCGCTCGTATACGTGATCCGCGTGGACACGAGCGATTACGGGCGGTTCGTCTCGATCTTCAATTCCGTGGACAACTCGGTCGACGATTCGATCTACACCGAGTGGGAGATCGGGCACCGGCGCGACACGACCAACGAGGAGTATGCGGAGAAGTATCAAAAGCTCTATGAGCAGTCCTCGCTGTATGAAACGGTCTACCGCACGAGGGTCTCCGACGGGCTGCATCCGCATGTGACGACGATGGTGCCGGTGCTCGGTTCCGACTTTACCACGAAGGGCATCCTGTGCATCCAGCGCCCGATCCGCGAGATGAACGACGCGCGCCGTCCGTACCTCATCAACATCGCCGCATGGACGATCGGTCTGTGCGTGATCGGCGGCATGATCGCGTGGTATCACATCCGCAAGCAGTACGTCATGCCGATCCGCAGGGTGGCGGACGAGGCGAAGCGCTTCGCGAAGGAGAACACCAAGGGCGATCCGCTCGGCAGGATCAGCCGCCTGAACGAGATCGTCACGCTCACCGAATCGATCGATACGATGGAGACGGACATGGTGCGCTACATCGACAACCTGACGGCGGCTACGGCGGAGCGCGAGCGCATCGGCGCGGAGCTTTCGCTGGCGAGCACGATCCAGGAGAATTCGATCCCGAACGTTTTTCCGGCGTTCCCCGACCGCAAAGACTTTGACATCTACGCCTCGATGACCCCCGCCAAGGAGGTCGGCGGCGACTTCTACAACTTCTTCCTGATCGACGACGATCACCTTGCCTTCGTGATCGGCGACGTGTCCGGCAAGGGCATTCCCGCCGCGCTGTTCATGATGGTCACGAACATTCTGATCTCGGACCGCGCGCACATGGGCGGCACGCCGGGCGAGATCCTCACCTACGTCAACCGCAACATCTACGCGCATAACCGGGCGGATATGTTCGTCACGCTTTGGCTCGGCATCATCGAACTGTCGACCGGCAGGGTCACCGCGGCGAACGCGGGTCACGACGACGCCGCCGTCTGCCGCAGGGACGGCACGTTCGAGCTGTATAAGACCCGCCACGGCTTCGTCGCGGGCGGCATGGACGGCGTGCAGTATCGCGACTTCGAGCTGCAGCTCGACCAGGGCGACAAGCTGTTCCTGTACACCGACGGCGTGCCGGAGGCGACGCGCGCCGACAACGCCATGTTCGGCATGGAGCGCATGCTCGACGCGCTGAACGCGCACCGCGCAGGAACGCCGCAGCAGATCCTCGAGGGCGTCCACGCAAGCGTCAACGCGTTCGTCGGCGACGCCCCGCAGTTCGACGATTTGACCATGCTCTGCTTCGAGCGAAAATAAGCCGGTCAAAGCCGCGCGCCCGCGATGCGCCGCGGTTTGACGGAACGAAATTGTTCGATCCTCCCGCCCGATCCGCGTTTGCGGGTCGGACGGTTGTCTTTTGGGAAAAGTGTGGTATACTGGGGCGAAGGCAGGTGAAGAGGATGAAACGAACGCCGATCGGCGAACGAAAGCTTCCGGATTACACGCGCGGAGAGGAAATCATGAACATGGTCACCCACATCGTGGGCGGGGCGGTCGGGATCGCCGTGCTCGTGTTCGGCATCCTGCTCGCCGCGCGCAGGCGCGACGCGTGGGGCATCGTGAGCGTGTCCGTGTACGGCGCGTCGATGGTCTGGCTGTACACGATGAGCAGCGTGTATCACGGACTGCGTCCGGGACGCGGCAAGAAGATCATGCAGGTGCTGGATCACTGCACGATCTATGCGCTGATCGCCGGCACGTATACGCCGATCCTGCTTGACGGCATCCGTCCGCTGTATCCGGTGCTCGCATGGGTCTGCTTCGGTCTCGAATGGGGGCTTCTGGCGCTGACCGTCACGCTGACCGCGATCGACCTTCGAAAGTATCGCGTGCTGTCGATGATCTGCTATATCTCGATGGGCTGGCTGATCATCATCGCCGTGCCGCAGACGATCGAGACCATGACGCGGGCGGGGTTCTACTGGCTGCTGGCGGGCGGCATTGCCTACACGGTCGGCGCGATCCTGTACGGGATCGGCAGCAAAAAACGCTGGTTTCACTCGATCTTCCATTTGTTCGTACTGCTCGGCACGGTTCTGCAGGCGGCGGCGATCCTGCTGTACGTGCTGCGCTGACAGATAGGAGGCAATATGACGGTTTACGAAATGCTCCTGCCGTACCGGGACGAGGCGTACCGCGACTTTCAGGCAAAGCTTGTTCCGAATATCGCGCCGGACACGATGCTCGGCGTGCGCACGCCGCAGCTTCGCGTGATCGCAAAAGAGGTTCATATGCGCGCGGATCGGGACGCGTTCCTGCGCGATCTTCCGCACCGGTACTTTGAGGAGAATCTGATCCATATGTTCGTACTGTCGGCGGAGCGCGACTTCGACGCCTGCGTGCGCGGCGTGGAAGCGTTTCTTCCGTACATGGACTGCTGGCCGGTGTCGGATCAGGCGACGCCGAAGGCCTTTCGCAAAAACCGGCAGCGACTGTTGCCCTGCGTGGAAAAATGGATCGCGTCCGATCATGTGTACACGGCGCGGTTCGGCATCCGCATGCTGATGAACGAGTTCCTCGACGCGGACTTTCGCGCGGAATATCTGGACCTTGCGGCGTCCAATCCGGGCGAGGACTACTACCTCAAAATGATGGTTGCGTGGTTCTTCGCAACGGCGCTCGCCAAGCAGTACGATGCGACCGTCCCGTACTTCGAGGCGCGGCGGCTCGACCCGTGGGTGCACAACAAGGCCATCCAAAAGGCGATCGAAAGCTATCGCGTGACGGATGCGCACAAAGCATATTTGAAAACATTGAGGGAAAAGAAGAAATGAAGAAACTTTGGACCGTCCTGCTTGCGGCGGCGCTGCTGATCGCCTGCACGGACAAACAACCGCAGCCCGCGGCCGAACCGACGCCGCAGGCGGACGCCGTTGCGACGGCTGTCCCCGCACAGCCGACGCCGGAAGCGGAACAGCGCTACGCATTTGCCGGCTGCTACGAAAACGGCGGCTTCGACACCGTGATCATCTCGAAGATCGGCGACGAATACCTGCTTGCCGCGAGTCTCTACCGGCTCGTCGTCATCGAGCACGCGCCCGGCGCGGTGGATGGCGATCGCCTCGTGTTCCGCACGGAGGGCGAGGATCAGCCGAAAATGACGCTTTCGTTCTACCGCGACGGCGATACCTACACGCTGCGCGCCGAGCAGAGCGAATGGGACGTGATCGAGACGGGAACGGCGTTCGAAGGATTCGTCCGCACCGCCGACGAGGCGATGACCGACGGCGCGTATGCGGAGCCGGTCGAGACGCTCAAGCCGCAGGGACACTACGTATTTCAACCGAAGGTCTGCTCCGTTTATATGGAGGAGGTGTTCGGCAGCGAGATGTGCAACGCATGGTTCAGCTTGGTCGACGCGGTTTTGGCGGGCGCGGACACCTTTGCCTGTCCCGATCAGCACACCTACGACTGGGTTATGGGGCAGTTCCCCGAACGGTGCCTGCCGATCCTGCCGGACCTGATCGATTACGCCTACGATCGCGAACATTCGGTGAAGGACGGCGTCGGGCAGTTCACGTACATCGTATCACCGGAGCAGGCGCGCGTGCGGATCGCGGAATTCGGCGAGCAGATCGAGGGCATTTTGAACGACGCGCTTGCGGACGGGTATTCGGACTTTGAAAAATGCTACGCGCTGTATGCCTACTTCACGACGCACTACGAGTACGACTACGAGACGTACGACCGCATGTATCGCGAGTCCGGTCTCGATATCAGCAGCCGCCGCTTCTTCCGCACCGGCATGGGCGTGTGCCAGGAGATTTCCTTCGCGTATTCCTACCTGCTGATGCAGGCGGGCGTGGAGGCGACGACCATGAGCGGCAACGCGCATCAATGGAGCTACGTGCGCATCAACGGGAAGAATTACCACATCGACCCGACGTTCGGCATCTGCGAGCACGGCTCTCTCGCGTATTTTCTGATGACCGACGAGCAGCGCGAGGCGAGCGGCTTTCCACGCAAAAACTTCGTGATCGCCTCGAACTACTCGCAGGACCATCCGCATCCGGACTACGTTGCGGACGACGATCATTTCCGCCCGTTGTGGGACGCCTATTGCGACGAAACGCTCTCACATGAGACGCATACCGCCGTCTGCCCGATCGGCGAGGATGAGAACGGCGAGTGGCAGTATCTCGAATTCGACTATGCCGGCTATTGAGCGCATCGGAGGGCATCATGAAAAAGGACACGGCAAAGAACAAACCCGCGCAGGAACGGGACGGCGAACAGAAGCGCGAACGCGATCTTAACAGCAGAGAGGTCTTTATCGATCTGGACGACGCATACGGCGTTCCGTTCGGCGCGCCGCCGGTCCGCGTGCAGGAGTGAGGCATCCCGGAACGCATATGAAAAAGCGCCCGAAGAGGCGGTTTTTAAACCTTTCCGAAAAAAGCCTTCTCCTTGAGGAGAAGGTGCCGAGGAACGAGGCGGATGAGGTGTCGGATTCGCGCAAGCAACACCTCATCAGTCGCCTTTGGCGACAGCTTCCCCTCAAGGGGAAGCCTCTTTTTTCCATAAGAGCGCACGTATACACCGCCATGCGGCGGTGATACCCTCCTGCGCCGGGACGTGCGCTTGCTGCAGATGGATTTATCATCCAAGCAGAAACTTGCCGGAATAGAAAAATCTTGATGTTGCTTTACTTTTCTCTACTAAATGGAGGTTCCTTTCTTCCAATCGAAACTGATCCCCACGCGCTTTTAAGAAAGTCATTCACTATATCATCATACTTATCATAGTCTTCTGGGTGTATTGCAAAAATATAAGACCTTTGCGTACCGCGATGAAAGGTTAGCACTATTATTTTAGCATGATGCTTTTCATC
>DFEW01000081.1:0-4606 GCA_002369195.1 Christensenella sp. UBA3792
CGTACGATCGCTCCTCAGGATGACAGGGGGGAAGGAAGCTCCTCAGGATGACAAGGGGAGGCGGATGAGCGCCGTAGGGGCTGACGACCTCGGCAGCCCGCAATGCAAACGATGCCGCGCAAAAAGGGCTCTTCCTGCGAAGAGCCCTTCTGTTTGTTGTGCTGCCTGTCATTCGTTGAAGTCTGCACCGCTCAGGGTGCTGACGGACAGGACGGATGCGGTGCCGTCGAGCGCGGCGTAGATGAACGCGACGACCGTGTTCGAACCGGCTTCCGTCGTCTCGCGGCACAGGACCGCGTAGTTCATGCCTGCGACCACCTGCGAGCCGAGCAGAGCAAGCGGTTCGAGCGTGCCGGCTTCATAGGCGTTCGCCGCCTTGGAGAACGCGACTGCAGCGTCTGCCGGCAGGTTGATGACCTTGTATTCCTCCGGAACGGCCCAGCCACCGACGAGCGCGGGATCGGCTGCCTCGGTCTCTGCATCCTTAATCTGACCGAGGTCGAAGTCGACAACGTTCTTGATCGTTGCCTTGCCGCTGACGTCCTCATAGACGGTCACGACGGCAAGGTGGCTGACCGGATTCTGCACGACCGGCGTTGCAAGGCAGAGGATCGAGTAGTTGGTGCCCGCGACGACCTGCGTGCCGATCAGCGCGATCGGCTTGAAGCCGACGCCGACGTATCCGTCGGACGCGCGGTTGAACGCGTCCATCGCCTTGTCGGGGATCGGGTATGCGGTGCTGTCGTCAAAGACGGTCCAGCCGCCCACGGTGCCGTTGGCTGCCGGCTTTGCATCGGAGGGGGTGTCGACGGTTGCTGCCGGCGCTTTGCACGCGACGAGCAGCAGCGCTGCCGCGAGCAGGGAAACGATTAGAATCGAAATGGTCTTTTTCATGGTTTTATACTCCTTTATATCACAATGTTTATTTCTTTGAGGGGGATTATGCCGCCGGCTGACGGTTGATGTCGGTCGCGTTCAGCTCGTCGATGCCGATGGTCGGGATCGG
Organism: Christensenella sp. UBA3792; assembly: GCA_002369195.1. GTDB lineage: Bacteria > Bacillota > Clostridia > Christensenellales > CAG-138 > UBA3792. The sequence goes on from DFEW01000081.1 coordinate 1,007, forward strand.
GACGATGCTGAGCAGGGGAATGTTCGGCGTTTCGCCGCTTTTTTCGAGGGGTTCTTCGCCGCTCAGCAGCTTTTGGATGCGTTCGGCGGCTTCCTGTTCGGCTTTCGCATCGCGGGGAACTTCGATTTCGCCGATCTTGAATGTCGGGATCGAAGCGATCGGGATCGTCGGGATTTCGGGAACCTGCGCGTCGCTGTTCGCCGGCTTCGCTTCGTCCGCGTGGGCGACGGTCGGGATTAGCGCGACCAGCAGCAGGGCTGCAATCAGGATCGGGATCATCTTCTTCATGGGGTGTTTCCTCCGTGTGTTTGGTTTGTTTTTCTTTTGTGACTTCATCATACAACACGAACCGTCACAGAACTGTCACACAATCGCAACTATTTTTGTATATTTTTTTGCGCGCCTTCCGGCTTTACGAATCGCGCAATTTATGGTATACTGAATCATCTACATCTATGGAGGACGGCATGAAGCTGCCTGACTTATCGAAAAAGCAAAAGATTCTGCTCGCGTCGCTGCTCGGCGCGGCGCTGCTTGTCGCGCTGATCGTGGTGATCGCGCTGTCGGGACGCGGGGCGGAGGAGACGGTGGCGCTCGACGAGGCGCCGGAGTTCGAGGACACGGGCGACACGGTCGCATACGACGATACCGTCGACAAGGTCACGCTCAGCAGCAAGGGCGGCAGAACGCAGGTCGCCGATCCGGTGGTGACGTTCCGCGCGGACCCGGCGCACCCGATGCCCGAGGAGGGCGCGGTGCTGAACCTCGGCGAGAGGTTTGACCTCGGCGGCTCGATCCTGGCGAACTACCCGATCAACAGCGTTACGGTGCATATCAGCTGCGCGCATAACAATAAGGAACTGTACCCGATCCGTCTGACGGTCAAGAACACCGACGGCAAGCGCGGCGCGTTCGATCTGCGCGAGGCGAAGGACGGCGAAGCGTCGCTGGTCGACCGCATCCCGTACGATAAATTCAAGATCGGCTATCACGTCCTGCGCATCACCGCGTCGTGCGGGGACTCGCGCGAAATCGAGGTGTACAAGCTCAGCTTCTACGTCGTCGGCGAGGAGTGGGAGCAGATCCGCCGCGAGAACTTCCCGGATTCATACCCCGAGGCGCTCAAGTTCTTCAAGGACGACGAACGCTTCCTCTATCGCTATCAGTGGGTCAACGGACGGTACATCCTCGCCGATCCGGACTGGGAAAAGACCTACATCACGACGATCCCCGGCTATCCGAACGGCGTGGACTGGAAGATGCACGTCGATGCGGTTCCGTACATGCAGAAGGCGTTCGAGTACCTCGAGACGAGCTACGTGCGCGTACACGGCACGAACGGCGACACCGGCGTGATCCCCGCGATCGCGCTGATCACCGAGTACAACGGCTGCTACGTGTCGCGGTTCACGTCGAGTCTCAAATCGATCAGCCACCACACGTTCGGCACGGCGGTGGACGTCAATGCGTCGATGCAGCCGAACAAGAACATCGCCGAGAACACGAAGGTCATCGACGACGACGTGAAGAAGCACCTGACGTACAACGGCATCTTAGAGGAGAACGGCGTGCCGTACTACGATTACACCTACGACGGCACCTACGCGCTCGATCCGAACGGTGTGCCGCAGACGTGCGTGAACTACATCCTTTACGAGCTCGGCTTCTACCGCGCGGGCTTTTTGTGGGCGCATTACTACCGCTCGACGAGCGACGCGATGCATTTCTGCCTGACCGAGTTCGTCACCTATTCGCACGACGACCGCAAGATGGGGCTTCGCAAGGTCTACGAATACGCGCCCGCGGTGCGGCCGACCGCCGCGCCTTCGCCCGAACAGCCGTAAGGAATGCAAAAATAGCGCTTGACAGACAAAGATTCTTGTGGTATTGTAAATTTTTTATTTGACAGAACGCCTTCTTTTCCGTTATAATAAACTTAAGAAATTGTTCGGCAAGGAGGGAGTCCCGTGTTTCAGATCGGCGATCTCGTTTGCTACCCGATGCACGGCGTCGGCGTGGTGGAAGCGATCGAGGAGCATACCATACTCGGCGATACGGCGCAGTATTATCGCCTGCGGTTTACCATCGGACGGATGACGGCGATGGTACCGGTGTTGAAGGCGGAACAGGTCGGCCTGCGGTCCCTTGCCGATGAAAAGACCTGTCAGAAGGTCATCGATTTTCTAAAGACCGACGATTGCTCGACCGAGAGCGACAACTGGAATCAGCGCTACCGCGACAACCTCGACAAGCTCCGCGGCGGCGACATCATGGTCGTGGCGGACGTGGTCAAGTGCCTGATGCGCCGCGATCGCGAACGCGGGCTTTCGGCGGGCGAGCGCAAGATGTATCTGACCGCGCGGCAGGTGCTGGTGGCGGAGCTTGCGGCGAGCACGACGCGCAACGAACAGGAGTTTCTCCCGCTGGTCGGCGCGTAAGATGGAACGCAAAGTGCATACTCTGTGCACTTCGAACTGTCGTGAAAGGGTCAGACCGTTTGCGGCGATGATGGATGAAAGGAATACCGGCACGCAGAAGAGGCGGAAATGCTCGCCTCTTCTTTTATGATTTCGCCGAAAACGCTCCGCATTTTCACTCGGTCACATCCTTTCGTATCGTTCCCTCGCGAAGAACGCAATTCCGCCGCCCTTCCCGACAACCTGCTCGATTTGCCCCAAAAAGCTCTTGACAAACCGGGCATTCTATAGTAATTTATCATTTGTTTTTTGATTTCCCATAGGAGGCATGTAACGTATGGCAGGAACGATTTCAAGAGGCATCAAGGCACCGATCGTGCGCGAAGGCGACGATGTGGTTCAGATCGTTGCGGACGCGGTCACGGAGGCCGCACAGCGCGACGGGTTTACCCTGCACGATCGCGACGTGGTCGCGGTGACCGAAGCGGTCGTCGCACGCGCGGACGGCAACTACTGCACGGTGGACGACATCTCCGCGGACGTGCGCGAGAAGCTCGGCGATACGGTCGGCGTCGTGTTCCCGATCATGTCGAGAAACCGCTTTGCGATCTGCCTGCGCGGCATCGCGCGCGGCGCAAAGAAGGTCGTGGTGCTGCTGTCCTACCCGGCGGACGAGGAGGGCAACCACCTGTTCGACGAGGACCTGCTGTTTGATAAGGGCGTGAACCCGTATTCCGACGTGCTGAACGAGGAGGAATTCGTCTGCACGTTCGGCGAGCCGAAGCACACGTTCACCGGCGTCAATTATGTGCGCTACTACCGCGAGCTGATCGAGGAGGAGGGCGCGGAGGCGAAGATCCTGTTCGCCAACGACCCGATCGCGATCCTCAAGGAGACGGACTACGTGCTTTGCTGCAATATCCATGAGCGCGAGCGCACCCGCCGCCGCCTGCTGAACGCCGGCGCGCGCAAGGTGCTGACGATGTGCGACATCATGAACGCGTCGCGCAACGGCTCCGGTTTCCAGCCCGACTACGGTCTGCTCGGCTCGAACAAGGCGACGGAGAACCTCATCAAGCTGTTCCCGAAAAACGCGCAGCAGGTAGCGGACGCGATTCAGGCGGAACTCATTAAGCGCACCGGCGTCAAGGTCGAAGCGATGGTCTACGGCGACGGCGCGTTC
>DFEW01000081.1:4760-4926 GCA_002369195.1 Christensenella sp. UBA3792
AAGCTCAAGTACCTCGCGGACAACGAGTTCAAGGACCTTTCCGGCGCGGCGCTCGAAGCGGCGATCCGCGAACGCATCCGCGAGAAGGAACGCGACCTCAAGGGCCGCATGGACTCGCAGGGCACCACCCCGCGCCGCCTCACCGACCTGATCGGCTCGCTGTGCG
>DFEW01000081.1:5005-5153 GCA_002369195.1 Christensenella sp. UBA3792
CGGCGACAAGGGCACCCCGATCGTCCTCGTCCAGAACTACTTCAACAACTTTGCGGACTGACGCCGCACACCCCGAATCCTTCGAACGGCTTCCCATGCAGGAGCCGTTCTTTTTTTGCTGCCGTGTCGGGGCGCCGAGGTCGTCGCC